>NZ_JANLOH010000054.1:0-79990 GCF_025466155.1 Pseudomonas sp. 13B_2.1_Bac1 | reverse complement strand
TGGCCACCCCAACTCTCTGCACTACAAACCCGGGTGCTGGACAGCCAGCGTTTAATGGCGAACCCGCTTTTTTTGTGGCGAGCGGGCTTGCCCCGCGTTGGGCTGCGCAGCAGCCCCAAATCCTGCCCCCCTTTCTGACTGAAGCACCGCACTGTCTGGAGCCGGGGCCGCTTCGCGCCCCAACGCAGGACAAGCCTGCTCACCACAAGGGCCTGGCCAACCCAACTCTCTGCTTTACAAACCCGCGTGGTGGACAGCCAGCGTTTAATGGCGAACCCGCTTTTTTTGTGGCGAGCGGGCTTGCCCCGCGTTGGGCTGCGCAGCAGCCCCAAATCCTGCCCCCCTTTTTGACTGAAGCACTGCAGTGCCTGGAGCCGGGGCCGCTTCGCGCCCCAACGCAGGGCAAGCCTGCTCACCACAAGGGCCTGGCCACCCAAACCCTCTGCACTACAAACCCGCATGGTGGACAGTGGAGAGCCCGCTTTTTTGTGGCGAGCGGGCTTGCCCCGCGTTGGGCTGCGCAGCAGCCCCAAAACCTGCCCCCCACTTCTGACTGAAGCACCGCACTGCCTGGAGCCGGGGCCGCTTCGCGCCCCAACGCAGGGCAAGCCTGCTCACCACAAGGGCCTGGCCACCCCAAATCCTGCCCCCCCTTTCTGACTGAAGCACTGCAGTGCCTGGGGCCTGGGCCGCTTCGCGCCCCAACGCAGGGCAAGCCTGCTCACCACAAGGGCCCGGCCACCCAAACCCTCTGCACTACAAACCCGCTGCACAACAACCTTCTGCACAACTAGACTTCTGCACAACCCCCCGCACTCCAAACCCGCGCACCACCCCATGCTTTTGTATATGCCAGGTGAATGATCATCGCGGCCGGGCGGGCGTGGATCTATCCTCGATTGGTCTCCCAACAACGACAAGATCGAGGTAGCCCATGCGTGAAGTAGTGATCGTCGACAGTGTGCGAACCGGCCTGGCCAAGTCCTTTCGCGGCAAGTTCAACCAGACCCGCCCGGATGACATGGCGGCCCATTGCGTCAACGCACTGCTGACCCGTAACGGCATCGACCCGGCCAGTGTCGAGGATTGCATCGTCGGCGCCGGCTCCAACGAAGGCGCCCAGGGCTACAACATCGGTCGCAATGTGGCAGTGCTCTCGCAGCTGGGCACTGGCACGGCGGGGATGACCCTCAACCGATTCTGCTCGTCGGGCCTGCAGGCGATTGCGATTGCGGCCAACCAGATTGCTTCGGGTTGCAGCGACATCATCGTCGCCGGCGGCGTCGAGTCCATCAGCTTGACGATGAAAAGCGTCAACACCGACAACCTGATCAATCCGCTGCTCAAAGAGCAGGTGCCGGGCATCTATTTCCCCATGGGCCAGACCGCCGAAATCGTCGCGCGCCGCTACCACGTCAGCCGCGAGGACCAGGACCTCTATGCGCTGCAAAGCCAGCAGCGCACCGCCCAGGCGCAGGCTGACGGGTTGTTCGACGATGAAATCGTGTCGATGCCGGTCAAGTACAAGGTCGAGGACAAGAACACCGGCGCGGTGCAGGTCCTTGACGGCGTGGTCGATCGCGATGATTGCAACCGCCCGGACACCACCCTGGCCAGCCTCGCCGGGTTGAAGCCGGTGTTTGCCGAAGACGGCTCGGTGACGGCAGGCAACTCGTCGCAGTTGTCCGACGGGGCCTCGATGACCCTGGTGATGAGCCTGGAAAAAGCCCTGGCGCTGGGGCTCAAGCCCAAGGCGTTTTTCCGCGGCTTCACCGTGGCCGGTTGCGAGCCGGATGAAATGGGCATCGGCCCGGTGTTCTCGGTGCCCAAGCTGCTCAAGGCGCGTGGCTTGCAGGTGGCGGACATCGACCTGTGGGAACTCAACGAAGCGTTCGCCTCCCAGTGCCTGTATGCGCGCAATCGCCTGGAAATCGATAACGCCAAGTACAACGTCAACGGCGGCTCGATTTCCATCGGCCATCCGTTCGGCATGACCGGTTCGCGGCAAGTCGGGCATCTGGTGCGGGAACTGCAGCGACGCAACCTGCGCTACGGCATCGTCACCATGTGCGTGGGCGGCGGCATGGGCGCCACCGGTCTGTTCGAGGCCGTGCGCTAGATTACCCCCCACTGTAGGAGCCGGCTTGCCGGCTCCTACAATTGAATTGCGCCGTAGCCCAATCCTTCGGCTTGCCCCTAGAATGCCCGTTCCACTTCCTCTGGCATCTGGGGCACTCATGCACATCTCTTCCGGCCGCTGGGTCTACGGTTTCTGCCTGACCCTGTTGACCGCGCTGCTCTGGGGCATCCTCCCGGTCAAGCTCAAACAGGTCTTGCAAGTGATGGACCCGGTCACCGTCACCTGGTTTCGCCTCACCGTCGCCGGCAGTTGCCTGTTCCTGTACCTGGCGGCCACCAAGCGCCTGCCCAGCCGCAAAGTGCTCGGCCCCAAGGGCGGCTGGCTGGTGGCGATGGCCGTGTGCGGGCTGGTCGGCAACTATGTGTTGTACCTGGTGGGCCTGAACATGCTCAGCCCCGGCACCGCACAGTTGGTGGTGCAGATGGGCCCGATCTTTCTGATGGTCGCCAGCGTGTTTGTGTTCAAGGAGCGTTTCAGTCGCGGCCAGGTGCTTGGGTTGGTGGTGTTGATCGTGGGGTTTGGGCTGTTTTTCAATCAGCGCCTGGAGGAGTTGCTCACGTCTGTCGGCACTTACACCGCCGGCGTGCTGACCATCCTGCTCGCCACCTCGATCTGGGTGTTCTACGCCCTCGGCCAGAAGCAGTTGCTGACGGTGTGGAATTCGCTGCAGGTGATGATGGTGATCTACCTGTCCTGCGCGGTGCTGCTCACTCCCTGGGCGCATCCGCTGGAAGCGCTGGACCTGAGCCCATTGCAAGGCTGGCTGTTACTGGCGTGCTGCATGAACACCTTGGTGGCCTACGGCGCATTTGCCGAAGCCCTGGCCCACTGGGAGGCCTCGCGGGTCAGTGCGACGCTGGCGTTGACGCCGCTGGTGACGTTTGTCGCGGTGGCGCTGGCAGCCTGGCTGTGGCCGGACTACGTGCAGGCAGAAGACATCAACGCGCTGGGATATTTCGGCGCGCTGGTGGTGATGCTCGGTTCGGCGGCCGTGGCGCTGGCCCCCTCGCTGCTCGCCGGGCTCAAGGCCCGGCGGCTGCGCATGGCGTCTTAGGCGCCCAGCATGTTTTCCGGGCGAACCCACTGGTCGAACTCTGCGTCGGTGAGGTAGCCCAGTTCAAGGGCGGCCTCGCGCAGCGTCAGCCCTTCGGCGTAGGCCTTCTTGGCAATCTCTGCCGACTTGTCGTAGCCGATGTGCGGGTTGAGCGCGGTGACCAGCATCAATCCGCGCTCCAGGTGCTCGGCCATTTGCGTGGCGTCGGGCTCGAGGCCGGCAATGCAGTGCTCCTGGAAGTTGTTGCAGCCATCGGCCAGCAGGCGGATCGACTCCAGCAGGTTGTGGATGATCACCGGCTTGTACACGTTCAACTGCAAGTGCCCTTGGCTGGCGGCAATGCCGATGGTCACGTCGTTGCCCAACACCTGGCAGGCCAGCATCGACAGCGCCTCGCACTGGGTCGGGTTGACCTTGCCGGGCATGATCGAACTGCCGGGCTCGTTGGCTGGCAGCTTGACCTCGGCCAGCCCAGCGCGTGGGCCCGAGCCCAGCAGGCGCAGGTCGTTGGCGATTTTCATCAGCGCCACGGCCAGGGTTTTCAGCGCGCCGTGCAGGGTCACCAGTGGCTCGTGCCCGGAAAGCGCGGCGAATTTGTTGGGCGCCGTGACAAACGGCAGGCCGGACAGCGCAGCCAGCTCGGAGGCAATCGCCTCGCCGAAACCATGCGGCGCATTCAGCCCGGTGCCGACGGCGGTGCCGCCCTGGGCCAGCTCGCACACGGCTGGCAGGGCGCTGCGGATGGCGCGTTCGGCGTAGTCAAGCTGGGCGATAAAGGCTGACAGTTCCTGGCCAAAGGTGATTGGCGTGGCGTCCATCATGTGGGTGCGGCCGGTCTTCACCAGTTTCATGTGCCGCGCGGCGAGTTCCGCGAGGCCGCCGGACAGATTGGCGATGCCCGGCAGCAACTGGGTGTGCACCGCCTGCACAGCCGCAATGCTCATGGCCGTGGGGAAGCAGTCGTTGGAGCTTTGCGAGCGATTGACGTGATCGTTGGGGTGCACCGGGCTCTTGCCGCCGCGGGTCTTGCCCGACAGCTCGTTGGCACGGCCGGCGATCACCTCGTTGGCGTTCATGTTGCTCTGGGTGCCGCTGCCGGTCTGCCAGACGACCAGCGGGAATTGGTCATCATGCTGGCCGGCGAGCACTTCGTCGGCGGCCTGTTCGATCAGGCGGGCGATGTCGGCGGGCAAATCGCCATTACGGTCGTTGACCCGCGCGGCGGCCTTCTTCACCAGGGCCAGGGCGTGCAGCACCGCCAGTGGCATGCGCTGCTCGCCGATGGCGAAATTCACCAGCGAACGTTGCGTCTGGGCGCCCCAGTAAGCGTCATCCGGGACGGCGACTTCTCCCAGGCTGTCGGTTTCGATACGGCTCATCGGGCACACTCCTTCAGGTTCGTTTGCGCAGTTTAGGCCTTGATGGGTCTATGGGGTTCCCTAAAAGACTTTTCATCGGATTCATCCCGTGCCAATCCAGGCCGTACAAGGCCCGGGGTTGAGCCGCAGCGTTTTTTAGGCGCAGAATGGGCGCCCTTGGGGTCTTACCTCGCCTGCTAGAAAAGGAAACTCGATGACTCGTCTTCGTGCCATCTGTACCGCGGTTGCTCTGGTTTGCGCCAGCGGCCAGGTTTTTGCCGATACCGCCAGCCACAACGCCAGTGCCGAAGCCTTCCTTACCCTGGCCCACGCCGACAAGCTGGGTACCCCGGTGTACATGCAAGTGCAGCAAATGTTCGCCCAGCGTTTCGAACAGACCAAGGCGCCTGCCGCCAAGCAGTCCGTACTGGACAGCTACCAGGCCAAGGCCAACGCCGCCCTCGACCAGGCCATCGGCTGGCCGAAGCTGAAACCGGACATGGTCAAGCTCTACACCAGCAACTTCAGCGAATCCGAACTCAAGGACCTGGTCGCGTTCTACCAGTCGCCACTGGGCAAGAAAGTCCTCGAGAAAATGCCGCAGCTGACCCAGCAATCGGCCCAGATGACCCAGGAAAAACTGGAAAGCGCCGTACCGGTGGTGAACAAGCTGTTGGAAGATATGACCAACGAGCTGACACCCAAAGCCGCCGCACCGGCCAAGAAGAAGTAAGCAGGAATGAGCATGCAACAGCGTATCGAAACGGCACTTGCCGCCCTGGGCCCGGACCACTTGAGCGTGCTGGATGAAAGCCACATGCACAGCCGTGGGCTGCAAACCCACTTCAAGGCCGTACTGGTCAGCCCGCAGTTCGAGGGGCTCAACCGCGTCAAGCGCCACCAGAAGGTCTACGCCACCCTGGGTGACCTGATGAGCGAATTTCATGCGCTGGCGCTGCACACCTACACGCCTGAAGAATGGGCGAAAATCGACGCAGCCCCGGCCTCGCCGACCTGCGCCGGCGGGCACTGAGCCCGCAGCCCAAGGCCTGCGGGCGCGGCGCGCTCGCAGGTTGCCGTATCTTGTGCCTGCAATTAGACACATAAAACATCCTCGCAGTACCCCCCACGCCCTAAAGGGGTTCCCTAGACTTTTTTGACCTTAGCTGATCAGGTCATGAGTTTATGTCCACTTCTTTGCATCGAAATACACCGACCTTGAAGGCCATGGATCCTCGCGGGCTGGCTGTGCGTGCTGTTCACTATCATCGCGAGAGCGTGACGCAGACTCCGCAGGCACGGGTCACCCGCCAGGTTTTTGGGGCCAATGGTCTTTTACTCAGCCAGTGGGACCCGCGGCAATTTGCGCGCGGCGCTGCGGGTGTGGCGTCACAGTCGACCATTTACAGCCTGTCGGGCGAGCCTGTGCGCACCGAGAGCGCCGATGCCGGCTGGCGCCTGCTGATACATGGTGAAGCAGGGCAGCTGTTGCATCGCTGGGATTCGCGACTAGCTCATCACGAGCGGCGCTACGATCGCCTGTTACGACCAGTGGCCGTGTTTGAACAGGCAGCGAATGAGCCACGGCCGCGTTGTGTCGAGCGCCTGACCTATGCCGCTGCCGAACCCGCCGAGGCGGCTGGCAACCGTTGTGGTCGGCTGATTCGCCACGCGGACCCGGCCGGTGTTTTGTCGATGGATGAGTACGGGATCGGGGGGAGCGTCACCCAGCAGACTCGACGGTTTCGCTTGGATACGTCGGGAGTTGACTGGCCATCCAGTGATGACCAACAAGCCGAACAGCTGGAGCCCAAGGCCCACACTACGACTTGGCGCTACGATGCCTTGGGCGCGCAGCTGGAGCAGGTCGACGCCCAGGGCAATCGTCGGCACTGGCTCTATGGGCAGCAAGGCTGGCTGAAGGAGGTTGCGCTGACCCTCCGTGGGGGCTCGCGCCAGGTTTTGACGCACCAGCGCGTGTACAACGCCAGCGGCCTGGTGATCTCCGAGCGGATGGGCAATGGCGTTACCAAGCTGGCGAAATACGCCGCTGAGGACAATCGCCTGTTGCAACTGACGGTGCATCGCAAGGGCGAGGCCGCGAAGCCTTTACAGGACCTTGTGTACGAGTACGACCCGGTAGGCAACATCCTCAGCCTCAGCGACCAGGCCCAGCCGACGCAATGGCACTCTAATGCACGTATTGATGCGGTCAACCGTTACCAGTACGACAGTCTGTACCAGCTGACCCAGGCCACCGGTCGGGAAAATGCCGGCAACAGCGGTGGCCAGGCGGCGCCGGGACGGCTGACGTTCGGTGCAACCGACACCGGGCTCTGGCGCAATTACACCCAACATTACCGTTACGATGAACATGGCAACTTGACGAGCCTTCGCCATGTGCCGAGTAGCGGAGCCGGTCATACCCGGGACATGCGTGTCGCTGCGGGCAGCAATCGCGCCATGCCGGTGACTGACGGTGCACCGCGGCAATGGGCAATGATGTTTGATGCCAATGGCAACCAACACGTGCTCGGCAGCGGCCAACAGCTAGGCTGGAACGTGCGGAATCAGCTCACCCATGTGACTCAGGTGTGGCGTGAGCAGGGTGATCCGGATGTGGAAAGTTACCTCTACGATGGCCAGGGCCAACGGGCAGCCAAAATCAGAAGCCAGCAGGTCGCGGGGAAACCCCATACACAACTGACATGCTACTTGCCGGGTTTGCGCCTGCATGTACAAGCAGGCAAGCGCTTGAACGTGCTGGAGATCGATACCGGCGGCGGTCATGTCACGGTGTTGCAATGGGAGCAGGGTCGCCCCAGCGATATGAAAGACGAGCACGTGCAATTCAGCCTCCTCGATCACCTCAATAGCAGCTTGCTGGAACTGGACGAGCAGGCTCAGTTGCTGAGCCAGGAACATTATTATCCCTATGGCACGACGGCGTGGTGGGCTACCAACGATACGCAGCGAGCTCGCTATAAGGTTCGTCGCTATGCAGGTAAGGAGCGCGACGCGACAGGGTTGTATTACTACGGATTGCGGTATTACGCGCCATGGCTGCAACGCTGGATCAGCCCGGACCCCTTGGGCGACGTGGACGGCCTGAACCTGTATGCGATGACGTTGGGTAACCCCTTGCGGTTCAAGGATGAAGACGGTGGGCAGGCAACCTTTGGCGAGCAGTTCCAGCCGGGGCGAGGCGACATAATCTTCGGTTTGGCGGGTACGGTGCGAAGTTACCGCAGCTTTTGGTCGAAATTGAGTGCGCGTGGAGACACGATGGCGGCCTATTTTTCAGGTGCGGATATACAGCACTGGACTGCGCAGCTGGGGGCCACCGTTGGCGTGTTCTCAAAATTTCGCGAGCATGCGCCTGACGAATTCAGGGATTTGGTGACGCAGAAGCGGGGTGAATATCCAGCAATACAACGTCTCAAGACGGATCTTATTGAGCAAATTTCGGTCGGTGCGCAGCCTGTCTATCAAGGTATTCTTTCGAAGTACTCGGGGTGTATGGCAACCACTAGCAACCAGCAGTTCGTGAGGAAATTTGTTGCTGATCTTGCTGCAGGAAAATATTCAGTCGAGGCAACTGCTCGCCAATACATCGGCGAGAGTTTACTCAGTATCCAGCAAAAGCTGGTCAGTCGAAGCAGCAAGTCCGCGCTGGAAACCCTGACCCAACCGCAGAGCACAGCGGTGGTTCATTTCGCCCTTGATGATCTGGACATCGGGAAAGTGATCAGCAAGTCGCAACGAGCCACGACGGGCTCGGAGCTGCGCTGGCTCTATCGGCATCGAGTGCAACTGGCCGGCAGGGTGATTTTCTATCAAGGTCAAGCCAAGGTCGACGCGCCGTGGGAGACTCATCCAGCCCAGTGGCGCGCCTACGGCCCCAGAAGCACTAACGCTACTGCTCGTGCAGGGGGACGCCGCTGATTTGCACATTACCGTGGCGGTGACTCAATTGAGTCGGCCACGGTACCTTCACGTTTCAGGCGTTGGAAGAGTGGTCTTGCACAGGCGGCTCCCAGGTGTCGTTTTCATCCTCGCTGACGGTGTACCAGGCCCAGTAGGTGATTTGTCGCACGGTCTCCCTGGCGGTGAGGGTACGGGTGGGGCGGCCGAGGGGGTCATGGAACTGTTTGTCGCTGTGCAGGAATTGCTGCAAGGATTTACCGTGGATGTAACGGTGACGGTCGGCGTAATAGGTGCGATACACCTGAATGATCTGCCCCATGGGGCTGTATTCGGTGTGTTCGCTGACGCACCAGCGCGGATCAGCCTGAACCGTCTGGAGGGCGCCGTCCTTCACCATCAGGTCATCATTGTCGTCGACCGCACAAGCTGGCCCCGGCTCGGCTTTCTGTTTGCGTTGCAAGATGCGCCCGAAGCCGTCATGGGAGACCAGGCTCATGTGGATGAGCTGTTCCTGATCGTTGGTGTAGCGATCAGCTGCCAACATCAGGCTTCGGGCCGGTTCGCGCCGGGCCTTCTGGATCAAGTCGGACAGGGCTTTTTCGCTCGCACTCAAGGCGCTGGCCTTTTTTTTCAGGCGCAATCGGGCGGTGGCGCGTATGTGCCCGTCTGGCGAGACATAGCGCTGGGTGACCCAGTTCGCCTGCCTGTCCGTCGTTGCGATCGAACCCATCCAACTGAACGGGTCGTAGAGCCAGGCACTTGCTGCCTCGCCGAGGATCGTTGCGGGTGCTTGAATGGCGGATTCGATGGATGCGTCTACCGGCCGGCGATACGCCGACAATGGCCCGAAGCCGACGGACGTTGCCGATGCTTGCCCGTGGATGCTGGTCGCGAGCAAGCGACCGAACGCATCGTAGAGCGCTTGCTCGGTCGTGCCGTTTGGATCGGTGATGCTGATCGGCTGGAGCAGGCGGTAGTCATGCTGGACGCGGGTGATGCAGCCGTCGGGTTGTTTGACCTGGATGACCTGGAGCCCGTAAGGGTCATAAGTCAGCGTGGTTTCGCCCTCGGCCTGAGTCAGGCGCCAGGCGTGCAAGCGAAAGAAGTGCTTGGCGTTGAAGTAGCGCGGGAACTGACGGCGAATCGACCAGAGGGGGGACGATTGGCGTTCCTGGTCATTGGCATGAAAAAACAGCGCCATGGGCCGGTAACCGATTCGGCCCAGGCGGCTCGGCAGGTCTTCGGCGGGTTGGCCCGGCATGTCGGGAATTTTCTCCAGCGCCTGGAGCGCGTTGGGGGCCAGCTCAGCGCTTTCTTGATAATCCGCCAGCCCCTGGAAGTTTGCCGTTCCGGGCGTCAAGGTGTGCCCTTTGCCACCCGGTTCGCGGTAGTGCTGGATCGTCAAACCGCTCAGCTCGCGCGGTGCTTGTGGCCCCAGTGGACCTGAAAGCCGGTCGATCAAACTCTCGTAGCGGATAGCCGACGCGTTCAACCCCGCAGGTGGCTGCCCTTCAGGCAGGGTCCAGGCGTTGTTGCGTTGACGATAGGGCAATCCCAATCGCCATTGGTCCTCGTTGGGTTGATGAATCCACTGCGCCAAGGTTTCGCTCAGATAAAACACCTGCTGAGCCGGGTCGTGGGTGTCACGCCACCATTGTCGCTGATGCTCATCCTCGAGCAGTGCCGGTGGTGTATCACTGACCGTCTTGCGTCGCGCGCCATGCACCGTGACGCTGTGGACCAGGCTGGCGTAGGCATCCCAGCGCAAGTTGACCTGGTGTTCGCAGACCGGATCATCAGGCACCTGTTCGTACTGATAATGCACGGACTCCAGCGTCAGCGGCAGCATTCGCCAGGGGTACGAGCCGGATGCCTGGGGCAAGCGACGGACCATATAGCGGTACTGCTGCACCGAATAAGGTGTGCTATTGGCCGGGTCAAGGGCGAACACTTCCACCCGCAGCGGCAGGCCCCTGAGGGCGTAGGCTGCCGCCTGTGTCTCCTGCGGCGTGGGCGATGCGATCAAGCGGTCGTGATGGTCGGTCGGTTGCGGCTGTTGGGGGGCATCATGTGTCGCCAGCAAAGTGCGGCCGAGGGTGATGGCGTCAGGGTCGTGCTGGCTGTAGTCGTCCTCGGGCATATCCAGTGCCTGGCCGGTGTGAAACCAGCGTTTGGTTTGCGTCCCAGCTCCGGGCGCGTCATTGGCGCCGGTCTCGATGTCGGTTTGAAGCAGCAAGCCGAAGCCCTGGAAGGCGCGTTCATGGGGGTCGTAGAACCCTTGGCGATAGCTGAAATGCTGGGTCAGTGTGTGATGACTGATCTCATCGCGCTGCCTCTGGCGTTTAACCAGGGTGAGTGCGAAGGGCAGTCGGCTGACGGCCTGCCTGCCTTGGGCCTGATCCAGCCTTTTCTCGTCCAGCCATTCCTGGGCGCTGCTGCGGTAGCTCACCTCTACTTGTGCGCCCAGATTGTTGTTGGTAAGGCTGAGTAGACAAGGCGTGTTATCAAAAAAATCGTAGCGCCAATGGCGAGGGCGTGGGTGCGTGACGCTGATGATCAGGCTGGCGTAACCGTTGCCTTGCAGGTCCGCCACGCTCACCTGGCTCAAGGCGTCGTGCTGAACGCCTAGTGGCCAGGGTAAGACCAAGGGGGTTGTGGCAAAGCCATTGCCGCCCTTGTTGGTGAAAATGCGTACCTCATGGGTCGTCAGGTACAGCAAGTCGCTGGCACCGCGGCCATCCAGATCCGCCAGCAACACGTTGGAAGCATTGAACGTCGTTTCCCTGAAGGGCAAGGTGGCCAATACTCTCCCTTTGCCGAATCGCCCATGGCCCAGGTTGGGCCAGCATTTGATTTCGTTGTGACGGATACGCACCAGGTGCTGCTGGCCGCTGCCAAGTATGTCGCTGAAGCCAACCCAGTCGGCTGAGGAACCGAGGAAGGACGGTAAGTCGTCGCCGTCAATCGTGTGCGCCTGCTCCATGCCCTGCTGGAAACCGCTATGTCGATTGGCGTACAGGCGCACGCTACGCGGGCCCACCAGTGCGATATCAGCCAAGCCGCTGCTCATCAGGTCGGCAAATATCGCATGGGTGTGTAAGAACTCCACCGGGAACGCATCGAACCGTACGAACCCCGCGTCTTTACCTTGGGGGGCCAGGCTGAAGAAACCGCTCATGCCCGGTCGGGCCAGGACCCATTCCAGCCGACCGTCACCATCGATATCGAGCAAGGCCTGATAGACCGGGCGTGAACTGTCCGCCACGGGAATGGCCGGCAGTTCTTGAGCGGGAGCGTACGTCACCCCATCGCCTGTAGACGCCTCATCTCGCTGAGGTGCCCGGTAGTACCAGGCTTGATCACCGCGGTACAAGATTCCCGGTAAGCCTTCGCCGAATAGATCCACAAGTTGATAGCGCTGGCCGTCATTGAGACCGGGCACGTCCACAAAACGCTGGTAGCGGCGGGGATCCAGTTTCAGGCCTGAGTATTGATACAGGTATTCTTGCGGCGGCAGGCTGGTGAGCGTTCCCTGGGCGTCAACGGCTTGTTCGTGTACTGCTAGCAGGGTGTTGAGCCCGTTGGGAAAGGTTTTGTGTTCGAATCGCAGGCGTTTGACCAAGACGGGGGTGGGGCCCATGTCGGGTACATCTGCAAAGGCGTGAAACATCAGGATTTGCCGACACAGACGCAGCGTACGGAGTTCAAAACCGTAGATGAAACTGGAAAACGGATCGTCGCGCGGGAGCCACGGGTTGAGCGCGTCGTAGGAAGGCAACTCGTCGTTGGCAGTGGTGCGTTGACCGTAATCGAACAGCAGGTGAAAGTGCCACGCCTGACGGGACAAGTCGTCATTCTTGAGCAAATACAGTGTCTCTTTTTCCCTCGCCATGACGTTGCCGTAACACACCTTATGCAAATAACGCTGGGCCCGGCTGTCATGGGGGGCCGTGTGGGTATCGGTCTCGGCCAGGTACTGGTAACCGATATGCTCGCCATGGGCGTTCAGGCTTTCCTCAAGCAGCCATTGCGCCACATGGCCCAGGTTATCGGGATCAGCGATACGCGCCGCAGGCGTTTTGCCGTACACATGCCGGCTGCCGTCAGCCGCCTGGATCAGCCAGAACCCGGCGGCATCGCCGTCTGAACGCCAATGCTCGACGCGCTCGAAGCGCTGTTCGACCCTGGGAAAGTAGCGCGTGACGACGTAGTGGCGGCCTAGCGGCACCTGGTCAAAACTGTCGCGTTGTGTCTCTACAAGCGTGCCCGCGGCGGTGCGTTCGGGCATCCATTGCTGTGCATCCGGACCCTGGAATGTATCGGCTGCGGTGTAATCGGGGACGCCCTGCTGGGTACGCCGTGTGACAGCGCCCGGCTTGACGTCCCAGCCGAAACCGAACGCACTGTTACCCGCCGTGCTGCGATAGATCAGCGACAACGTGGGTGCATAACCACGGCCAGTGGAAATCGGCAACCCAACCTCAAAAGTCGCCGTGCCATCGGCGCCGACGTTGCCCCAGCCTTTGGCGACTCCTTCGATGGCGGAGCTGGCTTTAGGCAGCGATGGCACCTTGAGGGGCGATTCATTCGCCTGAGTGCTCATGGTTCACTCCTGCCAGGCCTGGCCGTGTAGCGCACATGAATAATGATGTCGGTGATGGATTCAAGCAGGTTTTTTTGTTGCATCGGATTGGGAAAGTTCAAGCGCCAGCACGATACCGCCCCCGTGTATTCAAACGGCAGGTAACGTGGGTCGTTGTCGAAGTTGAGCGTAAACAGGCCGTCGTCGTCCAGGCCGCGTGACAAGGCGATTTGCTGGTGTGCCCTGAAGTCGGTCCTGAGGGTGCCATCGGGCATCTGGATTTCGTTTCGGGTCTGGGTCAGTGTTGCCTTGATGTCTTCATAAGGTCCTAGCAAGGCGGGTAGGGAGACGCTGACATGCTTGATCCTGCGCAGGGTCTGCCCAGGGTAGTCCTCATCCAGGAGTGCTTGGGTCAGGGCGAAACTGATGGTGCCGCTGCTGACCAATTGCGCTTTATGTTCAGTCCAGGTTTTGGCAGGCGTGGTGATTTCGAAGGTCTCTCTGCCGGTCGCGACCTGACACTCGATGAGGCGATGGCGCAGTGACATGGTTTTACTGATTTCCAGCTCGCGGGGTGTGTGTTGCAGGTACGCGGTGTTCATTTTCACCAGGTTCAGCTTCAAGCTTTCCGCACTCAGCAGTCCTCGAGAGGTGTGATGCCAGGCCCCACCTTGAAAGAACTGCCGGCTGTCGGTGGTTTCGTACTGCCAGCAGGCTTCAGCGGCCAGGCACAGGGAGTGGACGTTGTCATACAGTGCGTAATAGAACGTGCTCAGTTGGGCCGTAAGCCATTGATAGAGCTGTGTCCCGGTAAAGCGCATGCCGAGTAATTGGTAGGCTGACTTGGCCTGGGCCAATGCGGTGTGGGCACTGCGTAGCTGCAGGCGAGTGGCTTTTTCCTGCTCGGCATGCACCAGCAGCAGGGTGTCGATCTGGGCCAGCTCCAGGCGAGCCTGTTGTTCGGCGTGGGCCCACTCTTGAGCGCGACGATTTAACTGCTCAGTGCGCTCCAGCTCGCTGCCGTGGGTGCGAGCGGCGTTGGCTTCGCCCTGGGCGAAGGCCTGATAGGCATGAAACACCCCCTCCAGCCGCATACCTCCGAACGACGTGCCGAAGATATTGGGCACCAGCATTGCAGCGCCGGCGCCCATACCGGCCGTCGCGACTTTTCTCTCCCAGGCGGCGCTCTCAAGATAGTGCTGGCCGGCCGAGATCTCAGCGGTACTGATGCCTTCGCTGAGCTGACGTGTGAGGAAGTCCAGTCGTCCTTCGACGATTGCTCGGCTGCGACGCAGGGCATCTTTGTTTTTTGCATCGATGGCAAGGGCCTGGGTCTGTTGGGTCAGCACCAATTCGGCCAACTGCCAGGCGTTTTGCTGTTGCATCTCAAGGTAGTGCGCCTGTTCCTTGCGCTCGATCAAGGTGAGTAGCGTGGAGCCGAATTGCGCCAGGCTGTCGACCGCACTCAAGGCGTGCCCCAGCATGACCTGGAATCGGTAGTGACCCACTTCAGGACGGACCGGGGGCAATGTACTGGCATCACCCGCAGCCCCCTGTGCATTTCGCGTCAGCAGGGCGGCAGGGGACAAGGGGGGCGCAAAGACTGTCTGGCGCAACGGCTTGCCGGAAATGTCCAGATGATGGCGAAGCCCGTGCAGGCGACTTTCCAATGTGTCCCAGCGTGCGACCAGTTGCGTGTTTAGCGGGCGGAACAAATAGGGGCTGTCCATGAGCCAAGTCTGTTGCCCCGTGGTCTTGCAGTGCCGGGACAACACGCTGGTGTATTCGGGTTGATGTTCCAACTGGCGTATGGCCTGGGAGGACGCAGTCGCCAGTGCGTTCAATGTGCGGGCGGTCCAGGTATCGGCGCGCGTGACCGTCGGACGCATGCCGAGCAGGTTCTGCGCCTGGATGTACCAGAGTTTGGCTTCGGCCAGGCTGTCTGGGCTCTCTTGGCGATAAGCCGCGTCGCCCCGGTTGATCAGGATATCCACATTGAGGTGGTGCAACGCCTTACGCAGGTATGTTGCAAAACTGAGAGCCAGGTAATGCGGGCTTTCGGGGTGTTGGCAGGCGAAGCTCAGTTCTACCGGGTTGCCTGGCAGGGCACTGAGGGCCCCGGTGTCTGGGTGGAGTGGGTCGAACAGGTAGTGCAACCAGGTCTGGGCGTGAGCGTATTGCTGTTGCTGGTTGAAGTAATGGGCGATGGTCCAGGGTAAGTAGATAAACAGCTCGCGCAAACTTTTACCGTGTGCCCCCCGAAAATCCAGCGGCTCGGGGGCGGTGTCAGCAGCCAGCGCCGGTTCCATCCAGTCATCGGGGGCACGTAAAAATACTGGGTCGAAGCTGAGCGTGGCATGTTGGGTCAGTTGACTCGCCACCGTGGTGTTGAGTCGGATGGCCGGGACATTCGGGGCGAAGCTTGTGGAAAAATCAATCCACTCGAGGGTCTCTCCGGTGTTTTGCCGTTGGCGCGTAATTCGCGGGGAGTGCGCGGGCCTGTCGACGGCAACGGAGGTGGCAAGGGAGCATTTGACGGCCTTGAGCGCATAGCCGAGCACAGTCACCCGGTTCTCTCTACTCTCAAGCGTGATGACCCCATGGATCAGCGTGATGGCTGATGTGGGTTGCTCATCGGGTAACGTTATCCGCGTACTCGCCTGGTGCCCGGCTGCGAGTTCGGGAGAGGCGCCTACCAGGCTCTCGTGATCGGGGTCGGTGTCGTTGAGGATGTGGGCAGTGTTGTTATTAATGGCTTGCGGAGTCGGCACGTCCTTCAGTTTGGATTGCATGATGACGTGCTTGTAGAAACGTAATGTGGGCTTGGAAGTGTTATCCAGCTCCAGCCTCACGTCATTCACGAAGTGCAGTTTCGGGTTGGCGACTTCGTCATCTGGCAGGTGGTAGCCGCTGTAACGGTCGAGTATTGCCAGGAAGGGATCCTGATGATGGGTATATAAGTGGAGGAATGCATTTTTGTTGAGAAACTTCCCTGCCAGGGAGTATTCAAAAATGGGAAGTTGTTGATCGGTATAACCGGGTCTCGGGTCCGGCCTTGACTTCATCTCTTTCTGAAGGCTGAGCAATATGGAGCCTTTGTTATAAATGGCATTGGCGTAGCTTTTTCCCGTCCTGGGGTTTTTGAAGAACATCGAGTAATACGTGGCGTCTGCGGCGGGATGTATCGCGCAGTCGATCCTGATGACCGAACCGCTGATGAGTTCAACTTCGGACAAGGTCGAATCATGCAACGCCGATTGGGTACTCAGGGTAATGCTCATCTGGGAGTACCGGGAGGCAAGGGTGATGCTGTACGTCTGCAGAAAGGGCTTATCGATTCTCGAGGTGAAGACGAATTCGTTGGTGACGGGATCAAAGGCTGTGTTGGCGGTATCGGTGGCGACTATGGCTGTGCTTTTGGATTCGAAGTCCCACGTTTGCTGATCTTCGAACTGGGGTGTTTGAGCGTCCAGGACCACCGTTCTTTCATCTTGTTTCTGCGCCAGGCGTGTCTTGAACTGTAAGTTGTCCTTGTTGATATCGAAAAACAGACGGAAGTATTGGTGAGCGAACGGCGGAAGTAACGCGCTGGAAAACAGGTTGTCTTTGTCGACGCCGCCCAACAACGCTTTCTGTAGTGACGTGTTTTGTGTGGATTCATAGGCTTGCAGCAATCGGAGGGCTTCCTGGGCTACGGCTGAACCTGGCACGATTTTGTAGCGGCCAGGGCTGCCCGCGGAGGCGACGATTTTTATGCTCAACGACTGATCGATACTGATGGCTTGGAAGAATTCGCCCATCTGATCGCTGCCATGATTCAGCGTATTGGCGCGTATACCCAGGAACAGGGTGTGAGGAGAGCGGCTGTCGACTACGGCGATGGTCTGCGTGATGCCGATAAGTTGCGCTGGCGTGAGTGCGTTGATACCCCGCGTGACGCAGTGCTCTTCGAGCCCCGTGTGCGCAAAGCTCCAGGTGCCATCCAGTTTTTTATAGGAAAAGCACAGGCGAAACTTCACGAACTGGCTGTTCAGCCATTCAGCCTGGCGTTGTTTTTCATCCTCGTCCTCGTCCTCTTCGTCGTCGCCATTGCCGTTGCCGTTGCCATTGCCCTGTGCCTTGAACGAGTGGTGCGGGGCAGGCTTGATGCTCTCCGCCCACACTATAAATAACCGCTGGTTGAACAGGACGGGACGAATACTGTGGGCAGGTGTATCGGCGCCAAACGTCAGGTTGATGGGTTTCCAGTCTGTCCAGGCCAGAGGTGCGGGCGCGTCGGGGTTGGCGGTCGAGCGTTTGGACAGGTCCAGCGAACGCCAATAATAGGTGCTGTCGGTGGCGGACTTGCCGACGAAATAATAGGTGCTGGTCTCCAACTGTCCGATATTGCCATCAATGTAGCCATTGAGCGTTTGAATGCTGGCGACTTCTTCGAACCGTGACAGGAAGCCTTGCACGGCCTTCAGTGCGGTGTCGGGGTGGAGTCGATGCTGTTGGAGTTCGTTTTCCAGTTGCGCAAAGCTGTCGCTCTTGTCCTCGCGCAGCGTGGGGTCGAGGAAATTTTGCGGGTGATAGCGCAGTTGCTGGCTGGCGCTCCAAAGGGGGTAGGTGTGCAGGGAATTCTGCCAGGCCAGGGTCTCGTGTGACGACATGCTCGGAGTTTCATAACCCGGTTCGAGGCCTGAGTGGATCCGGTTTATGTAGTGTTGCAGGCTGGTGATCGCACTGGCGACCGGGCTGGTCGGCACTGCCTCGCTGACTTGTACGTCCAGGAGCCAGTAGTCGTACAGGTCGTTGGGTGTGTGCAACGCGTCTTTAAGGTCGGCACTGATGCAGTGAGCCAGATAGTAGCTCAGCATGGCATCACGCCTGGCTTCATTAAGGCGTTGATCGAGATTCTCAGACATAGTCATTCCTTGAGTCTGCTGATTGAGATGCAGCGTTATTGATGTGCGGCGACGACGGCTTCACCCACGGACTGCCAACTGCTGAAGTCGCTTTGGATATCCAGTTCGCTGGTGTCGAGCAGGGTCTGGCTGGAGAGTCGGGTGAGGGTGCAGGCTTGCCGGCAGCGCATGATCCAATCCAGTTGGTCCATGGACCTGACCATGCCTGAGGGCAAGGTCGCCGTGAGCACGCGCAGCTCCCGTTCGTCCCAACCCAACCATTGACTCAGCTGGGCGTTGGGGTTTTGCGGCCCGTTGTTGTTGGCGCCCTGGAAAAACGCCAGGAGGCTGTCCTGTGCCAGGCCATACGTATCGCAGCAGTCTCTGAAACGCTGCAGTAGATAAAGCGTGCCCAGGTTCAGCCCGACCAGCGCCCCTTTCTTCATCTCACTGTCCAGCCAATGAGGGTTGAGCAGTAATTGACGTAGCGACGTGGCGTTAACCGGCAAGGACAACAATGTGGTGATGTCTGGAAGCAGCAGGATCAGGTGTGCCGGTGCCGGTGCCGGTGCCGGTGCCAGCTCAGGCTCAGGCATGAAATGTTGGTCGTAGTAGAGTTTCAGCTCATTGCTGTAGACGGCCGGCTCCGGGCTTTCCAGGAACTGTTGGATGCATGGGTGCGGCCCCTGTCTCAGCAGGTCGACCCCGCGCTGCAGTGCCGGACTGTCAGTAATGGGTTCCAGCAGCAATTGCTGGCGCAGCTGCGTCACGCTGGTACCGCAGGCCTTGAGCCACGTGACGGCCCAGTCCATTTGCATGAGCACATCGAGAAAATCCATCGGAGCGGCTTTCTTGATGCGTAATGTGGGGGTGACCAGCGAGGCCCAGGTCGACGGGCCGAGCAGGTCGGCCAGTTGTTTGCAGTGCAGGACAGAAAGGCCGAAGACTTGAGCGATCCGCGCTTGCCGATAGATCGCGGAGTAGGTGGCAAGGTTTCTGGCGACAGGTGCCGGCGTGGCCTCGATGAGCAGTTGCAGTGAATCCGGCGTGTCCCTCAACGCCAGCGCGGCGCAGAGTTGCTGGCGGGTATGTGAATCGAAGGCTTGGTCGTCCAACGGCAGGGGTTGCGAGGACACCGCTGTGCGATTGAACACTTGATCGAACAGCGGCTGCTCATTGGCGCTGGCCTGAACGGGCAAGCGATGCAGCCACGCGGAAAACTCCAGCGGCTTCAGGGCGTAGTACCGACTCAGGTAGCGGTACACGCCTTGTGCGCGCAGGGTGTTGTGGCTGATGCGCAGGCTCGGGTTGGCTGCGCCCTCGCACTCCATGGCGCTGACGATCAAAGTGTCCAGTTCGGCGAAAGGCAGATTGACCCACTGTTGCAGGCGGATCATCCGTTGCATGCGATCAAACCGATCGTGCGAGGTATTGAGCAGTTGTGCGGTTTGCCTGCTGCTGGATATGCCTTCCACGGTCATGGGCGGCTCATCAGTACCGTTGACGTAGCGCGCACCAAAGGTCGGCAGTGTCTGGCCCCGGGTCGAGAGAGAGGCGTGGGGAGCGAAACTGTTTTGCGCCAACAGTGCTTGCAACTGGAGGCTGTTCAACGCCGTACATTTCAAGAAGACGTCGAGGTTCTCCAGTGGGATTGCCATCTGGGATGGCGGTTTCCGGGGGCGGCCGTAGTAGATTTCATACAACGTGTCTTCCGGGACCAGCGGTTGCGCCAAGAGCTTTTGCTGCTCCGGGCTCAGTTCACCCAGCAGCCGCTGGGTATTGGGAGTGGGCTCTATGACCGTCGCATAACGTTGGCTGCTGGCGTCGTCAAACGGCAAGCGTTTGCTGATTCGATAATTCAACTCACCCAGGGAGTACCGGGTACCCGAGAGTGCCAGTTGACACTGGCGATGGTGATGGTGGTAAGGCAATGCCATGGGGTAGCGTGCCTTCCTGAGTTGTTGATGCAGATCCTTATCCGGATGGTGGAGATTGATCTGCATGTGCAACATCTCGTCAATGATGGTCAGCAGAGGGCGTTGAGAAAAGGTTGTGTCGTGGTCGATCAATAAGCGCCCCAGGTCCGGACGCCGTTGGCTCAACAGGATTTTTTTTTTACCGGTTGCCGCGCCTTTTTTTTCCAGTTGAGTTGCAAAAAGAAACAGCGTGCGCAGGTAGGCAACCGGTGAGTCGATAGCGGCGATGGCCTCCGGGTGACAGACATTCCCCCAGTCCTCGTCGAGCGGGCTGGGCGCCTTTGAACCCAGGTCGCGCTTGCTGCGCGAGGGGGCAGGGCGCAGGCTCACTGATTGTTGGTCGTGCAGCCATTGCAACTGGGTGGCGTAGGACAGCGCACTTTCGTAGGCCTGGGCGCCATCGTCATCATTGTATTGAGCCAATTGACGGATGAATTCGGCCTTGGGCTGCTCGACAATGTCGAAGACGCTGGTGAGGTTGAGTCTACTCAAGGCGGTACTCAAATCGACCCTCCCAGCGCCAGGAGTGACGGGGTGTTCCACCAGTTGCGCCAGTAGCGGACTGCTTGGATTTGATGTGTCCATATCAATCGATCTTCCAATAAAACTGTCCAAAGGCGGGTCCCATGGGCGACGCAAGACGCTATCACGCAGGTGGTCTGGGCCGAGGTCAGCCAATGCCGTGAGGGCGTCAAGGAAATATCGGTGATTGAGTGTCGATGCAGTCGCATCGGGGTTTTGCTAGAATCCGCAACGCGCCGCCCAGTCGGCGCGTTTTTTTTGCGTTTACTGGCAGCTTGCGGCTCAAAGCCTGCAGCTGCCGATATCCGGTTCACCCCTTACGAGGGTAGCCACCTGGAGAGAACACCCATGACTCAACCGATTGTCGTGGCGGCACTGTATAAGTTCGTCACCCTGGAAGATTACGTCGCCCTGCGCGAGCCATTGCTGCAGGCAATGGTCGACAATGGCATCAAAGGCACTTTGCTGATCGCCGAAGAAGGCATCAACGGCACCGTTTCCGGCAGCCGCGAAGGCATTGACGGGCTGATGGCGTGGCTGAAGAACGATCCACGCATGGTCGACATCGACCACAAGGAATCGTACTGCGACGACCAGCCGTTCTACCGCACCAAGGTCAAGCTCAAGAAAGAGATCGTGACCCTGGGTGTCGAAGGCGTCGACCCGAACAAAAAAGTCGGTACCTACGTTGATCCACAAGACTGGAACGCGCTGATCAGCGATCCGGAAGTGCTGTTGATCGACACGCGTAACGACTACGAAGTATCGATTGGCACCTTTGAAGGCGCAATCGACCCGAAAACCACCAGTTTTCGCGAATTTCCCGACTATATCAAAGCCAACTTCGACCCTGCCAAGCACAAGAAAGTCGCGATGTTCTGCACCGGCGGCATTCGTTGCGAGAAGGCCTCCAGCTATATGCTCAGCGAAGGATTCGATGAGGTCTACCACCTCAAGGGCGGCATCCTGAAGTACCTCGAAGAGGTGCCCCAGGCAGAAACCAAATGGCAGGGCGACTGCTTTGTATTCGACAATCGCGTGACCGTGCGCCACGACTTGAGCGAAGGCGACTACGATCAATGTCATGCCTGCCGCACACCGGTGAGCGTAGAAGACCGCGCGTCCGAGCACTATGTGGCGGGCATCAGTTGTCCACATTGCTGGGATAAGCTGCCGGAGAAGACCCGTCGCAGCGCGATCGACCGGCAAAAGCAGATCGAGCTGGCCAAGGCCCGCAACATGCCGCACCCGATTGGCTTCAACTATAAGCAAACCCCTTCCGAGGCCTGACCCATGTCCGCGCGCCTGCTCTATGTAATGGACCCGATGTGTTCCTGGTGCTGGGGCTTTGCCCCGGTGGCGCAGGCGTTGGTAGAGCAGGCCCAGGCGGCCGGGGTGGAACTGCACCTGGTGGTAGGCGGCTTGCGCACCGGCAGCGGCGCGGCGCTGGAACCGACCACCCGGCGCTACATCCTGGAGCACTGGCAGGCCGTCACCGATGCCACCGGCCAGCCGTTCAAGCGCGAAGGTGCGTTGCCCGACGGTTTTGTCTATGACACCGAGCCGGCCTGTCGCGCCATCGTCACCGCGCGCAGCCTGGCGCCGGATTGCGCGTGGACACTGCTGGGCCTGATCCAGCGCGCGTTTTATGTCGAGGGTCGCGATGTGACCCTCGCCAGCGTGCTGGTGGAACTGGCCGAACAGGCCGGCATCCCGCGCATCGAGTTTGCCGGTGCGTTCGACCGTGCCGAGCAGCACGCCGCGACCGCCGCCGACTTCACCTGGGTCCAGGATTTGGGCATCGCCGGTTTCCCGACGCTGCTGGCCGAACGCAATGGCCAGCTCGCGTTGCTGACCAACGGCTACCAGCCGCTGTCGGAACTGTCGCCCTTGCTCGCCCGTTGGCTGGAGCGAGCTGCCTGTGTATGACCGGCCCGATGAGCAACCCAAACGTGTCGACCGACTGACCTGGGCGGAAATTCGCCGCCTGGCCCTGCGGCACCGTAAATCCCTGTGGATCGCCAATGGCGTTGCCGTGCTGGCGACCCTGTGCAGCGTGCCCATTCCCTTGCTGTTGCCGTTGCTGGTGGACGAAGTGTTGCTGGGCCACGGCGATGCCGCGCTCAAGGTGATGAACCATGCGCTGCCCCTGGGCTGGCAGAAAGCAGCCGGTTATATCGGCCTGATGCTGCTGGTGACGCTGACGCTGCGGTGCGGCGCCCTGGTGTTCAACGTGGTGCAGGCGCGCTTGTTTGCGCGGCTGGCCAAGGACATCGTGTACCGCATCCGTGTGCGCCTGATCGAGCGCCTCAAGCGCATCTCCCTGGGTGAGTACGAAAGCCTGGGCAGCGGCACGGTGACCACACACCTGGTCACCGACCTGGACACCCTGGACAAATTCGTCGGCGAAACCCTCAGCCGCTTCCTGGTGGCCATGCTCACGCTGGTCGGCACCTCGGCCATCCTGGTGTGGATGCATTGGCAACTGGCCTTGCTGATCCTGCTGTTCAACCCGCTGGTGATCTACGCCACGGTGCAATTGGGCAAGCGCGTCAAACACCTGAAGAAGCTCGAAAACGACAGCACCTCGCGCTTCACCCAGGCGCTGACCGAAACCCTGGACGCGATCCAGGAAGTACGCGCCGGCAACCGCCAGGGCTTCTTCCTCGGACGCCTTGGCCAGCGCGCCCAGGAAGTGCGTGACTACGCGATCAATTCGCAATGGAAAAGCGACGCGTCCAGCCGCGCCAGTGGCTTGCTGTTCCAGTTCGGTATCGACATCTTCCGGGCGGCGGCGATGCTGACGGTGCTGTTTTCCGACCTTTCCATCGGCCAGATGCTCGCGGTATTCAGCTACTTGTGGTTCATGATCGGCCCGGTGGAGCAACTGCTCAACCTGCAATACGCCTACTACGCTGCGGGTGGCGCGCTGACGCGGATCAACGAGCTGCTGGCGCGTGCCGACGAGCCGCAATATGCGGGCGGCGAAGACCCGTTCAGCGGCCGCGAAACCGTCGGCATCGAAGTCCGCGGCCTGGACTTCGGCTATGGCGATGACCTGGTGCTCAATCAGTTGAACCTTGCCATCGCTCCCGGTGAAAAGGTCGCGATTGTCGGTGCCAGCGGTGGCGGCAAAAGTACCCTGGTGCAGTTGCTGCTCGGGCTGTACACGCCGCAGGCCGGCAGTATCCGTTTCGGCGGAGCGACCCAGCAGGCCATCGGCCTGGAGACCATTCGCGAGAACGTCGCGGTGGTGCTGCAACACCCGGCGCTGTTCAACGACACCGTTCGCGCCAACCTGACCATGGGGCGCGAACGCACTGACCAGGCCTGCTGGCAGGCGCTGGAAATTGCCCAGCTGGACGCCACGGTCAAAGCCCTGCCGCAGGGTCTGGACAGTGTGGTGGGACGCTCTGGCGTGCGCTTTTCCGGCGGGCAGCGCCAGCGCCTGGCGATCGCGCGCATGGTCCTCGCCGAACCGAAAGTGGTGATCCTCGACGAGGCGACCTCCGCCCTCGATGCCGCCACCGAATACAACCTGCACCAGGCGCTGGCGCGGTTTCTCAGCGGCCGTACTACACTGATCATTGCTCACCGTTTGTCGGCGGTTAAGCAAGCGGATCGAGTATTAGTGTTCGACGGCGGTCATATTGCTGAGGACGGCGATCATCAGCAGTTGATTGCCGATGGCGGCCTGTACGCCAAGCTATATGGACACTTGCAGCAAGTGCGTTGATTTAGCCTAGGCTTAGCTATCGGAAGCGGATTTTCGCGTGCGTATTTGGCAGTGCATGTGTAAGGGACTTCATGAAGCAAGAGCGGACTCTCGGAACGCCTCGGCTGTTGGGCATTGTGTGGCCCTTCATCGCCGTCGTGCTGTTTCAGGCATTGTTGGGCTGCGTCAGTCTCTACGTGCTTTCAGCGGTGCGCGGCTATGTGGCCGGTGAAAGCCTGTGGTCGAAGGGCCAGAAAGACGCGATCTACTACCTGACGCTCTACGCCGACAACCGTGACGAATCCACCTATCTCAAATACCAGCAGGCGATTGCCGTGCCCCAGGGCGGGCATGAGCTGCGCATCGCCCTGGATCAGCCCACGCCCGATCTTGCTGCCGCCCGCCTGGGCATCCTCAAGGGCGGCAACCACCCTGATGACGTCTCCAGCCTGATCTGGCTGTACCTCAATTTCCGGCATTTCAGCTACCTGGAAAAAGCCATCGAGCTGTGGACGGTGGGCGATGGCTACCTGATGCAGCTCGATGACCTGGCCCGGGAGATGCACCAGGCGATCCGCCGTGACCAGGTCAACGCCAATGATGTGCGCCAATGGAAGGCGCACATCATTGCCATCAACGAAGGCGTGACACCCGCCGCCAAGGCGTTCAGCGACGCGCTGGGCGAAGGCTCGCGGATGATCCTGCGGCTGCTGCTGATCACCAACCTGACCACGGCCCTGGGCTTGATCGTGCTGGCGCTGCTGCGTACCCACAAGCTCCTGGCCCAGCGCCATGCCTTTGCCGATGCGCTGCAGGAAGAGAAGGAGCGGGCGCAGATCACCCTGGAGTCGATTGGCGATGGCGTGATCACCACCGACGTCGAAGGCAGCATCACCTACCTGAACCCGGCGGCCGAGGCGCTGACCCATTGGAACACGGCGCAGGCCCAGGGCCTGCCGCTGGCGGCGTTGTTCAACCTGCTGGATGACAATGCCCAGCCCGACGGTTTCACCTTGATCGAGCACATCGTCAAGGGCCAGCTCAGCAGTGGCAGCGAGCATTCAAAAACGATCCAGCGCCTGGACGGCAGCACCGTTTCGGTCAACCTGGTGGGCGCGCCGATCCGCAGCGCGAGCAAGGTCACGGGCGCGGTGCTGGTGCTGCACGACATGACCCAGGAGCGCCAGTACATCGCCAACCTGTCGTGGCAGGCGACCCATGACGCCCTGACCGGCCTGGCCAACCGCCGCGAGTTCGAGTTCCGCCTGGAACAGGTGCTGCACCCGGCCGGAGGCGCGCAGAGCGGGCGGCATGCGTTGATGTTTCTCGACCTGGACCAGTTCAAGCTGGTCAACGACACCTGCGGCCATGCGGCGGGTGACGAACTGTTGCGGCATATCTGCGCACTGTTGCAGTCGGACCTGCGCGAAGGCGACACCCTGGCCCGCCTGGGCGGCGATGAGTTCGGCATCCTGCTGGAGAACTGCCCGGCACCGGTGGCGGAAAAAATCGCCGAGAGCCTGCGTCATACCGTGCAAAGCCTGCACTTCGTGTGGAAGGGCCGGCCGTTCATGACCACCGTCAGCATCGGCCTGGTGCACATCGGGCACACGCCGACCACCCTTGAAACGTCGCTGCGGGCGGCTGACATGGCGTGCTACATGGCCAAGGAAAAAGGCCGCAACCGCGTGCAGGTGTACCACGCCGATGACTCGGAACTGTCCGTTCGCTTTGGCGAAATGGCGTGGGTGCAGCGGCTGCACATGGCGTTGGAAGAAAACCGCTTCTGCCTGTACGCCCAGGAAATCATGCCGCTGGGGCACACTGACGGCGGCAACGGGCATATAGAAATCCTGCTGCGCCTGCACGATGAGGGCGGGCGCATCATCCTGCCGGACAGCTTTATCCCGGCGGCCGAGCGCTACGGACTGATGACCTCCCTGGACCGCTGGGTGGTCGAGAATGTCTTCAAGTTGATTGCCGCTTGCATGCATGAACGTCCGGGGCGTCCGATGGCCATGTGTGCGATCAATCTGTCAGGCATTACAATCGGTGATGATGACTTCCTCGGATTCTTGCGTGAGAAATTTCATACTTACAGTATTCCACCCAGCATGATCTGTTTTGAAATTACTGAAACCAGTGCAATTGCAAACTTGGGCAGTGCGATCCGCTTTATTAATGAACTCAAGGCCTTAGGCTGTCATTTCTCGCTGGATGACTTCTGCGCCGGAATGTCCTCATTCGCTTATCTCAAACATTTACCTGTAGACTTCCTGAAGATCGATGGAAGTTTCGTAAAGGATATGCTGGACGACCCGATTAACCGCGCGATGGTTGAAGTGATCAATCACATTGGCCACGTCATGGGTAAGCGCACAATTGCAGAGTTTGTTGAAACACCGCACATCGAACAGGCGTTGCTCGAGATCGGGGTGGATTACGCTCAGGGTTACCTGATCGAACGACCGCAGTTGTTTACCTTTGATAGTCTGCAGTGTCGACCTTCGCGGCCGCAGCCCCTGTTATTCAAGGCGCCCGGCACATTCCGCTGAAACCTTTGCTGGTCTGTACATCACACTTAAAAAGGAGCCCGACAGTGATCGACACATTCAACAGAACCGGCCCGCTTATGGAAGCCTCGAGTTACCCCGCCTGGGCGCAACAACTGATCCAGGACTGTAGCGAGAGCAAGCGGCGCGTTGTCGAACACGAACTGTACCAGCGCATGCGCGATAACACGCTCAGCGCCAAGACCCTGCGTCACTACCTGATCGGTGGCTGGCCCGTGGTGGAACAGTTTGCCTTGTACATGGCGCAGAACCTCACCAAGACCAAGTTTGCCCGCCATCCTGGGGAGGATATGGCGCGACGCTGGCTGATGCGCAACATTCGCGTGGAGCTGAACCACGCCGATTATTGGGTGCATTGGGCCCGTGCGCATGGGGTCAGCCTCGAAGAACTGCAGGCGCAGAACGTGCCGCCGGAGCTGCACGCACTCAGCCATTGGTGCTGGCACACCAGCTCGGCCGATTCGCTGATCGTGGCCATCGCCGCGACCAACTACGCGATCGAGGGGGCGACCGGGGAGTGGTCGGCGGTGGTGTGTTCCACCGGTGTCTACGCGGCGGCTTTCCCCGAGGAAGACCGCAAGCGCGCGATGAAGTGGCTGAAGATGCATGCCCAGTACGATGACGCCCACCCGTGGGAGGCACTGGAAATCATCTGCACCCTGGCCGGCATGAACCCGAGCAAAGCCTTGCAGGTTGAGCTGCGCCAGGCCGTGTGCAAGAGCTACGACTACATGTACCTGTTCCTGGAAAGCTGCATGCGCCTGGAGAAGGAAAAACCAGCGGTGCTGGTGCGTGAGCGCCCGGCGCGGGTGGCCAGCGAAGCCTGATGTAACGGCGGTGGTGGGGGTTACCCTGCCATCGCCAGGCGGTTGCGGCCTTCGCGCTTGGCCACGTACAAGGCGTTGTCGGCCCGGCGCAGCAGGCTTTCGGCAGACTCGGCGGCCAGCAAGGTCGAGCAGCCGAGGCTCACCGTCAATTCGATCCGTTTACCCTCCGCCGAGTAATCCTGGGCCTGTGCCGCCTGGCGCAGGCGTTCGCCGACCATTGCGGCTGCATCCCGGCCGGTGTTCGACAGCAGGATCAGAAACTCTTCCCCACCAAACCTGAAGACCATGTCGACATTGCGCAGCTGGGCCTTGATCGCTCCGGCGACGGCGCGCAGGACGTTATCGCCGGCGGCGTGGCCGTAGGTGTCATTGATGTTCTTGAAGTGGTCGATGTCCAGCATCAGCAGCGACAGCGGGTTCAGGTGACGACGTGCCATGTCGATTTCCCGTTGCAGGGTCTGGTCCATGGCAATCCGGTTGCCGGTCTCGGTCAACGGGTCACGCAGCGCGCTGCGGGTGGCGGCGCGGTAGAGCAGGGCGTTGCGCATCGGGTAGAGCAAGGTTGCCAGCAGCGACTCCAGCTGGCCGAGTTCCTCTTCCAGCAGGCGCTGGTTGCGCCGGAAAATCAGCTCGCCCAGGTGCTCGCCTTCGTGGCTCAGGCTATAGCTCATCGAATGGTGGCCGCGATGACCGAACTCCAGGCGCAGATCGCTGGCAGCGTGGCGATATTGCAGGGCGTCCAGCGGCACCAGGCGCTGGATCTCGCGGAAAAACGTCGCGAGGATGCGCTCCGGTTCCAGGCTGGTCTGCAGTTGCATGCCCAGTTGCTGGCGAAGTTGCAGAAGGGTGATGGGACGGCGCGGCAGGAGGGACGGCTGACCAAAGCCCAGGCGTTGCAATTTGGCACTGTCGAAGTCAATTGCGTTGGTCTGGGTGGGTGTTTTCATAAACGATCGGCCTCTAAGCACTTGGCTGTCTTACAGGCTCGATGAGAGTGGCGAGTGCCAAGCGTCTTACTGTTCCTTCAGTTCCGTAAAACATGGGAATAGTTTAAACCGCTTTACAGTGGGTTATAACCCCTGGGCACTGCCGCACGTCTTGTCATCGCGTAACCTGCTTGAAGGAGGTTAGAGCCAGATCCATGCCAATTGGTTTTAACTAAATTAAAACCCTTACAAATCAATCGCCTTCTTTTCAGGTTAAACCGACAAGCAAAGACTGACGCCAGTTATTTGGCAAACAAGGGCCGGCGCTGCCGCCGGCCCGCTCCGCTTTACTGTTTTTGTGGATCGAACTGTTTATCGCGGATAAACAGCGCCGGGATCACCCCGCAGATAAAGTACGCGCCGCCCATCACCAGAAAGCCCATGCCGATGGAGCCGTGGGATGCCAGGAAACCAATGGCAGCTGGTGCCACGGCGGCACCGATGCGACCGATGTTGTAGGCCCCACCCACTGCCGAACCGCGAAACTTGGCTTCGAAGCTTTCAGTCATGTAGGTGGCGTTGACGCCATAGGGAATCCCGTACAGGAAGCCGAACACCACCAGCATCCACAAGATGTTCTCGGGGCTTTGGAACAGTACGATCACCGGCAGGAAGATCGCGGTGCCCAGCGCACCCACGGCAAACACCGTACGCCGACCCAGGCGGTCCGCCGCCAGGCCGGCGAGGATCTTGCCGAAGATCATCGCTGCGTAGGTGCCGACCATGTAGCTGGTCATCGACTTGAAGTTCATCCCCAGCTCGCTTTCCAGGTACGACGGCATCCAGTTGTTCACGCCGTAGTAGCCGAACTGCAGGAAGCCTGCGGTGAGGGCCCAGAGCAGGAACATGCGGCTGGCTTTTGGATCGCTGAAAATCAGTTTGAACATGCCGTCGGGCTTGCTCTTCTGCGCGAGCCGGGTGCCATCGGCTTTCTGCCGCGCGCGTTCGGCGCGGGCCGTCAGCCAGGCCTGGGGTTCCGGAACCAGGCGTTGCATCAGGACCGCGAGGATCACCGGGATGATCGCCACGTAGAACAGCCAGCGCCAGCCGTGTTCAGGCAGGATCCAGCCGGCCAGCAAGGTGGCGACGATATACCCCACCGACCAGCCCGCCTGCAGCGTGCCGAGGACGGTGGTGCGATAGCGCGTCGGCACGTATTCGGCCATCAGGGTGTTGCACGCCACGTACAGCGCGCCCAGGCCGAGGGAGGCGAAAAACCGCGTGCTCGCAAACTGCCAATAGCTGTGGGTCATGCCCAGGATGGCGGTGCCGACAGAGAACAGCACGATGCTCCACACCACGGTTTTCACCCGGCCAAAACGGTCACAGGCCCAGCCGCCGTAGATCCCGCCGATGGCCATGCCGGCCAGGGTGAAACTGCCCAGGCTGCCGGCTTCGACGCTGCTCAGGCCGAACTCGGCTTTGAGGCTGCTGAGGCTGTAGGACAGCAGCATCAGGTCGGCGCCATCGATCAGCAGGCCGAGGAAGCAAAAGATGAATACGATGATCCACAGGTGGTTTTTGGCAGGCGACAACGCGCCCGCCGATGCGGCGACTTCCATAGCGATACCTTGTTTGTAGTTGTTAGGGCATTGGGTATGGGTATTGCGGTAAGTCCTAGCGCTGCGCCGCGCGAATCATGTTGCGGGCGATCACCAGTTGCTGGATTTGCGTGGTGCCTTCATACAGGCGGAACAGGCGCACATCCCGGTAAAACCGTTCGATGGCGTACTCGCTGATATAGCCGGCACCCCCATGAATCTGCACACAACGGTCGGCTACCCGCCCGCACATTTCCGTGGCGAACATCTTCGAGCACGAGGCTTCGGTACCGATGTCCTGGCCTTCGTCGCGTCTGCGCGCGGCGTCGAGCACCATGCAACGGGCGGCGTAGATCTCGGCCTTGCTGTCGGCGAGCATGGCCTGGATCAGTTGGAATTCAGCAATCGGCTGGCCGAATTGCTTGCGTTCGATGGCGTAGTTGAGCGCGTCGTTGAGCATGCGCTCTGCCGCTCCCACGCTGACGGCCGCGATGTGCAGGCGCCCCTTGTCGAGGACCTTCATCGCGGTCTTGAAGCCCACGCCTTCGACGCCGCCGATCAATTGGCTGGCCGGTACGCGCACGTTGTCGAAGATCACATCGCTGGTGTGCGCACCTTGCTGGCCCATCTTGTGGTCGCGCTTGCCCAGCGACAGCCCCGGTGTTTCGCGTTCGACGATAAACGCGCTGATACCGCCCGAGCCGCGAATCGCCGTGTCAGTGCGGGCCATCACCGTGAAAATCCCGGCGTGGGGCGCGTTGGTGATAAAGCGCTTGGTGCCGTTGATTACATAGTGATCGCCGTCGCGCACCGCGGTGGTTTTCAGCGAGGCGGCATCCGAGCCCGAGTCCGGTTCGGTGAGACAGAACGAACTGAGCAGCTCGCCGCTGGCCAGCAACGGCAGGTAATGCGCCTTCTGCGCTTCGGTGCCATCGAGCAGGATGCCGATGGAGCCGATACCGTTGTTGGTGCCGAAGTAGGAGCGGAAGGCGGGGGAGGTGCGCCCCAGCTCAAAGGCGATGGTCACCTCTTCTTCCATGGTCAGCCCCAGGCCGCCGTAGGCTTCGGGAATGGTCAGGCCGAACAGGCCCATTTCCTGGAATTGGCTGACGATGTCCGCCGGGATTTCATCGGTCTCGGCGACTTCGTTTTCCCGTGGGATCAGCGCTTCGTTGACGAACTGCGCAATGGCATCCACCAGGATGTGAAGTGTTTGCGGGTCTCGGATCATGTGCATTCCTCAGCGGCCCGTTCAGCGGGCCTGTTATCGTCAATCTGCCGAGGCCGCACACCGATCCTGCTAGCGGGTGGCGGCCACGATATTGTTCACCATGTGCTTGAGACGCGGTCCGATGTCGTCTTCGAGTTTCTCCCGGGAAAGGTGAAAGCTCGGTCCGCCACAGTTGAACGCCAGCAAGCCATGTTGTGGGTGCAGCAGCGGTACGGCGATGGCGTTTACATCGCGGTGCCACTCTCCGATCGACATGCAATAGCCGAAGTCGGTGTAGTCCCTGAACGCGCGTTCCAGCCCCTTGCGCAGTGTCGGCCAGTCCTCCAGATGACGCTGGCGGATATGGTCGAGCATGAACTCGCGCTCGTTTTCCGGCATCGCCGCCAGGCAGGCGCGGCCTGCCGAACTCAAGTGCAACGGCAGGCGCGTACCGACCTGGCGGCGCATCGTCATGTTCGCTTCGCCCTGGACCACGTCCAGGTAGACCATGTCCAGGCGGTCCCGGGTAGCCATGGCAACGGCCGCCTGGGCGTACTTGGCCATCGTCTCCATCAACGGGTGGGCCACGGCCCGGATCGACAGGTTCGACAGCATCGCGTAACCGAAGGCCATCACGCCCACATCCAACTGGTACCGGCCTGACTGCGGCAGGTGCTTGAGGTAACCCAAGCGAGTCAGCGTGTGGGTCATGCGGGTGATCGTCGGTTTCGGCAGCCCGGTCTTGCGCGCCAGTTCCTGGTTGCCCAGCACACTCTCGCTGGGCGTGAAGCAGCGCAGCAGTTCCAGGCCACGGGCCAGCGCAGTGACGAACTGGCGGTCCTTGTCTTCCTCCTCATCGTTGTTCATCGGATCAATCAACACATGCTCGAAAGCGTGGTTGCCAGCCGGGACTTCTGAGCTATCCGGGTCCGCGTTTTGACGGCGCATGTTAAGCCTCATTTTTTTATAAAATCAACAAAACAAAATTCTATTCCGCACAGCGAAACAAAGCAAGATATTGAGGTTTTCCGATGCTTGCTGATAACACCTGTTGAAACAGCGGGTTAGCGGCTATTTTCAAATGGATTTGGGTTTTTGCGTTTACACCTGCAGGGTCGATACTTATGATCATGGCTAAATACGGAATGTTATTTCGCACAGCGAAACAAGTGGCAGGCCGACTAACAAGAACGTTGCAGCAGGAGTGAATGTGACCAGCGCAGACCAACCCGTGGTAACCCTCGACGTCCACGACAACGGCGTGGCCGTGGTCCGTATTCATCGCCCCGAGGTCAAGAACGCCCTGAATGCCCAGGTGCGTGAAGCCCTTGCCGAGCATTTTCGGGCACTCGCCAAACGCCGCGAGGTGCGTGCGATTGTGCTGACCGGTGGCGCGCAGTTTTTTGTCGCCGGAGCCGATATCAAAGAGTTCGCCAGCGCAGGCGCAATCGATATGTATCGACGCCATACCGAGTACCTGTGGGAAGCCATCAGCCGTTGCCCCAAGCCGGTGATTGCCGCGGTCAACGGGTTTGCCCTGGGTGGCGGTTGCGAGTTGGCGATGCATTGCGACCTGATCGTCGCCGGCGAATCGGCGCGGTTTGCCCAGCCGGAGGTCAAGCTGGGCTTGATGCCGGGGGCGGGCGGCACCCAGCGGTTGATCCGCGCAGTGGGTAAGTTCCAGGCGATGCGCATCGCGCTCACCGGGTGCATGGTCGGCGCACGAGAAGCCTTGGCGATGGGCATGCTCAGCGAAGTCGTCAGCGACGACCAGACCCTGCCTCGGGCGCTGGAGCTGGCGGCGCAGATTGCCGCACTGCCGCCCCTGGCAGTCGAGCAGATCAAGGAAGTGATGCTGGCCGGTGCCGACCTGCCGCTGGAAAGTGCGCTGGTACTGGAGCGCAAGGCCTTCCAGTTGTTGTTCGATTCAAAGGACCAGAAGGAGGGCGCTGCGGCGTTCTTCGAGAAACGCACGCCTGAATACCGAGGGGAATAAGCATGACCGACACCCTTAATACGTTGGGCCTGGTGGGCACCGGTGTGATGGGCGCGGGCATTGCGCAGATCGCCGCTCAAGCCGGTGTGGCGGTGCGCCTGTTCGATGCCCGCTACGGCGCTGCGCAAGCGGCCCGCGACAACCTCGGCGCCACGTTTGCCAAGTTGGTGGGCAAGGGCAAGATCAGCCAGGCGGCGATGGACGCGGCATGGGCCAACGTGCAGGTGGTTGAGCTTATCGATGAGCTGCAGCATTGCGATCTGGTGGTCGAAGCCATCGTCGAAAATCTCGACGCCAAGCGCGGCCTGCTGCAACAGCTGGAAGGCATTGTCAGCCCGCATTGCATCCTCGCCACCAACACGTCCTCGCTGTCCGTGACCGCCATCGCCACCGGCTGCCGCTACCCGGAACGCGTGGCGGGCCTGCACTTTTTCAACCCGGTGCCTTTGATGCGCGTCGTGGAAGTCATCGACGGGCTGGCCACGGCGCCGCACGTCGCCACCGCGCTGCTCGCATTGGTTGCACGCATGGGCCATCGCGGCGTGCGCGCCAAGGACACCCCGGGCTTCATCGTCAACCACGCCGGGCGCGCCTATGGCACTGAAGCCCTGAAGATGCTCGACGAGGGCATCGCTGCGCGGGGCGATATCGACCGCATCCTGCGTGACGGCGCCGGCTTCCGCATGGGGCCGCTGGAACTGCTCGACCTCACCGGCCTGGACGTGTCACACCCGGTGATGGAATCGATCTACACCCAGTTCTACCAGGAGCCGCGCTACCGGCCGTCACCGCTGACCCGGCAGATGCTGGTGGGCGGGCGCCTCGGGCGCAAGACCGGGCAGGGGTTCTACCGCTATGAAAACGGTCAGTTGGTGGACGCCCCGCAGCCTCAGCCCGTACCGACGGTGCGGCAACAGCCACCGGTGTGGATCGCCACTGAAAACAGTGAAGACCATGCGCGCCTCAGTGCCTTGTTGATCGACCTCGGCGCTCAGCTGGAAAGCACGCCACAACCGTCGCCGGAAGCGCTGTGCCTGCTGGCACCTTATGGGCGGGACGCGACCAGCGCGTCGGTGCACTTCGACACCGACCCGGCGCGCACCGTGTGCATCGATGTGCTGACGGACCTGTCGCGCCAGCGCACCCTGATGCAAAACCCCCTGACCTCTGCCGCCATGCGTGATGCTGCGCATGCCTTGCTCGCGGCGGATGGGGTCGGGGTGACCGTGATCGGTGACAGTGTCGGTTTTGTCGCCCAGCGCACCCTGGCGATGGTGGTCAACCTCGGCTGCGACATCGCGCAGCAACGGATCGCCACCCCCGCCGATATCGACCAGGCGGTGCAATTGGGCCTGGGCTATCCCAACGGCCCGCTGGCCTGGGGCGATGCACTTGGCCCGCAGAGAATACTGACAATTTTGCAGCGCATGAGCGAGCTCACCCATGACCCGCGCTACCGCCCCAGTCCCTGGTTGCGGCGGCGGGCGTTGCTGGGGATTTCCCTGCGCCATGAAGAGCCGGCAGTCGGCTGATTTCCCAACCTCACAGGATAAGAACAATGGGTGCATTGACAGGTTTGCGGGTACTGGATTTAAGCCGTGTGTTGGCCGGCCCGTGGTGTGGGCAAGTGCTGGCGGACCTCGGCGCGGAAGTGATCAAGATCGAACGGCCGCAAAGCGGTGACGACACACGCGGCTGGGGCCCGCCGTGGATGAAGACCGACACCGGCGAGTCGTCCGGGCAGGCGTCTTATTACCAGTCCACCAACCGCGGCAAATTGTCGGTGGCCATCGATCTGGCCAGTGCGGAAGGGCAGGAGTTGGTACGGGCACTGGCGGCGAGTTCCGATGTGTTGATCGAGAACTACAAGGCAGGTTCCCTGGCCCGCTACGGCCTGGATTACGCGACCCTGGCCGAGATCAATCCACGTCTGGTGTACTGCTCCATCACCGGTTTTGGCCAGACCGGCCCGCGTGCCGAAGAACCGGGCTACGACTTCATCATCCAGGGCATCGGTGGCCTGATGAGCATCACCGGCGAGCGCGACGATCTGCCGGGTGGCGGTCCGCAAAAAGTCGGCGTGGCCTTTTCCGACCTGATGACCGGCCTGTATTCCACGGTGGCGATCCAGGCCGCGCTGCTCAGCCGCGAGCGCACAGGCGTCGGCCAGCATATCGACATGGCCTTGCTTGACGTGCAGGTCGCGACCTTGGCCAACCAGAGCATGAACTACCTGGCCTCGGGCAAGGTGCCGCAGCGCTATGGCAACGCCCACGCCAATATCGTGCCTTACCAGGTGTTCCGGGCGGCCGACCGCGACTTCATCATTGCCTGTGGCAATGACAGTCAGTTCGTCGCGTTGTGCCAGAGCATCGGCTTGCCGCACCTGCCGGATGACCCGCGCTTTCGCCGCAATGCCGACCGCGTGGCCCACCGCGCCGAGATCGTCGAGTTGCTCTCGGCGCACTTTCTCGGGCGTACGGCCGATGAGTGGGTGGCGTGCATTCACGCCTCGAAGGTGCCGGTGGGGGCGATCAACTCCATCGCGCAATCGCTGGAAGAGCCCCAAGTGATCGCGCGCAACCTGATGGTGAAAATCCCCCACCCGCAGAATCCCGATTTCGCCATGGTCGGCAGCCCGATCAAGATGTCCGGGACGCCGGTGGAATATGTGCGGCCGGCGCCGATGCTGGGGCAACACACCGACGATATCCTCGGGCAGCGGCTGGGCCTGTCGGCTGAGCAACTGGCGCACCTCAAGGCGCGCGGTATCGTCGAGCAGCAGGGCTAGACCAGGGTGGTGCGGTCGATCTGGTCGATCGAGGTGACGCCGGTCAGGGTCATGGCCACGCGCATTTCCTTGGCGAAGATATCCAGCAGGTTCTCCACCCCGTGCTGGCCATCGGCGGCCAGTGCATAGGCAGTCGCGCGGCCCAGCAGGCACGCCTTGGCGCCGAGGGCGAGCATGCGCACCACGTCCAATCCGGAACGGATGCCGGAGTCGACCAGCACCGTGAGGTCATCGCCGACCGCATCGGCAATCGGCGGCAGCGCCTTGGCGGTGGACAGCACGCCGTCGAGCTGGCGGCCACCATGGTTGGAGACCACGATGCCATCGGCGCCAAAACTCACGGCGTCCTTGGCGTCCTGCGGGTCGAGGATGCCCTTGATGATCATCGGGCCCTTCCAGAACTCGCGGATCCACTCCAGGTCTTTCCAGCTGATCGACGGGTCGAAGTTGTTGGCCAGCCAGCCAATATAGTCTTCCAGGTGCGTCGGTTTGCCGAGGTATCTGGAGATATTGCCGAGGTCGTGCGGACGTCCCATCAGGCCCACATCGAAGGCCCATTGTGGCTTGGTGACGGCCTGCAGCATGCGCCGCTGTGCCGCGAACGGACCCGACATGCCCGAATGCGCATCGCGATAGCGCGCGCCAGGTGTGGGCATGTCGACCGTGAACACCAGCGTGGTGACCCCGGCCGCCTGAGCGCGCTCCAGCGCATTGCGCATGAAACCACGGTCCTTGAGCACATACAGCTGGAACCAGATCGACTGCGGGCTCTGCGACGCCACTTCTTCAATCGAACACACCGACACCGTCGACAGGCAGAAGGGAATGCCCTGCTTGGCCGCCGCCTTAGCCGCCTGCACTTCACCGCGTCGCGCGTACATGCCGGTCAGGCCGACGGGGCTGAGGATCACCGGCATCGCCAGTTCCTGGCCGAAAACGCTGGTTTTCAGGCTCAGGTTGTCGACATTGCGCAGGACGCGCTGGCGCAGGCTGATCTCGGCCAGGTCCGAACTGTTCGCGCGCATCGTGTGCTCGGCGTAGGCGCCGCCGTCGATGTAGTCGAACAGAAAGCGCGGCAGCTTGCGTTTGGCAGCGGCGCGGTAATCGGAAGCGGACGAGATGATCATCAACAGTGTCTCCACAAGGCAAGGTGGCTTGAGGATAAGGAAATTTATGGCATGATAAAAACAACTTTTATCACTGGCATCCAGTCGCAAAGGGAATACCGATGAACCTCAGAACACTGCGCGCCTTTGTCGAAGTGGTCCGCCAGGGCGGTTTCTCCCAGGCGGCCGAGGTGGTCTCCCTGACCCAGTCCACCGTGAGCAAGGCGGTCAAGACCCTGGAGGACGAGTTGGGCACGCCGCTGCTCAACCGCCTGGGCCACCGCAACGAACTCACCGCCGCCGGCGAAATCGCCTATCGCCGGGCCCTGGTGCTGCTCGCAGAACGCAACGACCTGGTGGCCGAGATCAACGATTTGCGCGGCCTCAAGCGCGGCGTACTGCGCATCGGCCTGCCACCGGTGGGCTGTGGCGTGTTGTTCGCGACCATGTTCGCCACCTACCGCAGCCGCTACCCGGACATCGACATCGAACTCACCGAATACGGCAGCAAACGCCTGCGCGAATGCCTGGAAGCGGGGGAGGTCGACCTCGCCGCCTTGCTGCTGCCGGTGGATGAAGCGTTCGACTACCAGCCCGTGCGCAATGAACCGCTGATGGCGGTGTTGCCCATCAGCCACCCGCTGGCGCGGCGCTCACGCATCGACTTCACCGACCTCGCCGATTCACCGTTCATCCTCTTCGAAGCCGGCTTCGCCCTCAACGCCAAGATTCTCGCCGCCTGCGAGCGCAAAGGCGTCACGCCGCGTGTCACCGCACGCAGCGGACAGATCGACTTCATCGTCGACCTGGTCGACGCCGGCCTCGGCGTCGCCTTCCTGCCGCGCATGCTGGCGCACAAACACCAACACCCCGGCATCGCCCTGATCCCCCTGGACGAACCCCACACCGACTGGCACATCGCCCTGGCCTGGCGCACCAACGCCCACCTGCCACCGGCAGCCCTGGCCTGGCTGGAACTGGCGAAGGAGCACAGGCTCGCAACCGGTCATCCGGTTTAATCACTTGAAATGCCAGAGAAAGCTTGACTTCTCCTTTTCAATCAGTAACATACGGCGCATTCCGCGATAGCTCAGTTGGTAGAGCAAATGACTGTTAATCATTGGGTCCCTGGTTCGAGTCCAGGTCGTGGAGCCAGACATTGAGAAAAGCCTGCAGAGATGCAGGCTTTTTTCGTTCAGGGCGTTTCTCCTGACAATCAGCCTATAGCTTGACCTTTATGAAGCTGTCTCTAATCCTTCGATTCAGAGGCAAGCAGTATGAAAATCGCAGCAATCGTTTCAACCAAGGGCGGACCGGGGAAAACCACGGTAGGCGCCAATCTAGGCGCGTTCTGCGCCGATGCAGGTCTTCGAACCCTACTCATTGATCTTGATAACCAGCCATCGCTGTCGTCGTTCTACGCGCTATCGCATGAAGCGCTAGGCGGCACCTATCAACTAATCGCGAATAATGAGACCCGGGGCGATTCAATTTTCCAGAAATTGATTCATCTCTGATTCAGTGTGCCGCGCTTTATGGGTGTGATGACTATGCCGCTCAGACAGACCTAATTGTTCGACTGCTAGCGCTGAAAAAAAATGTACGGGGGGCGCCTTGACGTTCTGTAAGTTCCCAAACGTATAAAAAGGACGTCGCCAGTTTCGACGTGGAGTGATGAGGGGGCACTGAGTAATCTGCAGGCGTCACCCAAGGAGCGCGCTCAATCACGCTGCGCCTCCATTACTCAGGAGTAACACCATGTCGAACAAACCGTCGAATCAGCAACCATCCAACCACCAGCGCGTTCAGAACAATCACCGTTCTGACTCGTTAAACACGAACCGAGGTACCAATGGTTCGAACACCACCAACTCCCTTGTGCACGCAAACCGAGGTAAGCAAATGAACCCTAATCAGCAGTAAGCCACACGGGCACTTCGGGGAAACACATCATGGAAAGAGTGTACACATCACCCACTCTAGGCGACGTGGTTAAGTATGCGGTTGCGGCGTCTGGCGTGATGCCCCGAAAGGCCCATGATCGTCTCGACGAAACCGAGTTCGATCAGAGCATGGCGAAGACTTACCAAAAGCGAATGCAGCGCCTGGCGAAGGAGGACTGCCATTTGCAGAGCACATTTGAGGATATCGCGAAGCTCCTTACAAGCACGCTAGGGCGGTATGTCCGATGTGGGTTCCGAGCGGAGCAAATCCGCGAATTACTCAATGACCTGCACGAGTCGTACGTGTCCCTGATTAAACAGATGGGTACGTACATGACCAAGGCCGACACCACACGCTATTTTCTAACGAGCTATGCCATTGAAATAGCGGTGCGCTCTGCGGCTCGTACCTGGATCGTGATGCAAGGGTATATCTATGCCGTTCCTCAGCCTCTGGAGCCGTGTTGGTACCTGCCCTCAAACGTTGATGGGGATATGACAACACCCCTTGCTAAGGTAATGGCTTGGGCCTATGCGGCATGTGGCTGTCGCCTTTCCACGTTCCATGATCCCGCAGGGACGCAGGACGAAATAGGTCGATATGAGCGCAACGAGAGGGCTGCCCGGAACTGGAAAGCGGGCAAGCATTTACCTTCCCTTCCTGCGCTGGTGAAAAACTTGGAGGACTCTTTCAATGCGCAAGCATTGATTGGAAATCCAGTTGAGCAACGGCTCCAAGACGGTATTGTTACCTGCGCTGTAATTGCACGAATCACCACTTTCATTACGCAGGATGTTCAAAAGGTCTTTGGCAGGGAGTTTCTGAAGGAGACCTTGAGCCAGACACGGCTTTACGCTGGATGGATGGCGGTAGAGATCAAGGAATACCTTGCCAATCTAGATCAACACCTTATTGAACATGCTTCAGAAATTGAGCCATCCGACGAGAGTGGGAAAAAGTTTGGACTAGAGAGCCAGGCTTCAATCCGCATGAAGAAGAGAGTCAGTCTAGGTATCAAAATGGCACCTCACTTTTGGGGGGGCTTTGAAGCTAAATGCCAGACTGCAAGCGACCTTATGATGGAACACACAGACCATGATGGGCATGTGCCCGATAACGTTACTTTGTGGTTGGAGAAGCGCTACGGCGCCTATGCAGCGCGGATCCGCGCAGACGTTATTTCTCGCTGGAGATTAGACAAGCCCGCTGATCTTGACACGTATGTGCAGCGAGGCATGGTGATGAGGAACCTCCAAAATTTAACCTTGGAGGACGTAAATTCTTTCCACGAAGAGTTGAGCTGCGCCTCCGTAGCAGGGCGTTTGCCATGGCTTGTGGAATGGCTTAAGGGGATCGTTTTCTACAGGTCAGCCGATTACGCCGCTTCCTCTATTTACTACACCCAAGCATTCAAGTTGGCTAAGTATTCAGCTGGGGATCTGCAGTACCCACTGGTGAATCAATATCTGGAGGTAATGGCAAAAACCAATCGGTGGCTGGACTTCAAGCAAGGGGCGCTGTGGGCTAGCTATCTCGACTTACCTGTGAGGTGGTTACGGGATAGAGAGCCCACTGACGCAAACATTCGTAAAGCATTCAACGTCTTGGGGCTATCACAGATGCAATACACGCGGATGTGATTCGCTTGCCGCTAAGGAAGATCTGGATATTGAGGTTCTACAAGCTCATTGATAATGGCGTTCAATGTTCCAGTCGTTTTGAGGGACCAGACCTTCATGTCAGTGATGCATACACTGATAAACCGTCCACGACTCCGAGTGATGCGTCGCTCGGAGCAAAATCACATTCCGGGAATGCCTCTTTGATCGCATCGATCACGTAGGGCGCTCGGGAAATGCCCCCAATCAAGAACAGCACTGGGGAATAGTCTTGGGTTACATCCGTACCTCTCCAAGAAGCTCTTGAAATGAACGCATGAGGCGTTCTGCTCCGAGTGCTAAGTCGGCTTTCGGCATACGATCGCTACCGATTTGATGAAGCAACCCAAGAGCAACCTTCACATCTTCTAGGACCTGTTGGGGTACCGAATTATCGCCACGACCCTGAAATATGTTCATGTGGATGTTGAGCAGATGAGGCATGCACTGGAGGCAATGCGGTAGCGGGCGATTTACTGTCTGGATTGAGAACCTAGCTTGAGAAGAGCCTGCAGCCATGCAGGTTTTTTGATTGGCCTAGCGATTAGAGTGCTTGGCTATATTTACAGAGCTCGTCTCAATTTCCTCCATGTACGGCTGAGCGGCGGTCCCAATTTTCCATGTATCGTCCCGAAAACAAATTTGTACATTTAATTGACGCCACTATAACGCCACCATATGATCGCCGCTCATTGATGGCACTTGGCTATATAGTGGGATCTACACATGTGGCGTTGCAGGCGTCGGACCAGGCTCAGCCTGCTGTCCGTTTTTTTATGCCTGGGCTTAGCCGGGACGGCCCAAGGCGCAACCCCGCAGAACACGCCGGGCGTTACCGACCTGATCCGCGATCGTCAGGATCGCCTGCTCGAAGAGCAGCAGCGCCGCCTCGAAGAACTCAGGAAAACTACTTGATCCGGCCGATAAATCAGGACAACTTTCATTAGCTGGTCGAGCACTCCAAAAACACGGTAGTCGTGAAGGCAGTGCGTTTCCTAGCGTTAAAGGAAGCCCTTCTGAAATCAACGCCCAAGGTCAAAAAATAGCTGACGAGATCTTGAGCAATCCGGCGACCACCGTAACCTATAAAGACACCGGTAGATTTGGGAAGGTCATGGATGTGATTGCCCCCGATGGCCGCGGGCTTCGCTACGATTCGAATGGAAAATTTATTGGTTTGTTGGAGCCGCCGAAGCCATGAATATTTTATCTACTGTGATTACAAGCCCCCCAGATCGGGAGAATTGTGTATTCGAGATTTGGGCGGGGGCGAGTCAGTTGGCTGAGGTATCACATGAGCCAGGAAGACCAATTGAAATAGAAATATATCCCCCTGTTGAGGGAGGTAAATGGAATTTCAATCTTGATGACCTTATGACGGCTTTGCATCAGGCGACTAAGAATTTAGCTTCTCACGAATAAGTTGGCGCAAAAGCGACAGGCGAAGCTTCAGGATCGGCAAAAAACTTCTCAATTGCCGATCGTGTCTTTGGTCAGCTCAATGATCCTCGAATGGGGCGACTTGCAGGAAAGCTTGATGCCGATGTCTTACAGAAGCTTGCTAATAATCCCAGCGCTACTCGGTTCATGGACGCAAGGACAGGGCTTATCAATGTAATTCAAGAAGTTGAAGGGAAGCTGATTCGAATTACCGTGCCAAGAGACGAGATGAAGATTATTTCTGTTGGCCCAATTAGACCTAACCAAGTTAATAATTTGTTAGGAAAGGGCGATTTTGTCCCGCTACCTTGAATTTTCGGAGGGCTTGTGGCTTCAATTCATATTGAGGAAATTAAAAAAATCCTGTTTGCGCAAGGCAATAAAGATTCCTTGCCAAATCAAGATAATGGGGAGGGCTACTTTGTAGAGATTAGATTTGACAGCTCTACTCGCAAGGCATCTGGGATTCTTGATGAAGAGTATAAGGATAAAGTAATAACTCTGGATTGCCCTTACGGCACAGTAGTTATTTTGTGCGATGAAGAAGGGCAGTTAAAATCAATTGAGTTAAGTTAGCTGCACTAAATTGACATTCCCAGCACCGGCCTTGCGCCGGTGTTTTGCACCCTATTTGCACCCTTTTTTCCGCCTTCCTGCACTCATCCTGTAGCCTTCTTGTACTCAAGCTGTAACCTTTCGAGCACGTTCAAAGACATTACCAGCAAAGACGCAATGAAAGGCTACGTTGTTTCGGGCTTTATGGGAGGTATCGGCGGCTCTCTTGGCTACAACCCGACTACCTTAGGGTTTGACTGGAACAGCGTGGGTCAGGTGGTCCTAAAGACCGGCGCCGAAACAGTCGTCCAGACGGCCGTTAACGGCGGTAGCCTGGGCGATAACTTTGCAAATAATCTGCTGGGCTCAGTGATCAATATTGCTGGGGCTGTGGCCGCCAATCAGATAGGTAACACCAACCTGGTCGACGGCAGCCCTACCAAGATCGCTGCACATGCGCTGCTGGGTGGGTTGAAGTCGATGGCCATGGGCGGCGACTTCCAGACCGGTGCGTTGGCTGGCGGTGCCAATGAAGCGTTGGTGCAATACCTCGCGAAGCTGGCACTGCCAGACAACTACAACCCGAATCTGCCGGGTAATCAGCAGGCGCAAGTCAACCTGTTGGCGATGTCGCAGCTAATGGGCGTATTGGCTGCCGTGGTGACAGGAGGCGATCCGGAAATTGCGGCGAACATCGCCGCAAACGCCACGCAGTACAACTACCTGAGCCATTCGGATTTGGAGCGGGCGTCCAAGGAGCTTTTAGGCTGCGGTAACGACACAAAATGTGCAGAAGATGGTTATACGAAATACCACGACCTGAGCGCGAAGCAGACGGCTGAGGCCTTTGTCGCCTGTGCGGATGACATAAACGCCTGTGCACGCATCTCGAAACTGGTCAACGACGCGGAGATGGACTCGGCCAGATTCAAGGACATGGCCGCCAGTGCACCTCCTGCCGTTGCGAACATGCTTAATAGGCTGATTGCCGAAAATTATGGCTTTCAGAATGACTTGGCAGGCGTTACATCGGGTACAGTTACCGAGCTTTTGGCCTCCAAGTTTGGTATGTCTCCTGAGCGTGCTGCAGCGCTTGTCGTTGCAGTCAGATTGGGCGTTGCGGCGTTCAATGCGGCAAAAGGTGGTGGTGGTACTACAGTTGACAGGAGTGGGCCAACTGTTGCACCTCCCTCAAAACCTGGTTCCCCTGCGTCGCAAGCCGATGGTGACTTTGGCTACTTAAATCAACCTGGACCAAGTAAACCACCGGCCTTTTTTGATGCTCAAGCTTCAGCTAAGGGTTTTATTAATAATGGTAGGATTAACGCCGCAGACTTACAGAAATTGGTTCCGCCTGGCACGCCAGATCTATTCAAACCTTCAGCTACTATCACCGACGGTAGCAAGTTCCAGTACACATTGAATGGCCAGCGGGTCGAGATAAAGTGGCATGCTCCGGATGCGAACGCTGCCATAAATCATGTAGGTTCGAACTCGGGAGCTGGATGGACCGCGCAAATAAAAATAGGAAATAAATTGCTGGGTCAAGACGGCGTGCTTTACCGGAGGCCTTCGAATACAACGCATATACCTGTGGATTTCTAAGCATGAAAAATTTTGAATATTATGCGTCGCTGCCAGATTTCATGACCAAGGAGGAACTTGAAACGGCGTTTGCAGAGTTGTTGAATGAGTTCGAACCTGAAAAAAATGGCAGCGCGGAGCTTATAAAGTCATTGGTGCAATTGAGTGAACGACAGTGGCATACCTATAGTTTGTTAGACGATAGTCTCAGAGAGCGAATTGAACATTGCTTGTTGTCTTTATGGAATGGTCATGATCTGGAGCAGGCTGAAGAGGTTATTAGCATTATGGCGAGCTTAGGGCTTGAAGCGATCAATACTTTCCTGGCCTCTCGCTCGCCTAAAGACGTGTCACCGGAGGTGTTTAACGAGATATCACTCGCGTTATCCGAGTTTGGTGGCTCTGTGTCAGACCCGTATATTGGTATGCGCTAATTAGCGGCGACATAGTTGCGAATAATTGCCTGCCTTCCTAAGGATCATCAATGTTGAAATTCCTGATGCCCGTTATTGTTCTTTCATTTCTGACGGGCTGTACAAACCTCTTAGCTATCAATCAAGAGGCCGTCAGCTCGTCCACTACGCCTATTGCACATTCATTCGAGCAAGCCATCCAGTTGGCTAGTGCAACGCCGTTGCCGGTTGATCGTGGTCTATTTCCAAAACGCTGGGAGATCGGCGCAACTGACCCTCGACTCGAGGTTGGTCAGGCGCCCGGTAACTACCGGGTGTTCGACTTTACTCTGCGCAAAGGCCAAACCTACGTCATCAACGTCATTTCGATGTGCAATAACATGTGTTTCGGATTTTCGAAAACAATACTGAAACCGCGCGTAACGGTAGTCAATGCGCAGGGTAATCTCGTTGCAGACCACCTCGCCGGGCATAATCCGTTGGTGATCGAATGGTCCGGCGTTGCTTCAGCCGACGGCACATATTTTCTGATTGTTGCTGCGGATAATCAGGCGCCAGGCGCGACGGTATTGACCGTGAACGCCCCCGTACCTGGATATACCGGAATGGCAGTCCCGGTGGGTATGGCGAGCGCCCCGTTCGGCAAGGTCATAGCCTATGTGGAGTTTCCTGATGGCTGAGGTTTTTTAAAGTAAAAGCATCTGTGATGGTCCTTTGCCAATACCCGCTTAAGCTAGAGAACTCTACGATGCTGGGAGGGGCGGCACATCACGGCCTAGGTGGTCGGTATGTGAGGGTAGACGATAGCCTACGAATTAGGAAAATAAGTTCAGATCCACACCGCTTGCGGGACGCGGAAATTCGTCGACTTGGGACGAGCAAGCTGTAAGATCAAAGTCGGCCGCCGATATCGGCGTTTTTCAAGGTAGTTGTCGCGTCCACCGTCGTACTACGGGACCTTTATTACCACGCTCAGCTCCCTTCCAGGGTTCAGATACACCGTCCCGATAGGGTTCCAGTTGCGGGTCTCACCTGACCATCGCTCCGGTTTTTTCTTTCTGGCTTGCACGTATAGCGCATCTCGGCGAGCCAAGATTTCCCGGTCTTTCCCTTCGTGACGTTGAGCGGGTGTAATGAGGCTGCTGCTCCGGACGCTGCAAATACCTATAGTTCAGAAAGTCTTGACCGGATGAATAGAGGGCTCGCGCCTCAGCGATATAATACGGATTTTACGAGGAGGCTAAGGGTGACGGTAAGTAAGTTAATTTCCTCGACGATAATGGGGGCGGGTATTTTGGTCGTCATGTTGTCCGTAGGATGCATGTTGGCATTGTTTCCAGTCCTGTTTATTTCCGCAGCGTTTGATGTGGAATTTGATGTGTTATTTGTATGGTTGGGAATGCCATTCTCGATTTTATTTGCGGTGAGTTGGTTTTATAGGTATGCGGACTTCGCAAAATTAATCATCTTTAGGCGTTAGTGAGGTGTGCTTATGAGCAAGGCCCGAAACGCGACGAGCTGCTGTTGGCTCATGCTCATGGCTGTGAAGCGCTTGGCCGAGTGTAGTGACCGGTCAACTCGGGCGAGATACGAGGTTGAGCGCGAGATGGCGTCAGGTACTCGTGATGCCTTGGCGCATCAGGTCGATGTCAGCCGAAAAGCGAGGATAGTCGAATGTGCGGCCCCGCGTATCCCAATGATTCAATGACTAACAGTGAGGCTGTGGTTGATGACCAGTTGACTGTCGCCACAGCCCGTACCGAAATTGAGGGACGTTGTCTTCGGACAACAGCCCTGGTCTACAGGGTTTCGGCGGCAGTAGGGGGGGCGATTTTCGCACCCGCAGGCTGATGCGAAAAAATTATGATCCCCTCGGGAATTTATACCAATAGTTTTGGTAACGATCAGGTTCTGCGCTCTTACAGCGCTTATATGTTAACTGCTTCGTAAGCGTCTGGAGAATACACCTGTCCCAAAACCCCGTCTTGGTGTGTTCACTGGCGATGGAAAGGTACAATCTATCTCTTATATTTCGCTGAGACGGATTTCATGCATTTATACATCGTGCGGCATGGTGAAACCTGGGCTAATGCCGAACATCGATACCTTGGATCTCTTGATCCAGAACTTACCGCGCTGGGCCGCCAGCAAGCTCAAACGCTTTGCGAGCAATTGCCCGCAAGCCTTGATGCACTTGTCGTTTCTCCACGCCTCAGGGCGGTACAAACCGCGAGTATTCTGAACGAACACCTCAAGCTCTCGCCTGAAATAATGGACTGCTTCAGAGAGCGGGATGTCGGCGTTTTCGAGGGTTTGACCCAAGGCGATGCCAAGAAGCGCTATCCGCAACTCTGGTCGCAGAACATCACTCGACTTTGGGATGCTGGGCCGACCGATGGTGAGTCGATCTCTGACGTTGTGAAACGAGTGCGAGATGGTTTAGCTGAGCTGGAATCTAAATATTCCTCCAAAACTGTTTTGCTTGTAGCACACGGCTTCGTTGCAAAAGTAGTCAGAGCACTGGCCATAGGAGACTTTTCAGACTTCTACGAATGGCAGCTTTCAAACGGTAACATGCTGTTTTTGCAAAGCTTCAATATGCCTACACAAGATCTTGAAACTCTGAGGCGCTCTCTACCCATAGCGTGATGTGGGCTGCTGCCATTTTGCGGCAGATTCCCGCTGCGGTGAGTTTTCGTCGCGCTGCAACAGAGGGCGTAAGCGTCCTTTCAATGGTGATCTACGAGAGTGGCTGGGCAAACAACGTTCGCGCCTCTCCAGCAAGAGTAATTGAGATCAGCAAAGGGGTAATGATGTGTGGGGCTTTCATTGGCTGCATCAGCAGGCAGCGCATGCTGGTGTGCTCATTTAGGAAAGGGACACGGTGTCAAACCGCACAGGTATGCGCACCAGACAAACGGGTATGGAAAGACTCGGGTTTATTGATTTTTATTCATTTTGAGAGGCGCGCTGACTTAGTTAGAAGACAAACCTCACGCTAAAGGCAATGTGGTCGATATCGAGACGTTCGTAAACCTAACGTGTTGATTTGGAAGGGAGACCAAGCTCTTGAGTGAATCATTTAGATATTTCCATATTGGTGCAACTGTCCTCGGCGGTATAGGCGCAGCTGTTATGTTGATCGCCATACGTGACCCAAAGACTCCCAAATGGATGGATGTGGCGGCGTCAATTCTTCTGCTTCTGTGGGCGGCGCTTTTTTTGGGGATGGTTCAGAGTATTTTGGGGCTCTTGCCGGACTCTTCTATAGAGGACAAGGATCTCAGAGACCAGTATCAGGTCGCGCTGTATTTGATCCCGTTTTTTAGCGCTGGGCTCGCGACCAATCTGTTGTCAAACGTCATTCTTAGCCAGCGGGATTACAACGGTACGATGTCATTTTTCGAGGCCGCACAAAAGACGCTTTGGGCGATCTGGATGTGCTTTCTTGTCAGCACATTGGTTGGGCTAGTCCTGTATGTCTTCTACAAGAAGGTCAGGAGTAAGGAAGGGTTCTCGACCCTAAGCTAGCGAATCCCTTCGAGAAATCTTCCCGCGCAGGACCTTCGCACTATTATGAGTTTGCGAAGGTCTTACTGTGCTGACCCACTGAGAGACCTCGTCGACTCGAAAGGTCGATATTCGTGCTGTCAGAATATTTAACGATTTGGGCCGCGATTCGTGGAGCTGAGACAGGAGATACATCCACTTATTTGGCCTCACTTTTGTAAGGCAAGTAGATTCACCACCACCCTCGCCAGGTGGTCGAAATCAAGGCGCTGAACCCTCCATCGAGAAGCCGCTGAAAAAATTTCAGGGCGCCGCTTGAAATTTTCCCCCCTGAACCTATTTAGGTTTTACGCGATGCCGAAGACGGGTCGCGGCTCAAATCACTTGGAGAAAACTCAGGAGATTTTGCAATGGCTACTACGCTTTCGTTGGCCCCACTGTTCCGCCACTCCGTTGGCTTTGATCGTTTCAACGACCTTTTTGAATCGGCGCTTCGCAGCGAGGCCGGTACGACCTACCCACCGCATAACGTGGAAAAGCACGGTGATGATCACTATCGCATTGTCATCGCGGCTGCCGGCCTGGTGGAGGACGACCTGGACATTCAGGTGGAAAAAGGTGTGTTGACCGTCGCCGGCGGCAAGCGCGAACACAATGAGGGCATCACTTACCTGCACCAGGGTATTGCCCAGCGGGCATTCCGTTTGTCGTTCCGCCTGGTCGACCACATCGAAGTGCAGGGCGCGCAGCTCGCCAATGGCCTGCTGAGCATCGACCTGCTCAGGGTGGTGCCGGAGGAAGCCAAGCCGAAACGCATCGCGATTGGCGGTGCTGCCAAGGCCGATGTGAAATCCATCGGCGAGCAGTAAGGTGAAATGAATGAAGGCGCTCCTTGGAGCGCCTTTATTCTGCCTGGCGATTGACCGTCATTAGCGGCGAATCGGCCGACCTCAACGCATGCCGAATTTTTCCAGCGTCGGCGCCAGCCCCAGCAGATCCACGGTGCTTTTGCCGGCTTCCAGCCCCGCACGAATGCCCTCTTCCTTGTCCTCGCGATTGCGGCTCAGGCGAATCACTTCCTCGACCCGTGACTGCTCCACCACCACCAGGCCGTCGCGGTCGCCGACAATAATGTCGCCTGGGTTGATGTGCACGCCGCCGATCACGATAGGTACGTTGACCTTGCCCGGTTGGCACTTGTTGGTGCCCTTGATACTCAGGCCGCGCGAGAAGGTCGGAAAGCCCATCTCGATGATGGCGTTGGCGTCACGCACGGCGCCGTTCATCACCAGGCCGACGATCCCGAGTTTCTGCGAGGCCAGGGTCAACAGGTCGCCCCAGGGCCCGGCTTCCATGAACCCCTTCGCGTCCACCACCAGCACGTCGCCGGGCTTGGCCTTGGTCAGGGCGTAGTGGATGGCCAGGTTGTCGTCGGGGCGGCAATCCACCGTCAGGGCCGGGCCGGCCAGGCGCAGGCTCGGGTCGACCGGGCGCAGTCCGCTGTCCAGCGCGCCTGTCTGGCCCTGGGCTTCGTGGATGGTGGCGGTGCCCAATTGCTTGAGGGTGTCGAGTTGGTCTTGGGTGATAGGCATGATGCTTTCCGTTTTTATTGAAGGTCGGTTTTTCAGGCGGCAGGGGTGTGGCGGCCCAGCCAGTCGAGTGCCTGGTCGAGGCTGGGTTTTTCTTCGCTGATCGGCTCAACCGCCAGGCCCTGGCTGCTGTGGCTGAAGCGCTGGCGCACGCCACCGAGCACGCTGCTGGCGATGCCCAGCGAGGCAAGCTGGCGCTCGGCGTCTTCGACTTCGTGCAGGCGCCGCGTGGCATGCACCACGTGGGTCGACACGAGCATTTCGAGGAAGGCGGGCAGGGGCGCCTGGTCGATATCGGCCAGCACTTCGTACAGCGCCCCACGCAATTGCTGGCGCTCGGCGGCCAGCAGCACTTCCACGGCCAGCGCCTCCATGCCTTTGGTGAACACGCTGCGCAGGATCTTCAGGGTGATCGCATCCCCCGGCTGGCTGGCCGGCAGGGCGCGTGCGCGGGCACCGGCCGCGTTCAACAATTCGACCAGCGCATCGGCCTTGGCGCCGGCACACAGCAGCGGGGTCTGTTCGCGCAGGTAGGCAATGGCGCCCATGATCGCCACGTCGACGTAATCGATCTGTTGCTGCGCGGCTTCCTCTGCAGCGATCCGTTTGCGTTCGGGTGCGGCGGTGGTGAGGTCGGCGAACAGGGCGCCGGGCTTGAGGTGCGCCAGGCATTCGCGGGTGACCTCCAGCGACTGGGTGCCCACCACGCAGGACAGGACGCAGTCCGAGTCAGCCAGCCACGCGCCGATGGATGAGTGGATCGGCACGCCGATGTTATCCGCCAGTGTCTGCGCTGCCGGGGCAATGCGTTGCTCACACAGCAGCAATTGCGCCGTGGTGGTATTGGCCAGGGCCTGGGCATAGCAACGGCCCACTTCGCCGAGCCCTACGATTGTTATTTTCATGTCGCCTCCGGATTCAGGTGGCAATACAATTAAAATACAATTTGGCCGATTGCAAACGATTTTTGTACAAAGTGCCAGAAGGGTGCCCAGCCGCAGGTGACGAAATCGACTGCTTGCATGGCAGGGGCGTCCACGGTAGAACCGCTGAAATTCAAATGATCAGAAGGGAAAAATGGCCAACGATCTCATCTACGAGACCTTGCGCAACCGCATCATTGCCGGCCAGTACGAGCCCGGCACGCAGCTCAAGGAAGAACCGCTGGGCAAGGAGTTCGGCCTCAGCCGCACGCCGGTGCGCGCGTCGCTGAAGAAGCTGGTGGACGACGGGCTGGCCGTGATCGAGGCCAATCGTGGTGTGTTCGTGGCCGGCTGGACCCAATGGGATCTGGAAGAGATGTTCAGCTTTCGCGAGCTGCTCGAGCCCCATGCGGCAATGCTCGCGGCGCAGCGCGCGACGCCAGAGGACGTGGCCGAGTTGCAGCGGATCAACGAGCAGATGGCGGCTGCCATCGCCGGCAAAGGCGCGGATGTGACCCTGCGTGTGCAGGAAGCCAATCGGGCGTTTCATGGCCAGGTGCTGGAGATCGCCCGCTCGCAACGGCTCAAGTCGATGCTCGCCACCCTGATCGACATGCCGGTGATCACCCGCTCGTTTTTCCTCTACCGTCCGGCGGACCTGGAGCGCAGCCTGCAGCAGCACCTGGACATCACCTACGCCATCGAGCAGAACGACGGCGAGCTGGCCCGGCACGCCATGCAGACCCATATTCGCATGGCCTACCTGCGCTTTATGGCACGCCGCAGCGAGTCGCCCGTTCGTCGATAAAAAAATACAAAACTAAAACAATATGCGTTAGAGTCGGCGCCACGAGACCGGGCAATGACTCCTGCCTGAGATTCACAAGGACCCGAAGAAACACCTGACGTGAGGCTTTCAACACGCCTCAGCGGGAGCCTGCACCCCGGATTCGGCACACACGGCACATTCCAATAATAAAATCAGGTATCCCGTATGAGTATTCAGGACTCCACCACTGAAAAACCGTCGCGTTTTCGCTGGATCGTCGCTGGGCTGTTTTTCCTCGTGTACACCGTGGCGTCGGCCGACCGCGCCAACCTCGGCGTGGCCTTGCCGTTTATCCGCGAGGAATACCCCATGACCAACGCCGAGGCCGGGGCGCTGCTGAGTGTGTTTCTGCTGGCCTACGCCCTGGCGCAGATTCCCTCGGGCTTTGCCTCCAGCCGCTTCGGGGTGCGCAGGATTTTCTCGTTTTCGATGATTGCCACGTCGGTGTTCACTGCGCTGATGGGCACGGTCAATTCGGTGCTGGCGCTGAAGATCTATCGCTTTGCCCTCGGCGTTGCCGAAGGCCCGCTGCCGATTGGCATCGCCTCGACGATCAACCAGTGGTTCCCGGCGAAAGAGAAGGGCACGGCCACCGGTATCTTCCTTGCAGCGGTCAAGTTCGGCCCGGTGATCGTGCCGCCGTTGTGCGTGGCGATCGTGGCGATGTGGGGCTGGCGCGAAATTTTCTACATCTTCGCCGTACCGGGGATTTTGCTGTCCATCGCCTGGTATTTCCTGGTGGCCAACCAGCCCGCGCAAAGCCGTTTCGTGAACGCCGGCGAGCTGGCGTATATCACCGATGAAAGCAACAACGTCATCACCCAGAAAACCGCAGGCGCCCAACGCCACTTCAAGCGCCTGGATACGTTTATCCGGGTCCGGCCGGTGGCGCCGATCGCCACCAGTCGTGGCCTGTTTCGCTCCTGGAACGTGGTCGGTTGCGCGCTGAGCTACAGCTTCCAGGTGGGCATCACTATGGTGCTGTTGTCGTGGATTCCCACCTACCTGATGACGGTCAAGCAGTTCTCGATCATGCACATGGGCTTTGTCTCGGCCGCGCCGTGGGTGGGCGCCATTTGCGGCAACCTGCTCGGCGGGATCCTGTCCGACCGCGTGCTGGGCAAGCGGCGTAAGCCGGGGATGATGCTTTCGGCGCTGGCCACGGTCGGCACCATGTATGCCCTGATCAATTCACCGAACGACCCCACGCTGTATGCCGCGCTGTTGTTCCTCACCGGTACGCTGATCAGCATCGGCTACTCCTCCTACATGGTTTACCCGATGGGCCTGGCGACCAAGAAGACCTTCCCGATTGCCAGTTCCATCGTCAACATGGGCGGGCAGTTGGGCGGCGCGGCAGCACCGTTCCTGGTGGGTTTACTGCTCGACAGCTATGGCTGGTCCCAGGTGTTCCTGTTCATGGCCATCGGTTCGTTCGCCAGCTTCCTCGTGCTGCTGACCATCGCCGAGCCGGTGCCGGTGAGCGAGTGATTGTCATATTTTTAAAGTATCCAAACCCCGTTATTTAGATATTTTTCATAGGTGGACGGCACTGATAGGCTCGTAAAAAAACAAGAGAAGTGCCCGGTCATGTTCATACGCCTGTCCACCTCCATGAAACCCTTTACCACCCTGCTGGGCACCCTGGCCCTGATGGGCACGCTGACCAGCTGCGCCAAGGTCGATGTGCACACCGAAAGCGTCGACAAGCCCGAGGCCGATGCGCGCCAGGTGCTGCGCCTGGGCCATGACGGCAATGCCTACCCGTTCCTGGTCTACGCCAACGCCGACCTGTACAACCCGCCCAGTTCCATCGAACGCGCCGTGGTGATCCTGCATGGCGTGCAGCGTGACGGCGACGAGTACTTCAAGACCGGCCGCAAGCTGCTCGGCAATGCGCGCCTGCAGAACACCAGCACGCTGCTGCTGGCGCCGAATTTCCTCACACCGACCGACTCGGGCATCAGCGATGACATGCCGCTGTGGCCACGCGACAAGTGGATGCACGGCATCGAATCGCAGTACGGCCACAAGGGCATCCCGGCATTCCAGGTGCTGGACGATCTGGTCGCCTATTTGTCCGATCGCCAGCGTTATCCTGCGCTCAAGGAAATCGTAATGGTCAGCCACTCGGCGGGCGCACAGTTGATGCAGCGCTACGCGGTGATGAATGACCTCGACGGCGGCCTCAAGGCCCATGGCCTGAGCATTCGCTACGTGGTCGCCAGCCCGTCGAGCTACGTGTATTTCGAAGACAGTCGCCTGCAGGACGGCGCGTTCAAGCCGGTCGTGACCATCATGTGCCCCAGCTACAGCCGCTACCGCTATGGCCTCGACGGCGCGCCGGCGTACCTGCTCAAGCAGCACCTGACCAGCCGCCAGGTGTTTGCCCGCTATGCCGCGCGCGACATCACCTATCTGGTCGGCGCCCAGGACAACAACCCCACCAGCCGTGTGCTGGACAGTTCCTGCGGGGCCAGCTACCAGGGCGCGACACGGCTGGATCGCCAGTTGAACTACGTGAGCTACGAGCAGTTCCTGGCCAGCCAATGGCAGATTCCCTTGCGCCACCCCCAGCACACGATCCCGGGGATCGGCCACAACGCGGCACGCCTGCTGGGTGACAAAGCCGTCGCGCGGATGCTGTTTCCCTGAGTTCAACGCTGCTGCCTGACGCCGCGTCTCGATAAAAACAATAAGAGCATTGTATGAGCCAACCTCTCCCGTATACCCGGGCGCCCCGCGCCTGGGGGCCTGGCGCGTTGTCGCTGCTGGCCGCTGCCCTGATCGCCGCCCATGCCCAGGCCGATACGCTGCCATCGTCCGGCACCCTGTTCGATAACAGCCGCTCGGTGCTGCGTCCCACGGATAACGCGCAGCCGGCAGCGCCCGGCAGTGTGCACATCGAAAGCCAGCGCGATGAGCCGGCGCCTGCAGCCAGCGCCTCGACCTTGCAGCTGCAGGTCAAGCGCTTCGTGGTGAACGGCAATCGTGAACTCAGCGATGCCCAGTTGCAGGCCGTGCTGCAACCCTATGTGGGCAAGACCCTCGGCCTCGACGGCCTGCGCGAAGCCGCGGCGCAAGTCACCGCGCTGTATCGGGCGCGGGGTTACCTGGTGGCGCGGGCGTATCTGCCGGCCCAGGACATCCAGGACGGCCAGGTCATCGTGGGCGTTTCCGAAGGGGTGATCGGCCAGGTCAGCGCCTTGCCGGACGCGAATGTGCGCCTGCGCCCCGGTGTGCAGCAGCAGTTCGTCAACGCATTGCCGACCGGCACGATCATCCGCGAGCAGGACCTGGAGCGCGTGCTGCTGCGCCTGTCCGACATCACCGGAGTGTCGGTGCACGCCATCCTGCGCCCCTCGCAACAGCCGGGCGCGGCCGACATCGTGCTCAAGCTCAGCGAAATGACCGCCTGGACCGCCCGCGCCGCCATCGACAACTACGGCAACTACTACACCGGCACAAACCGCCTCACGTCGAGCGTCAGCCTCAACGATGCACTGGGGATTGGCGACAGTTTTACCGTCACCTCGCAGAACTCCTTCGAAGGCCTGGACATCAAGGGCGTCGGCTACCAGCAGCCGCTCGGTGCCACTGGGATTTCGGTGGGCGCCAACTACGCCGAGCTGGAATACAGCATCGGCAAGAACCTCAAGGGCCTGGACGCGGACGGCACCGCCGAGGTGTCCTCGGTGTTTATCAACAGCGCGCTGCTGCGCTCGCGCGACAGCAACATCAGCTTCAACCTGGCCGAGGATCACCGGCGTTTCGAAGACTCGGCCGGCGGTTTTACCGTGAACAAATCCGCGGTGTTTCGCAGCGCCACGCTGTACGGCAACTGGCGCGATGACTGGCAGGGCAACAATGCCTGGAGCCTGGCGTATGGCATTGGCGACCTGGATAAAAACACCCCTGCCGACGCCGCGCTGGATGCGCTCACCGCCAATGCTGCCGGACGCTACAAGAAGGCCAATGCGAATTTCAGCCGCCTGCAGTACCTGGGCAACGGCTACTCGCTGTTCGGTTCGTTGACCGGCCAGTGGGCCGACAAGAACCTCGATTCTTCGGAAAAACTCAGCCTCGGTGGCCCCAACGGCGTGCGCGCGTATCCGGTCGGAGAAGTGGCTGGCGACGAAGGGTTGCTGGGCCGCCTGGAGCTGCGCAAGTACCTGGGGCGTGTGTCCGGGGCGATTGCCGAGGGCACGCTGTTTGCCGATGCGGGCAAGGTCACGGTCAACAAGAACCCGTGGGACAACAGCGAAAATACCCTCACGCGCTACGGCTATGGCGTGGGCCTGAACCTCTATCACCGCGACCTGGTGATGAACGCCAGCCTGGCGTTTTCGCCGGGTGAAGACCCCACCAGCGACGACCGCGCGGCCAAGCGCCTGTGGTTCTCGATCTCCGGTTCGCCGCAGGCGTTCGCCGGCTTGGCCAGCGACATCGGCTCCAAGGGCGAAGACTTCGAGGTGGCCGAGACCGACACGGTGTTCTACGGCAGCATCGGCATCGTCCCCGAATACGTCGACCGGCGTGGCGCGACCTCGGCCGGTCCGAACGACCAAAGCCGCCTGGCCACGCCCAACGGGCGCAACATGGCCAGCTTCTGGCGCGCCCGCGACAACGTGTCGGCCATCGGTGTGCACGGTGGCTATGGCCTGAGTGAAGACTGGAAGCTGCTGTGGCAACTCGAATACGGCATCTCGATGAACTACACCGAGAGCAACGATGATTCGGTGGTGAAATCCGCGTCGCCCAGCACCAAGTTGCGCAACACCGGCGCGGCCTTCAATAACGGCGACTACGGCACCTTGCTCTACGGCGTGTGGGACATGCCGATGAAAGAAGCCACCACCAGCCTCGACCCGTTCAACGGCAAGACCAGCGCCGCGTACTTCAACATCATCGGCTCGCCGGGCTTCAGCGCCGGCTTGTCCACCAACGTCAACGGCCCGCAAAGCTACAACGATACCTCGGTGAATGGCGACGCCGCGTTCAACCGGCGCCAGGCCGGCGTGGTGCAGTACTGGACGCCGGAGTGGAACGGCCTGCAGCTCAAGCTGGCCTACTCGAACAACGGCATGAGCGCCGCCAGCGACGTCGACAAGGGCTACATCTACGGCAGCAGCCTGGTCTGGAACTATCGGGGCTTTACCGCCGTGGTGGCGGCCGAACGGCACATCAACTACTTCGGCATCACCAACCTGAGCCGTAACGCGCGGGGCGTGGGCAGCAGCACGCATGTCACCGACGGTACCTCCTCGGATGACTTCAGCTTCCGCTACGGCCTGGCCTATACCTTCGGCAACACCACGGTGTCGGCGATTGCCGATGACCTGTCGTACTCCGAGGACGGCGTGATCAATAACAGCACCACCACAAGCGACCTCTCCGAGTACCGCCGTCGTGCCTACTTGCTCGGCGTGTCGCACAAGATTGGCGCGTGGCGCCTGAAGGCCAGCTACGGCAAGGCGCTGGCCGGCAAGTGCGAAATGATCCGCGCCACCGCCGTCGACTGCGACACCCATGGCATGGGCGCCACCCAGTACGCCATCGGCGCCAACTACAAGCTGACCAAGAACATCGATGTGTTCAGCCAGTACGTGCTGCTGAAAAACAACTCCCTGGCCAACTACAACTTCGCCTTGACCGGGGTCTACGCGGCCAGCGGTTACTCGCCGGGCGTGGGCACCACCATCAGCGCCATCGGCACTGGCATCAACTATTCGTTCTGAGGAGCAGGCCATGAGCAAACAACACCGTCACACCGCACTGCCTGTACTCAAGCCCCTGAGTTTTGCCGTGCTCTGCGCCTTGTACGGCCTGGTGCCGATGCCTGCGCTGGCCCTGGACAACAATGCCTTGCCCACCAACGGCCAGGTGGTCGCGGGCAGCGGCACCATCACCAGCAACGGCAATGTCCTCACGGTGAACCAGGGCAGCGACCGCCTGATCGCCACGTGGGACACGTTCAATATCGGCAAGAACGCCCAGGTCAATTTCCTCCAGCCTGGCGCGTCGTCAGTGGCGCTCAACCGGGTGACCGGCAGCGACGGCTCGCAGATCCTCGGCCACCTGAATGCCAACGGCCAGGTGTTCTTGATCAACCCCCAGGGCGTGCTGTTTGGCGCCGGCTCCATGGTGGATGTCGGTGGGCTGGTCGCCAGTTCGCTGAATATTTCCAACAGCGATTTCATGGCCGGCAAGCACGTGTTTGCCGGCCAGGGCGGTGGCGCGGTGGTCAACCAGGGCACTATCCACGCGCGGGACGGCGGCAGTGTGGCGCTGCTCGGCAGCCAGGTGCGCAACGAAGGCACGGTGGTTGCGCGGCTGGGCTCGGTGGTGCTCGGCGGCGGTGAAAAAATCACCCTGGATTTCACCGGCGACGGCTTGATCAATGTCGAGGTCAACGACCCGGCCATCGGCGCCAGCGTGATCAATCGCGGGCTGCTCAGCGCCAACGGCGGTGCGGTGACCATGACCGCCCGCGACTCCCAGGCCATGCTCAGCAATGTGGTGAACAACCAGGGCGTGATCGAGGCGCGCAGCCTGCAACAGCGCAACGGCAGGATCATTCTCGATGGCGGCGACAGTGGCGTGGTGGTCAACGGCGGCGTGCTCGATGTCTCGGGCAAGCAGGTGGGTGAGCGCGGCGGCAACGTGACCATGACCGGGCAGTATGTCGGCCTGTTCGACAGCGGCCGCATCGATGCTGACGGCGACCTCGGCGGCGGCACGGTGTTGATGGGCGGCGATTACCAGGGCAGCGGCAACCTGCACCAGGCCGACAGCACCTTCATGGGCAGTGACGCGCGCATCAGTGCGAATGCCTTGAGCAGCGGCGACGGTGGCAAAGTCATCCTGTGGTCCAAGGACAACACTCAATTTTACGGCGACATCAGCGTGCGCGGCGCCGGCAGCCAGGGCCGTGGCGGGCTGGTGGAAACCTCCGGGCACGCGCTGGACATCGCCGGCATCGTCGACCTGAGTGCGGTGTCGGGGCAGGGCGGTACGTGGCTGATCGACCCGTTCAACATCAACATCACCAGCGGCGCCAGCAGCGGCACGTCGACCAGCTCTCCGTTCACGCCGAATGCCGGCGCCAGTTCCAACCTGAGTTCGGCGACGCTCAATGCGTCGTTGTCCGAGGGCGCGAATATCCTGGTGACCACCTCATCGGGCGCCGGCACCTCGGGGGACATCAACGTGCTGTCCAACGTCAAGGGCGTGGGCAACGCGACGCTGACCCTGCAGGCCCATCGCAATATCGTGATGACCAACACCAGCATCAGCAATGGCACCGGCAAGACCCTGAATGTGTCGCTGGTGTCCAACTTCAACAACAGCGGCAACGGCTCGGTGGCCCTGAGCAACGCGAGCATCAGCACCAACGGCGGCAACCTCACTATCAGTGGCGCGGTCGACCCGGCGACGTCCTGGGCCAGTACCAACGTCAGCAATGGCGTGGGTATTTCCTTGACCAACGGCACGCGCATCAGCACCAGCGGCGGCGACATCACCTTGCGCGGCGCCACCTCGTCGAGCCTGGCCGCAGGCTCCACGGCGACCGCGATCAATATCAGCCGCAGCACCCTGGATGCGGGTGGCGGCAATATCAGTATCACTGCGCTGCAGGCCAGCACCACCGGCACCGGCGATGCCTTCGTGCTCACCGGCGGCAGCACACTCCAGACCTCGGGTGTCGGCAACATCAACATCGACAGCAGCAACCTCGGCAGCGGCAATGGCACGCGCATCTTCAGCACCAGCAACACCATCGCCACCACCGGCAGCGGCAACCTCACCCTGCGTGGCAGCGCCGTGTCGGGCAGCGGCGTGCTGGTGTGCTCGACGGCGGCAACGTCGACGCAAACCCTGAGCGTCGGCAGTGGCACCCTGACGGTGCAGGGCGCGGCGGATTCGGGCCGAGGTGTGTTCCTCGCGGCTTCGACCACCGGCGTGGTGACGCTGAACGCGGGCGCGGGTGGCGATATCTTCATCGAGGGCCGCAGTGCCGGTGACTCCGGCACGGTGGTCAACTCCACCGGCACCGGCTCGGTGATCAACCTGACCACCCAGGACGGCGACCTGACCTTGAGCGGCACCTCGGGACCGGCCTCCAGCGCACCGGGCCTGAGCATTCGCAGTGGCGCCTCGGGTGTGGGCAATGGGGTCAATGTGCTTTCCAGCAGCGGCGATATTCGCCTGCAAGGCACCGCACAAGGGGCGGGGCCGGGGCTGTCGTTCAACGCCACCAACGCGCGCGGCTTCAACAACGTGATGACCGGCGGCAGCGGCAACCTCACCGTCACCGCGCGCAGTGCCAGTGGCGCCGCCTTGAGCTTCGACAACGGCACCAACACCCTGCAAGTGGTGGACGGCACCCTGCGCCTGGACCTCGATACGCCGTCAGGCAACTACCTCAACCAAGGCAACGGCACCGCGTCGATCACCGCCACCGGCAACGGCGCGGTGCTGACCAGTCGCGGCGGCTTGATCCACAACAACCTGCTGGAGACCCGTACCGAACCGACGCGCCAATACCATCAGAGCCAGATGGTCGGCGGCGCCTGGAGCCAGCCGCTCACCGCTCGCAGCCGGGACGCCGATGAGGTGCAGATCGACGTGGAGCGACCGCTATGACCGAGTCGCTGTTCTCCCTGGAGGGCTTCGAATACCTGTGCTACACCCGGGACCATGAAGGCGGCGCGCGTGAACTGGTGCGTTTGCTGCAACTGATCGACCGCAACTACGGCAAATTGTCCGAGCAGTTTTCCCTCAGCGTGTCGCCGGCAATCAGTCCTGGCGAGCTGGAAAGTCACGTGCTGACGCGCATTACCTGCGCGATCACCGCACTGTTTTCCGACCCCGGTTTCAGCCTGAGCCCGGGGGGCTTTGGCCAGTTGATCAACCTGCAACGCTGGCTCTCCTCGCTGTTTGCCGCGAGTGCTTTTATCAACGCGGATCACATCCTGCGCGCGCTGAACCTGCTGGGGCCTGACGGTGGCGACTACCGGCTGGCCGAGCAGGACCTGGTGAAGTTCTGCCTGTTGTATTCGCCGGAATCCCAGTTGCCGCTGGACGTGGACCTGCTGTGGGCGCAGAACCCGACGCTGGCGGCGGCGCTGTGCATGGCGCTGCTGTCGCCGCGCTTTCTCGGCACCCCGGCCGCGCACTCCAAGCGCGAGGCCTTGCTGGCCTGGCTGCCGGGGCGCCTGGAGCAACTGGACAGCCTGGACACGCTGCCGCTCAACGTACTGCACGACGTGTACATGCACTGCAGCTACGCCGACTTGCCCGAGCGCCATCGCATCAAGGCCTCGATCAATACGCTGATCGAACGCAAGCTCGCCAGCGTGGGCATCACCAGCGTGCCCCCGGCCGCCGCGCCGGTGCGTGACAAACCGCTGATGCTGGTGCTGCTCGAATGGTTCTCCGGCGGGCATTCGATCTACCGCACGCACTCGCTGACGTTGCAGGCGGCGCGGCGGGATTTCCACGTGGTGGCGCTGGGGTATGCGGCGAACGTGGATGAACTCGGACGGGCAGTGTTCGATGAGTTTATCGAGCTGTCGGAGCCGGATGACCTGTTTGCCTGCCTGCAGCAGATCTCGGCCATCGCCCGTGCACGTCGGCCCGAGGTGTTCTACATGCCCAGTGTCGGCATGTTCCAGATCACCCTGTTCGCCAGCAACCTGCGCTTCGCGCCGCTGCAGGTGGCCGCCCTCGGGCACCCGGCGACCACGGCGTCGCGGCATATCGACCTGATCAGCGTCGAAGCGGATTTTGTCGGCGATCCCGCGTGCTTTACCGAACGCCTGCTGCAACTGCCGGCGAACGGGCAACCGTATCGGCCCTCGGCGATCCCGGTGCAGTTGCCACGGCTGGCGCGCGAGGATGCGCCTTGGGTCAACGTCGCCATCGCCGCCACCACCATGAAACTCAACCCGACCTTCCTGCGCGCGTGCGAAGCGATTGCCGTGCGCACGTTGCACACCTGCGGCAAGCGCGTGCGTTTTCACTTTCTGGTAGGGCAGGCGCAAGGGCTGCTGTTCCCGCAACTGGTGCGGCTGATCGAGCGGTATGTCGGCGATGCCACGGTGTACCCGCATCAGCCCTATGCCGATTACATGGCCACGTTGAACCGCTGCGACCTGTTCCTCAGCCCGTTTCCGTTCGGTAACACCAACGGCATCATCGACGCGCTGACCGTCGGCCTGCCGGGCGTCTGCAAGACCGGCCCGCAAGTGTTCGAGCATATCGACGAGGGGCTGTTTCGCCGAGTCGGCCTGGCGCCGTGGTGCATTGCACAGACCCATGAAGAGTACATAGCGGCCGCTGTGCGCCTGGCGGGCGACTTTGCCGAGCGCAGCGCACTGTATCGGCACCTGGACACCAGCGCGCCGCTGGAGATTCTGTTCAAGGGCGAGCCTCATGCGTTGAGTGAGGCACTGTTGGCAGAGCTGGGTTGAATCGCGGGATGAGGCCGAGCTTATTGTGGCAAGCGGGCTTTTTTGTGGCCCATAAAACCTGAGAACCCGATTTACCTGAAAGACCGCAGCGGTCTTATTGGGGCTGCTGCGCAGCCCAACGCGGGGCAAGCCCGCTCGCCACAAAAAATTGCTGCTGCCATAAACAAGCACGCAGGCCGTGGGAGATTTTGTTTGAGGGCGAGCCTCATGGGTTGAGTGAGGCGTGGTTGGCAGAACTGGGTTGAATCGCGGGATGAGGCCGAGCTTATTGTGATGAGCACACTTCCTTTGTGGTGAGCGGGCTTGCCCCGCGTTGGGGGGCGAAGCCCCCCTAAAACCTGAGTACCGGATCTACCTGAGAGACCGCAGCGGTCTTACTGGGGCTGCTGCGCAGCCCAACGCGGGGCAAGCCCGCTCGCCACAAAAAATTGCTGCTGCCATAAACAAGCACACAGGCCGTGGGAGATTTTGTTCGAGGGCGAGCCCTATGGGGTGAGTGAGGCGTTGTTGGCAGAGCTGGGCTGAATCGCGGCATGAGACCGAGCCTATTGTGGCAAGCGGGCTTTTTGTGGTGAGCGGGCTTGCCCCGCGTTGGGGGGCTTGCCCCCCTAAAACCTGAGTACCGGATCTACCTGAAAGACCGCAGCGGTCTTATTGGGGCCGCTGCGCAGCCCAACGCGGGGCAAGCCCGCTCGCCACAAAAAATTGCTGCTGCCATAAACAAGCACACAGGCCGTGGGAGATTTTGTTTGAGGGCGAGCCTCATGGGTTAAGTGAGGCGTGGTTGGCAGAACTGGGCTGAATCGCGGGATGAGGCCGAGCTTATTGTGATGAGCACACTTCCTTTGTGGTGAGCGGGCTTGCCCCGCGTTGGGGGGCGAAGCCCCCCTAAAACCTGAGTACCGGATTTACCTGAAAGACCGCAGCGGTCTTATTGGGGCCGCTGCGCAGCCCAACGCGGGGCAAGCCCGCTCGCCACAAAAAATTGCTGCTGCCATAAACAAGCACACAGGCTGTGGGAGATTTTGTTCGAGGGCGAGCCTCATGGGTTGAGTGAGGCGTGGTTGACAGAGCTGGGCTGAATCGCGGGATGAGGCCGAGCCTATTGTGATGAGCACACTTCCTTTGTGGTGAGCGGGCTTGCCCCGCGTTGGGGGGCGAAGCCCCCCTAAAACCTGAGTACCGGATTTACCTGAGAGACCGCAGTGGTCTTATTGGGGCTGCTGCGCAGCCCAACGCGGGGCAAGCCCGCTCGCCACAAAACAAACCTGCTCGCCACAAAACAAACCTGCTCGCTACAAAGCAGGCCTGCTCACCACAACCAGTCCGCCTCCCCATTTTGCTCGGCGGCGCGCTGTTACCAGCGATACGTCAGCGAGCTGACCAGTTGGCGCTCGTCGCCGTACCGGCAAATTGCGAACTCGCAGTAGGTGTAGCGTTTGTTGGTGACGTTGTTGGCGTTGAGTGCGACTTCCCAGTGCGGGTCGATTTCGTAGCTGGCGCGGGCGTCGTACAGGGTGTAGGCGGGCATGGAGGAAGGCACGCCGGAGGCCTGGGTGGTGCCTTTGTAGCGGGCGCCGCCGCCGATGCGCAGTTGCGGGATACCCAGCGCCGCCAGGCGATAGTCGGCCCACAGGGCCGCCTGGTGGTAGGGCGTGTCTTCGCTGCGTTGGCCGATTTCGCGGGCGATATCGCTTTTGGTGATGCGCGCGTCGATGTAGGCGTAGGAGGCAATCAGGCTGAGGTCGGGAGTGACCTCGGTCTTGGCTTCCAGTTCGAAACCACGCGAGCGCACTTCGCCGACTTGTACCGAAAAGTTGATATCGGTGCGGTCCTGGCTCAGGACGTTTTTCTGCTCCAGCTGGTACACCGCCGCACTCAGCAGGGTCGCGCTGCCTTCGGGTTGGTAGCGGATACCGATTTCATACTGCTTGCCTTCGGTGGGCACAAAGCTTTCGCCGGCCTTGTTGGTGCCGGCTACCGGGAAGAAGGATTCGCTGTAGCTGATGTAGGGCGCCAGGCCATTGTCGGCCTTGTACACCAGCCCCGCGCGCCAGGTGGTGGCTTCATCGCTCTGGCTGCTCTTGGCCGAATTGCGGAACAGTTCGGTATCCTGGTCAGCCCAGTCATGACGGCCGCCGAGCAGCAGGATCCAGCGTTCATCGAACTTGATCTGGTCCTGGAAGTAGATGCCCTTTTGCAACGTGTCGATCTGCGAACCACGGTCGGTGGCCGGGTTGCGATTCACCACCACCGGCTGCCCATACTGGTAGGTGGCCAGGTTCAACGGCTGGGCGGCGCCGCGGAAATTGTGCGAGTCGTAGCTGGTGTCGTAGCCATCAAAGCCCAGCAGGAAGGTGTGCTGCCAGTCTCCGAACTGCCACTTGCTCTCGATATTAGTGTCGCTGGCCAGGCCCCGCGAGCGTTCACGGCGGTCGCTGTATTGGCGCTGCAGAATGCCGGTGTTTTGCGCGTTGGTGATGTTCTGGCCGCCGATGTTGACCTGCAGGTAGCGCCACGTCACATCCGACTGGTAGTAGCGCAGCTTGTTGCTGATGCGTGTGTGCTCATCGAAGCGGTGTTCGAACTCATAGCCCAGCGCCGACATCTCGCCGTTCATTTCGTCGTAGTCGGGCTCGCCGATAAAGTCGTGGCGGCCGATCTGGAATTTGCCGCTGCCGACGCCCTTGGTCAGTTGATAGGGCAGCGGCGCGGAGAAGCCGGTCTCGGTCTTCTGGTAGAACGACAGCAGGGTCAGCGAGGTGTCGTCATCCGGCCGCCAGGTCAGGGCGGGGGCGACGTAGACCTTGTCGTTGTTGATGTGGTCGGCGGCGGTGTCACTCTTGCGGTCGAGCAGGGTCAGGCGGTAACTCAGGGTGTCGCTGTCGCCCAGCGGGCCGGTGAAGTCGGCGGACAGTTGCTTGCGGTTGTTCTGCCCGGCTTGCAGGTTGACCTCGTGGTAGGGCGTCTGGCTGGGACGCTTGCTCACGGTATTGATCAGGCCGCCCGGCGACAGTTGCCCATACAACACCGACGCCGCGCCGCGAATCACCTCGGCGCGTTCCAGGCCATAGGGCTCCTGCACGCCGTCGTAGGAGTTGTTCTGCAGGCGCAGCCCGTCGCGCAGGGAACCGCCGGTGGCAGATTCGACGTCGAAGCCGCGAATGCGGAAGCGGTCCGAGGTGCGGTTGAAACTGGTCGGCTGGCTGGTGAAACCCGGCGTCAGGTCGAGAGTTTGCGAGAGAGTTTCCGATTGGCGGTCACGGATCTCGTCGCTGGTGACCACTGACAGCGATTGCGGGGTTTCGATGATCGGCGTGTCGGTCTTAGTGGCACTGAGGTTGCGCGTGGCCACGTAACCCTTGACGTGTTCGGTGCTGCTTTCTTCGGTCAGGCCCGTGATCGCAGTGGGGCCCAGTTCCAGCGAACCGCTGGTGTTGATCGGCACCAGCACATAGCCGTTTGCTCCCTGCACGGCCTGCAAACCGCTGCCGCGCAGCAGTTGGGCGAACCCCTGGGCAATTGCGAAGTCACCGTGCAGGCCGGCAGTCGTCAGGCCGGCGACGGTCTGGCTGTCGAACAGCAGCGCCACATGCGCCTGTTGCGCGAACAGGTTGAGCGCCGGGCCGAGGGGGCCGGCAGCGATCGCATACCGCGCCGCCTCTTGTGCCGCCACCGGGCTGCAGAGGCCCAGGCTCAGCGCAGCAAGGCTGGCCAGGTTGATTGCCAGGGCGAGGGGCAACGGAGAACGCTTGAAGTGGCGCGGCATGGAAGAAATTCCTGTTATTGAGGTGCTTTCTTCCTTGACGGGGCAACCCTGAAAAGCGGAACCCGGCACGCGAAACTATTTTTCGTAGCGTTCGATCTGCAGCCACAACGGGCTGAACGCGCGGATGCGCACCGGCAGGCCATCGGCAATCAATTGCAGCGCACGGCGCGGGTTATCCAGCGGCAATACGGCAGATACGCGCAGGTCGGCCAACTGCTGGCGATCAAACTGCACATGGCCGCCGTATTGGCGCGCCAGTTCGTCGAGCACCTCCGGCAGGGGCCGGTCCTGCACCACCAATTGATGGTGTTTCCAGGCATCGTCGGTGGCGCGCGGGTCGATCTTGCCCAGCACCTTCACGGCATCCGGGGTAATGCGCGCCTGTTGGCCGGCGCTGACGTGCACGGCCTGGTGCTGGGCGGCGTCGGTGGCCGCGACGGTCGATTCAAGCATGCTCAGCAAGGTGCCCGGCGCCTCGCGCTTGACCGTAAAACGTGTGCCGAGGGCGCGCATCTGGCCGTCGTCGGTCACCACCGTAAAGGGGCGCGTCGCATCGTGGGCGACTTGCACCAGGATTTCGCCGCGCAGCAAGCGCACCTGGCGCTGCTGGCCGTTGAAGGTCAGGTCCACGGCGCTGTTGCCGCTCAAGGTCAGTTGCGAGCCATCTTCCAGGGCGACCTTCTGCCATTGCGTCGGCGCCGTGCGCTGGTCGGCCAGCCAGTAGCTCGGCGGGTACGCGCGCAACGCCAGGGCCATCGGCAATGCCACCAGCAACCCCAGCAGCACGCGCCCGGCCGGGTTGCGCCGGCGCACGCGGGCGGCTTCCAGCGCGGCTTGCACCGGGGCCTGTTGCGGGCGCAACGCCTGCAAGCGCCCGACAAACCCCTGCAGGCGCTCGAAAGCCGCCGCGTGGCGTGGATCGGCCGCTTGCCAACGTTCGAACTGCTGCTGCTCGCGCTCGCTGAGGTTGCCCTCATTGAGACGGATCACCCAGTTCGCGGCCTGCTGGTCGAGGTCGGTGCTCATATGTCCAGCGCGTGGTTGCAGTGCATCAGCGCATTCATCAGGTGCTTGCGCACCATGCGTTCGGAAATCCCCAGGCGGCTGGCGATCTCGCTTTGGCGCAGGCCTTCGAGGAAGTACAGCAGGAACGCCTGCCGCGCATTCAGCGCCAGGCCGTCGAGCACAAAGGCGATCTGTTCCAGCGCTTCCAGGGTGACGAGGATCTCTTCCGGCGACTGCTGGCACTGCTCCATCATCTCGATGGTCAGGGCCAGCTCGCGCAGGTAGGCGTCTTCCAGCTGGCGCCGGCGTGCGCGGTCGATGATCAGGTGGCGCGCGGTGGTGGTCAGAAACGCACGCGGTTCGCGCATTGCGCCGAGGGCATCGCGGGACGCGAGGATGCGCAGAAACGTATCGTGAGAAAGATCCGCAGCGTTTTGCGGGCAACCGAGCTTTTTGCGCAGCCAGCCGAACAGCCAGCCATGGTGCTCGGCGTAGAGCGCATGGACCGCCTGATTCAAGGGAAGGTTGCTGGCCGACATGGAAAGATACGTCTGCGGATAAGAATTATTCGCAAGATTAGCGGTGTGCCATCAGCGAAAGCAAGCGTGGCCGGTGCCGAACGCTGTATTTATCTTGGCACTGCTGATAAACAGGGCATGTCATCCATCAAACCGCTACTCGCTGCCGTTGAGTCAGAAGCCTCCCTCATGAAGCGTCATTTCGAAGATTTGCAGCTGGGCAGTATCGAGCTGTTTTGCCTGGCAGCCGAAGCCAGCAGTTTCACCGCCGCCGCGCAGGTCGCCGGCGTCACCCCGGCTGCCGTGAGCCGCAGCGTCTCGCGCCTGGAAGAACGCCTGGGCTCGCGGCTGTTTGTGCGCACCACCCGCAGCATTCGCCTGACGGACAGCGGCCGGACGTTTTTCGAACAATGCCGCCAAGCCCTGACCCAACTGGTGGAAGCCCAACAGGAAGTGATGGGCGCGCAGTCCGTGCCCTCCGGCCTGCTGCGCATCAGCATTCCGACCACCTACGGCCATCATCGCCTGCTGCCGCTGCTGCCGAAGTTTCGCGCGCTGTACCCGCAGGTCACGGTGGATATCCACATCAGCAACCGCAATATCGACTTCGTCGCCGAGGGCTATGACCTGGCCGTGCGCGTACGCGCGCAACCCGATTCATCGTTGATCGCACGCCTGCTGGAAGATGCCGAACTGGTGGTGGTGGCCGCGCCGTCCTACCTGCAACGCGCCGGTACCCCACAGACGCTGGAGGATTTGCCTACCCACGAATGCATCCAGTACGAACTGCCGAGCAATGGGCGCCGCATCCCGTGGTTGTTCCAGGTGGACGGCAAGGCGCAGGAGTTCGCGGGGGAGGCGGGGTACAGCTGTTCCGACGATGTCCTCGGCGGCGTGACTTTGGCCAAGCATGGTGCGGGGTTGTTCCAGACCTACAAGTTCATCGTCGAGCAGGAATTGGCGGACGGCAGCCTGGCGCAAGTGCTGCAGGCGTATGGTGGCCGTTCGCGGCCGTTTACCCTGCTGTATCCCCATGGGCGCTATGTGCCGCACCGGGTGCGCGCGTTTGTGGATTTTCTGATGCAGCACCGGGATGCAAAGGCGGCGCGATAGAGGCGGCGACATCCCAGCCCAGCATGAGCTGGCTGATCGCCGCGTCGAGGGTCGCATGGGGCACGTTGTCCCGCGCCAAGATCGACACCCCCTGCAGGAAACTGTCAAACACGCTCGCCATCACCGCCGGCTGAGTGTGCTGCGGCAACTGGCCGAGCCGCATCGCCCGCTCCACACACGCGACGATCCCCGCCCGCGTGCGCAGCCGCGACTGGGTCAATGCATCGGCCACGCGTGCATTCTCCGGGCTCGGCGCGCTCATCACGCCCAACGCGACCATGCAGCCCTTGGGGTGCCCGTCTTCACACTGCATGCGCACCGACTGGCGCAGCGCGGTCTCCACCGCCTTGCGCGGCAACAGGGTTTCGTCCCACAGGCATTCGGTGACCTGGGCGTAGGTCGCCAGGTAGCGCTGCACGCACTCATCGAACAGTGCTTCCTTGGAGCCAAACGCCGCATAGAAACTCGGCGCGGAGATCCCGCCACCCAACCCCGCCTTGAGCTGGGCCAAAGACGTGGCGTCGTAGCCGTGCTGCCAGAACAGGTGCAACGCCTGTTCCACAGCCTGTTCACGGTCGAAAGTGCGGGGGCGGCCCATTTGTGCCATGTCGGGTCTCCGGTGGGGAATGAGATAAATACTAGTCGATACATAAGTCGTTGACAACGCGTCGCCACTGCCCGCAACATTTATATCGATCAGTATCTAAGTCTTGCCCAAGGAGTATCCCGTGACGCCCTCACTGACCCTATCGGCCTCGTCCGAACGTTTGCCCATCGGCGCCTTGCTCGCGCTGGCCATGACCGGCTTCGTCTGCATCGTCACCGAAACCCTGCCTGCCGGCCTGTTGCCGCTGATCAGCGACGGCCTGGCGATTTCACCGTCGATGGCCGGGCAAATGGTCACCGCCTACGCGCTGGGCTCGGTGCTGGCGGTGATCCCCATGACCATCGCCACCCGTGGCTGGCGCCGGCGCAATGTGTTGCTGCTGACCATCGTCGGCTTCCTGCTGTTCAACTCCATCACCGCGTGGTCGTCGCACTATGGCGTGACGCTGGTGGCGCGCTTCTTCGCCGGTGTCGCGGCGGGGCTGGCCTGGAGCCTGCTGGCCGGTTACGCCCGGCGCATGGTCGCGCCGCACCAACAGGGCAAGGCACTCGCACTGGCGATGGTCGGCACACCGATTGCGCTGTCGCTGGGTGTGCCGCTGGGCACCTGGCTCGGCGGCCTGGTGGGCTGGCGCACCACGTTCGGCCTGATGTCCGGCGTGAGCCTGGTGCTGATTGCCTGGGTGCTGGTGAAAGTCCCGGACTTCGCGCCCCAGCCCGCGCATCAACGCGTGTCGCTGGGCAAGGTGCTGACCACGCCGGGCGTGCGGCCGGTGCTGGCGGTGGTGATCAGTTGGATGCTCGCTCACAACATCCTCTACACCTACATCGCCCCGTTCGTGGCGCCGGCCGGCCTGGCCGAACGCGTGGACCTGGTGTTGCTGGTGTTCGGCATCGCCGCGTTGGCCGGTATCTGGATCACCGCCCGGCTGGTCGAGCCGCTGCTGCGCAACACGGTGCTGGCGAGCCTGCTGCTGTTTGCCGGCGTGAGCGTGGTGTTCGGCCTGCTGGGCAATCTGCCGGCGGTGATCTACCTCGGCGTGGCAGTCTGGGGCCTGAGCTTCGGCGGCGCCGCGACCTTGCTGCAGACCGCCCTGGCCGATGCGGCGGGAGATGGCGCGGACGTGGCGCTGTCACTCAACGTGGTGGCTTGGAACAGCGCGATTGCCGGCAGCGGCGTGGTCGGGGGTGTGTTGCTGGAGAGCTGGGGCGTGGCGGCGTTTCCGTGGGCGATGCTGGGGTTGATCGGGGTGGCGTTGGTGCTGACTTGGGCGGCCCGTACCCATGCCTTCAAACCGGGGGCGCGGGGAGCGGGTAAACCTGCGGCTGTCGGGCACTAATCTGACTTTAGCTAGTCCATAATCCTCGAAATATCATCCACTTGGCTCCGCGCGCCGGAGCCTGCCGCTTTATTCCCTTTCGAAGATTTACCCATGCACCTACGCAATATTGCAATCGGGCTGTCTGCCCTGTTTTTGTTCTCCACCACCGTTGATGCCCGCACCCCCGCAAACCCCTACACGCCTTCGGAACAACGCGCCTCGTTTGATGGTTGCGCAGAACTTTTCCCGGCGAAAAATCCGATCAACACGGCGACTGTCCCGGCGGCAATGAAACCGCTGGCGCTGTGTTCGGACACCTTTGCAGTGCTGTACTCGCAAACCAGCAAGACCCCGCTGGTGGTGGTCGAGCGCCTCAACGCCGCGCAATTGCAGGAGGCCAAGGGCGAGGAACGCACCAACCAGTTCTACCCCGACCCGCGTATTCCCAAGGGTGGCCGTGCGGAGTTGAGCGACTACCGCAGCCAGCACCCGGCCGTTGACCGTGGCCATCAGGCGCCAGCCGCCGACGCGCCGAACGCGCACGCCATGGCGCAATCCTTCGCGCTGTCGAACATGGTCCCGCAGGACCCGACCAACAACCGCAAGATCTGGAGCAAGGTCGAAGCCGACGTGCGCAAATTCGCCAAGCGCGCCGGCGGCGATGTGTATGTGTTCACCGGGCCGCTGTTCGATTCAGGCTACGGCACCATCGGCGACAACCGGGTGTGGGTGCCGACGCGCCTGTTCAAGCTGGTGTACGACGCTTCCAGCCAGCGTGCCTGGGCCTACGTGTTGCCCAACGCCGAAACCCGCATCCAGAAACCGATGGACTACGACACGTTCGTGAAGAGCACCGGGCTCAAGTTGTTGGGGAATCTCCCGGTGTCGGGCTCGGTGGGGCGGACGTAATCGACGCGGGCCGATCCAGCTGGCGCTTGATCGTGTAGACCGCCACCCCCACCGCCAGGATGCCTGACACCGCGCCGACCACCAGCGCCCAGCGCGGCCCCAGGTGGTCGGCGACCCAGCCGACGATGGGCGCGCCGATGGGCGTGCCGCCCAGGGCCACTCCGACGCGCAGGGCGATCACGCGGCCGCGCATCGCCGGTTCGGTGGTGAGTTGCATCAGGCTGTTGGTGGTGTTGCTGAAGGTCATCGCCCCCACGCCGATGATCACCAGCGCGACCGCGAATAACCAGTAGTTCGGCGCCAGGGCCGCCAGGGTGCAGCCCACGCCGAAGATCGCGGCGCCATTGAGCAGGGACTTGAACTGCGGCCTTTCACGACCGGCGGCCAGCAGTGCGCCGGCGATGGTGCCGATGGCCAGGGTCGAGGTCAGCAGGCCGTAGCCGCGTGCATCGGTGTGAAACGCGGTCACGGCCATGGTCGAGATGAAAATCGGGAAATTCATGCCGAAGGTGCCGATCAGAAACAGCATCAGCAGGATCGCCTTCAAGTCCGGCCGCGCCCACACATAGCGCAGGCCCTCGGTGAGGCTGCCTTTGGTGCGCAAGGCCCGCACCTTGGCGTTCTGCCCCGACACCCGCAGGAAGAACAGCGAGGCCAGCACCGCAAAAAAACTGCTGCCATTGAGCAGGAACGCCCAGCCGGTGCCCACCGATGCGATGGTCAGGCCGGCCACCGCCGGGCCGATCATGCGTGCCATATTGAACGAGGTGGAATTAAGCGCGATGGCGTTGGATAAGTCCTTCTCGCCCACCAGCTCCGCGACGAAAATCTGCCGCACGGGCGCATCGAACGCCGAGGCGCAGCCGGACAGGAACGCAAACACGTACACGTGCCACAGCTCGACAAACCCGGTGATGGTGAACACCCCCAGCGTCAGCGCTAGCAGGCCCATCACCGCCTGGGTGACGATCAGCAGCTTGCGCTGGTCGTAGTGGTCGGCGGCGAACCCGGTCCATGGCAGCAACAATAATTGCGGTCCGAATTGCAGCGACATGACGATGCCGACAGCGGCGGCGTTGTGCGGGGTGAGCTGGGTGAGCACCAGCCAGTCCTGGGCGGTGCGCTGCATCCAGGTGCCGATGTTGGAGACCAGCGCACCGGCGGCCCAGATGCGGTAGTTGGGGCTGCGCAGGGAGCGGAAGGTGCCGAGGAAACTCATGGCGTTATTCGTTCCCCCGGGTGTCGAGCAGATCAATGATGGCCTGCGTGGTGCCCGACTCGCCCAGGCGCGGGAACACGTGCTGGAGGCTGTAGGCGTGGGCCTCGGGGTTGGCATCGGTCATTGCATCGATGGCGAGCGTCACGTTGAAACCCAACTCATAGGCCTGGCGCGCGGTGGCTTCGACCCCGGTGCCGGTGGCCACGCCGGTGACCACCACCTGCGTGACGCCGAGGGCCTTGAGCCGGGCCTCGAGGTCGGTGTTGGCGAACGCGCCCCAGCTGCGTTTGGTCACTCGCAGGTCAGTGGGTTGTGGGTTGAGTTCGGGGATCAGCTCGGCCCAGTCGGGCGGTAAGGCATCGCTGCGCCGTGGTCGCTCGGTGCGTCCCGGCGCAAAGCCTGTGACGTTGACCAGCACCACCGGCAAATCGCGCGCGCGGAAGGCATCGAGCAGTGCGCGCGAGCGCTGCACCACCTCGCCGATCGGGTGCATGAAGGGATAGCCGATGATGCCGTGTTGCAGGTCCACGATGATCAGTGCGGTTGTTGCATCCAGCGAGGTGACAGCCATGCTATTTCCTCAAGCGGGTAGGGGAGAGTCAAAAGTCGGCGAGGCGCTCCAGCAGTTTCACCGCGGCGGCGAGTTCGTCTTGTTCCTGGGGCGACAGTTGTTCCTGCAGCGCGCGCAGCAGCCAATCGTCTTTGGCCGCGCGGTTTTCGCTCAGGTGCTTGCGAAAGCTCGGCGTGAGACTGATCAGCGTCTGCCGGCCGTCGCTTGGGTCCGGCTTGCCGCTCACGGCCTGCATCACTTCCAGCCCGGCCACGGTGATGCGCATCGACTGCGGCTTGACGCTTTCGGCGCGGGCGAGGGCAGAAACAGTGCTCGGTCCATCGCGGTCCAGGCGCAGCAGTACGGACTTTTGCGCGGTGGTGAAATCATCAGGATGGGTTTGCTCGCGCAGGCGGCGGATCAGCTTGCCCAGGGAGATACGCAGCTCGGCGGCCAGGGTGGCGGCGGAATGCGATGAGGGGGTGGAGGGTGGTTTAGTCATGCTGAAACCGTAGCATGGGTACAGGAAAACTGTACAGTTTAGCTGTATTAAATTTTTTTCATGTGGGGTGGGGGAGGGCGAGCAGTTTCTCTGTGGGGAATGGATTTGTTGTGGCGAGCGAGCTTCCTGTGGTGAGCGGGCTTGCCCCGCGTTGGGCTGCGTAGCGGCCCCAAAGCCATCCCCTGAGTAGCACCTGGCACACCGCATTCTGCTGGATTGGGGCTGCTGCGCAGCCCAACGCGGGACAAGCCCGCTCACCACAAGGGGGGATCGTTCGCTACAAAAAGTGGGCTGGGGACTGGAAGTCGGGCAGGCACAGCACGGCCACCTTGATAATCCGATGTGTCCCGTGTGTACGCCTGGAGCGTGGGCCGGTAGCAGTGTCTTTATGGCGAATGGATTCGTTGTGGCGAGCAAGCTTCCTGTGGTGAGCGGGCTTGCCCCGCGTTGGGCTGCGTAGCGGCCCCAAAGCCATCCCCTGAGTAGTAACTGACACACCGCATTCTGCTGGATTGGGGCTGCTGCGCAGCCCAACGCGGGGCAAGCCCGCTCACCACAAAGGATGATCGCTTGCCACAGAAGGTCGGCTGGGGACTCTTGGTTCCAGGGCATGATCAGTTACCTCCTGATCATGCGTATTAGCCTGTAAACCATGTCCCCCGTTAGAAATGTAAACGATGTCCCCGGTTTGTACCGGGGCAGGCCCGCTCACCACAAGGGATGACCACTCACCACAAAAGATGAGCACTCATCACAACAAGCCTGCTCACCACAGAAGATGATCACTCCCCACAACAAGCCTGCTCACCACAGAAGACGATCGCTCCTCACAAAAAAGTCTGTCAGGCACAACGCGCCCCCCGCGTGCCCTGGGTTTATACTCGTCCCCCTCGCATTCAACCCCTTCACACCGAGATACCCCATGAGCAGTTCTCTTCCTCTCGCCCCCGCGCGCACGCCTGTTGCGCCGTTGGTGGCGTTTATCATCCTGGTGCTGGGCGCCCTGTTCCTGCAAAACAGCGTGGGCTCGCGCCAGGTGCTGTTGCTGGTGGTCGGCGCGGCGCTGGGCCTGACCCTCTACCACGCCGCCTTTGGTTTCACCTCGGCCTGGCGGGTGTTCATCAATGATCGGCGGGGCGCCGGCCTGCGTGCGCAAATGGTGATGCTTGCGGTGGCGGTGCTGCTGTTCTTCCCGGCGCTGGGGGCGGGCACGTTGTTCGGGCAGCCGGTGGTCGGGCTGGTAGCGCCGGCGGGCGTTTCCGTGGTGTTCGGTGCGTTTATTTTCGGCATCGGCATGCAGTTGGGCGGCGGGTGTGCGTCCGGCACGCTGTTCACCGTCGGCGGCGGGAATGCGCGCATGCTGGTGACGCTGTTCTTCTTCATTTGTGGCTCGTTGATCGCCACGCACCATGTCGACTGGTGGTTTGCACTGCCGGCGTTCCCGGCCGTGTCCATCGTCAAGAGCTTCGGCGTGGTGCCGGCCTTGATCCTCAGCCTGGCCGTGTTTGGCCTGATTGCAGCTGTCACCGTGCGCTTGGAAAAACGCCGTCATGGCCAACTCGAAGCCGGTGTAACCAGCCAGCACAAGGGCCTGCGCCGTTTCCTGCGCGGGCCGTGGCCATTGGTGTGGGGCGCGATTGGCCTGGCGCTGCTCAACTACGCGACCCTGGCACTGGCCGGGCGGCCGTGGGGGATTACCTCGGCGTTCGCACTGTGGGGCGCCAAGGTGGCAAGCGGGTTGGGCGTGGATGTGGCCAGCTGGGCGTTCTGGCAGATGCCGGGCAACGCCAAGGCGCTGGCCGCCCCGGTGTGGGAAGACATCACCAGCGTCATGGACATCGGCATCGTCCTCGGTGCGCTGCTGGCTGCCGGCCTGGCCGGGCGTTTTGCCCCCAGCCTGAAAATCCCGGCGCGCTCGCTGGTCGCGGCAGTGATCGGCGGCCTGCTGCTCGGCTACGGCTCGCGCCTGGCCTACGGCTGCAACATCGGCGCGTACTTCAGCGGCATCGCCTCGGGCAGCCTGCATGGCTGGGTGTGGCTGGTGGCGGCGTTTATCGGCAATAGCGTGGGCGTGCGCCTGCGGCCGTTTTTCTTTGCCGGCGAGCGGCCGCAGGTGGCGTTGAGCGGTTGCTGAGTCACGCCTCGGGGGAAAGGCTGGGCTCCTGGGCCGCTTCGGCCGCCAGCTTTTCCCGATCCGCCTTGCTGATATAGCGGTCCTTGCTTTTCGGCGCCAATTTGGCGCTGGCCTTCTTGGCCTTGGCCTTGAAGAGCTGCTGGAGTTTTTTCTGGCGATTCATCGGTTTTTACCTGGTGGATACAGGCCGCGATGATACCAGTTTAAAAATCGCCAGCCGCTGCCTGGGTCGCTTTTTAGCGCCGATCCGTGCATTGAATCACCGTGTCTTTCGCCAGTAATCGGGCCCTGAATCCCCGACTATTGAACGCCACAGGGAAGACACGATAAGCCTCCACACCCGCACCAAACGCTTGGCCTGCCTCATCGCCGACCTGCCATTTGGCAGCTATCAGCAAAGGCTCGGATCAAACATGCAGCGCATTTGATGCAATTTTTTTTCAGAGGCTTTTTTGGGGCGCTGTACGTCCCAAAAACTCACTGATCAACGCCACCACCTGCTGCTGAATCTGTGCCCGAGGCCGCGCGCCCTCGCCGTCGCGGCAAATCATGCCATCCCCCGGTGAATCCTCTTCAATCAACGCCATGCCGCCCGGCTTGCAGATCGTCATGAAGCTGAAGTGCGTGGCGTCGCCGATTTCCACGTACTGCGTCGATGCTCTGGGCAGGCGCTTGACCATGGCGGCGGATTCCAGATTGGGATCCATATCCTCTGACGGCACGCCCCCCGCGATCACCAGCGCCGGCACCGGCAGCGCGGCCAGGCTGGCGTCGGTCAGACCGCGTGACAGGCCCAGGTCCAAGGACACAATGGCGCGGACGCGTGTATCGCTCAAGTCCGCCGCCAGTTGGGCTTTGCCGGCAGGCGTACCGGCGGGGTTCATCTGCTGGTAGCCAATGCAACCACCGAGCTTGGGGTGTGCGCTGCAGTCGCGGCTGAACAGGTCGGGGTCGAAGCGTGCGCCGGCGATTTCCAGCACGGTCCAGCCGCCGAGGGAATGGCCCACAGCGGCAATCCGCGTCTTTGCCACCGCGCCAAACTGCGTCGGTTGAGCCAGCACCGCATCGATAGCACGGCTCAGGTCGGCCGGGCGTTGCCACAACTGCGCGGCGGCCTGCGGGCTGCGGTCTTTGCTGGTGGTGCCAGGGTGGTTGACCGCCGCCACGATGAAGCCCCGATGCGCCAACGCACTCGCCAGCCATACCTGATTGAGCCAGTTGCCACCGTACCCGTGGGACAGCACCACCAGCGGATGCTCACCGGCAGCGGGCGGCGCGTCGGGGACGGCGAGCGCGCCGACGAACACCGCGTTGTCGGCGATCAGCTCAGGTGTGGCCGAGGTGCTGGCGGGATACCACACGACCAGCTCGAGTGGGCGAGTGTTTTTCGCGTCCGCCAGGGTGGCAGTCCGCAAGCCCACAGGGCTTTCGGCGGCCACGGCGGGAGTGGCCAGGCACAGCAGGAACAGGGCGCGCAGTGCAGTTTTCATTGTTGTTATCGTCCTTGATTCGGGTGGCGCATCATTACCTGAAACCTGCCGCAATGCATCCCCAGCTAGCCACAAAAAAGCGGCCAACACCGCCGAAGTTGACCGTTGACGATGCCGTGCGGCAGCATGCGTCGACTCGTTACACCTAGCCTGGAACCCTATGCCTAGCCCTGTGGACCTTCATGAGTTGTTGACGCACGTCAGCGATGAACCGTCGTTCATCCGTTTTATCGAGGCGCTCGGTACCGATTTCGCCCACGAGCGCGAGATCGAAAAGGCCTCGCCTTCATCGCCCTATGGGCCCGGCGCACTAGGTTGGGAAAACCGCTCTGTCGATGCGTTTTTCGAGGCGGCAACCGCATGGGCAGAGGCCAGCGCCGGGCTTGCCCAATCGCAAGCAACGGCACCCAATGTGTGGCAACGCTGCGCGGCGATATTATTCGCCGGCAAATTTTATGAGTGAGCCCCGTACACCCCCTCGCCGCCGCGGTGTATTACCGGAGACCGAACTCAACAGGCTCTTGGCACAAGCCGAAGCCAGCGGCTTGACCCTGGATGACCTGGCCGACCCATGCGAGAAATTCGGCGTGACACCGCAAGCGCTGCTGAACGCCCTGTCCATCAGCCTTGCCGAGCGCTATCTCCAGGGCACTTTGACCTATGCGTTCTGCGACGGCGTGCTCAACGGGCTCATCGACGCCATCGTTGACGTGGGCATGTCCCGTGACCTGCCGCAGCCTGCGTTTTCGCTGTATCAGGCGTTTGATCAGGGCGAGTGGCGGCGCAGCGACGACCCGCCCGAAACGGACCCCGGTGAGAAATATGTGAAACCGTTGGTCTTGCAGATAATGCGCAAGCTTCGGGATTAGTGGTTGTCTGTCAGTGTCAGGCGCGCGGGCTGATTCGGGCAATCCACCGTTCAACTTGCTATTGGCCAACCCAGCCCCATAACTATCCCTGTATCCATTGAGCGGAAGGACAGACCATGACCAACCCAACCGAAACCGCCATCCTTGCCGGCGGCTGCTTCTGGGGCATGCAAGACCTGTTGCGACGCTACCCCGGCGTGCTGCAGACACGCGTCGGCTACACCGGCGGCGACGTGCCGAACGCCACCTACCGCAACCACGGTAACCATGCCGAAGCGATTGAAATCGTGTTTGACCCGGCGGTAATCAGTTACCGGCAGATCCTGGAATTCTTTTTCCAGATCCACGACCCGAGCACGCCTAACCGGCAGGGCAATGACCTCGGCCCGAGCTATCGGTCGGCGATTTATTACCTGAGCGAGCAGCAGCGCGATGTGGCGGAAGATACGGCGGCGGATGTAGACGCGTCGAAGCTGTGGCCGGGAAGGGTGGTAACAGAGATCGAGCCAGCAGGCCCGTTTTGGGAGGCGGAGCCGGAGCATCAGGATTACCTGGAGCGGATTCCCAACGGCTACACCTGCCACTTCATTCGACCGAATTGGAAGCTGCCGAAGCGGGGCTGAGAGGGCGTCGCGCCAGAGAAGCCCGAGCGGAGCCTGATTCAGGGCCCGCTAGGTGGCTTCTTTCTGGACCGCGAACACCCAGCGCCCCAGTGGCCGAAAATACACCCAATCAAAAACATCAAAGAACACCCAACTGCGGGTCTTTACCGAAAAAGCCTGAACCTGTGGGCTCGGGGAAATACTGATGCCCTGACTGACAGAGAAAACGCCCTCAGGCACATCCCCACTGCGAGACGGCTTCCTGTCGTCAAGGAGGCCGACTTGCAACGTGCCGACCACATCCGCCAGTGTCAGCGCTAAGACTTCACCGGTTGCAACACGGCCTACAACCGCGCCGTTAAAGAGCACCAGCAGGGGGACACGGCGCCCATGGGCGCTATCAAAAAAACCACGCTTGCGACAAATCGTAATGTCCATAGGCCGTTCTCGATTGAGGCATCACATCAAGTTTCTTTCGTTTCCACTGCCAACTATCCCGCTCACCGGGGAAGTGAATGCGGAAAAGCGTAGCGGAGAACGGGCCAGGCGCAGGTATCAAAAATAGGCGCAGGGATTCGGGGTCAGGCCCTGAAGCTCAGAGCCCCTCAGCTTATGGCCACTTAGGCGCAGCATTTGTTGGTGATGACTCTTCTGTGTGTGCCGCGATCGTTTCAGCGGTGGACGGCGTTTGCGCCCAACCCATCACAAAGATGCCAACGGCAAACAGCAACGGGGCGCCATAGACTTTGTAGTAGACCCAAACCTCAAACGGAGCGAAGAGTGCGAACAGGGCATTCAAGAGTGCCAGGGCAATCAGTAGCAATGACAACTGAAGCACATAGGTCCGCCAGTGAGCCTGTGTACGCTTCAACCGCGCACCGAACACGGCCTGCAGCACATTGACGCGACCTCCGAGTTCCAGGACGGCGATCAACAGCGCAAACAGACCGAGCGTGAACGGCGGTCCGAACCGCAGAAAATCCCGGCTGGCAAGCAATTCAGCACCAATCGTGAACCCCAGCGCCAGGCTGAATACTACGGAGTAGATGAAATACGCCAGGTAGGTGCGCCATAGGAGGCTGAGGGCTAGGGAGAAGCGTTGTTTTATCATGCTGCCTACGTCCTTGTGGTTGGGGAGGGCGGCATTCTAATGTTTTGGGTGTCTGTTTGGTGTTGTCGATTGGGTTTAGGCTTAAATGAATCGTGCTTTAGGGGCTTTTTGCTAACGCGGCGGGTAGGGACGGTGTCGCTTGCTTGTGGCTGGCTGCTTTC
>NZ_JANLOH010000001.1:0-80240 GCF_025466155.1 Pseudomonas sp. 13B_2.1_Bac1 | reverse complement strand
AATAATTCGTAGGTTCCCATGGACATTACCCGCCGCGACTTCCTCAACGGCGTCGCCATCACTATTGCCGCCGGCATGACCCCGCTGCAAATCCTCCAGGCCGCGCCCGACGGCCGCTACTACCCGCCCGCCCTCACCGGCCTGCGCGGCAGCCATGTCGGCTCGTTCGAAGTGGCGCACCAGATGGGCTGGGAAAAGAAGGTCTTCGACACCGACAAACTGCCGATCACCGAGGACTATGACCTGGTGGTGGTCGGGGGCGGCCTGAGTGGTCTGTCGGCGGCGTGGTTCTACCGCGAGAAGCACCCCAAGGCGAAGATCCTGATCCTGGAAAACCACGACGACTTCGGCGGCCATGCCAAGCGCAATGAATTCCAGGCCGGTGGCCGCATGATCATCGGCTACGGTGGCAGCGAGGCGTTCCAGTCGCCCAACCACCTCTACAGCAAGCAAGTGAATGGCCTGCTGAAAAAACTCGGGGTGAACATCAAGCGCTTCGAGACCGCCTTCGACCGCCAGTTCTACCCGGGCCTGGGGCTGTCGCGCGGGGTGTTCTTCGACAAGGAGAACTTCGGCGAAGACAAACTGGTGACCGGCGACCCAACGCCGATGGTCGCCGACGACATCGCGCCCGACCAATTGCATGCGCGCTCCATCAGCGACTTCATCAATGACTTCCCGCTGCCACCCGCCGACCGTCAGGCGTTGATCGAGCTGCACACGGCGCCCAAGGATTACCTGCCGGGCAAGACGGCCGAGCAAAAGGCAGACTACCTGGCGGTCACCAGTTACCGCGATTTCCTGCTGAAGAACGTCGGATTATCGGAAGGCGCGGTGAAGTACTTCCAGAGCCGCACCAATGACTTCATGGCCTTGAGCATCGATGCCGTGGCATCGTCCGACGCCTATAACGTGGGATTCCCAGGTTTCGGCGGCATGAACCTGGCACCGATCAGCGAAGAAGCCGCTGCCGAAATGGAAGAGCCCTACATCTACCACTTCCCGGATGGCAACGCGTCACTCGCACGCCTGCTGGTGCGCAGCCTGGTCCCCGGCGTGGCACCCGGGCACACCATGGACGATATCGTGCTGGCAGCGTTTGACTACGCCAAGCTCGATCAACCCAAGGCGCCGGTACGGGTGCGCTTGAACAGCACGGCGGTCAGTGTGCGCAACGTGGGCGACGGCGTGCATATCGGCTACAGCCGTGGCGGACAACTCGCACAGGTGCGTGGCAAACGCTGCATCCTGGCCTGCTACAACATGATGATCCCGTACCTGCTCAAGGACCTGCCGGCCCCCCAGGCCCACGCCTTGAGCCAGAACGTGAAATTCCCGCTGGTGTACACCAAGGTGGTGATCCGCAACTGGCAGTCGTTCCAGAAACTTGGGGTGCATGAGATTTACGCGGCGACCCAACCGTACAGCCGCATCAAACTGGACTACCCGGTGAGCATGGGCGGCTACGACCACCCGCGCGACCCGACGCAGCCGATTGGCTTGCACATGGTCTACGTGCCCACCAGCCCCAACAGCGGCATGAACGCCCGCGACCAGGCGCGCGCCGGGCGTGGCAAGTTGTATGCGCAGACCTTCGAGCAACTGGAAACGCAATTGCGTGACCAACTGCAACGCATGCTCGGCCCGGGTGGGTTCAACCACGAGACCGATATCCTCGGGATCACGGTGAATCGCTGGTCCCATGGCTATGCATACTTTTCCAACAGCTTGTTCGACAACGCCGGCGAGAGCGAAGCGCTGATGAACCTGGCGCGCAAGCCGCTGGGGCACGTGAGCATCGCCAACTCGGATGCGGCGTGGAGTGCGTACGCCCATGCGGCGATTGATGAGGCGTACCGGGCGGTCGGCGAGGTGAGTTGAAGGCCACGCGTGGCGAAGGCTTCCTGTGGTAAGCGGGGCGTGGCCCGCGTTGGGCTGCGCAGCAGCCCCTTCGAGGCAGCGGTGCTCCTCTCAGACACACAGAAATGTCTATTATTGGGGCTGCTTCGCAGCCCAACGCGGGGCAAGCCCGCTCGCCACAGGGGGACTGTCTGCTTCTGAGAAATACCTTGTTTCATATGCAACGCCATCACGCCGCTATCAATCATTTTTCCTACGTCATCGAACCGCTTAAGCTATCCGGCGTCTGTTTATTGTCCGTTGCGTTTGGCCGAAGGCATGTCCGAACCGTACTTTCTGATCCAGCACGTGCCAGGAACGGCGCGGGATTTGCTCACGACAGGTTGTCTCTATGCACCGCAGGAATTTGCTCAAAGCGTCCATGGCCATTGCGGCTTACACCGGTTTGTCGGCCAGCGGCCTGCTCGCCGCGCAGGCCTGGGCCGGAAACCGCGCCGCCGATGGCAAGGCCGTGGCGTTTGATTTTGAAACGCTCAAGGCCCAGGCCAAGCAGCTCGCCGGGACCGCGTATAAAGACACCAAACAGGTACTCCCGCCCACCCTGGCGACCATGACCCCACAGAATTTCAACGCCATCGGGTACGACGGCAACCATTCGCTGTGGAAGGAATTGAACGGCCAACTGGACGTGCAGTTCTTCCACGTCGGCATGGGGTTCAAGACGCCGGTGCGCATGCACAGTGTCGACCCCAAGACCCGTGAAGCCCGCGAAGTGCATTTCCGCCCGTCACTGTTCAACTATGAAAAAACCACCGTCGACACCAAACAGTTGACCGGCGACCTGGGTTTCTCCGGCTTCAAGCTGTTCAAGGCACCGGAACTGGATCGCCACGACGTGCTGTCGTTTCTCGGCGCCAGCTACTTCCGCGCGGTGGATTCCACCGGCCAGTACGGACTTTCCGCACGGGGCCTGGCGATTGATACCTACGCGAAGAAGCGCGAAGAGTTCCCCGACTTCACGCAGTTCTGGTTCGAGACCCCGGACAAGAACGCTACCCGCTTTGTGGTCTACGCCCTGCTCGACTCGCCGAGCGCCACTGGCGCCTATCGCTTCGATATCGACTGCCAGGCCAACCAGGTGGTGATGGCGATCGACGCCAACATCAATGCGCGCACCGCCATCGAACAACTGGGCATCGCGCCGATGACCAGCATGTTCAGTTGCGGCACCCACGAACGCCGCATGTGCGACACCATCCACCCGCAAATCCACGACTCGGATCGCCTGGCGATGTGGCGTGGCAATGGCGAGTGGATTTGCCGCCCGCTGAACAACCCGGCCAAGCTGCAGTTCAACGCATTCGCCGACACCGACCCGAAAGGCTTCGGCCTGGTGCAGACCGACCATGAGTTCGCCAGCTACCAGGACACCGTGGACTGGTACAGCAAGCGCCCAAGCCTGTGGGTAGAACCGACCACCGCCTGGGGCGAAGGCTCGATCGACCTCCTGGAGATCCCCACCACCGGCGAGACCCTGGACAACATCGTGGCCTTCTGGACACCGAAAAAACCGGTGGCACCTGGCGATTCGCTCAACTATGGCTACAAGCTCTACTGGAGCGCCCTGCCCCCGGTCAGCACGCCGCTGGCACAGGTCGACGCGACCCGTTCGGGCATGGGCGGCTTCACTGAAGGTTGGGCACCGGGCGAGCATTACCCAGAGGTGTGGGCGCGTCGGTTTGCCGTGGACTTCAAGGGCGGCGGCCTCGATCGCCTGCCGGCCGGCACCGGGATCGAGCCGGTGGTGACCTGCTCCCACGGCGAAGTGAAAGACTTCAGCGTGCTGGTGCTCGACAACATCAAGGGCTATCGGATCCTGTTCGACTGGTACCCGACCAGCGACAGCGTCGAGCCGGTGGAACTGCGCCTGTTCATCCGCACCCAGGACCGCACCTTGAGTGAAACCTGGCTGTATCAGTACTTCCCGCCGGCACCCGAGGCGCGTAAATACACGTGATGCCACCTGTGGGAGCGAGGTTGCTCGCTCCCACAGGGCTCAAATGCCCGCCTCAGAACCGCGACACACTCTTCATTGCCCCAATCAGATACCGCATCGCCACCTGGTCACTCTCGTTCAGGGCGCGATACTGCGCGAGTAATTCAGCCTCGTCCGAACTCAACCTGCAGCCACGCATGAACACCCTGCGGGCCAGAAAAGACACCACTGCACCCGCAACACCATAGGACTTGGCCATGGACTGTTTCTCCTGATATCGATCAAATACTCCTGGCGCCCATCACCTGCATCCCCTTAAGCACAAGGCCTGCGCGGACAAACGGACTGACTTCCTGGGCCAGAAATCAGACTTACCCTAAGCGTAGAAACAATCTGGTCACGTGTGGGATTTTTTTAGAGCATTCACTTAAAAAATCTCTTGAGTAACAATCACCTACGGACTTTTCCCACTGCATCATGCAAAAAAACCCACCGGTTCAGGGTGGGTTTCGAGTGCAGCGCGAAGCGGATCAATCCCTCAAGTCAGACTCATGAATCGGCTGGTCTCGGTGGGTCGCCCGTTGATACTGCGCCGGCCAGGTCGCCTTGCGCCCGCCGAGGTCATCATCGGCATGCAGCGGCCAGTACGGGTCCCGCAGCAGTTCACGGGCCAGGAAGATGATATCGGCCTGGCAGGTGCGCAGGATGTGCTCAGCCTGTGCCGGTTCGGTGATCATGCCCACTGTGCCGGTGGCAATGCCTGACTCTTTGCGTACCCGTTCAGCGAAGCGCGTCTGGTAGCCAGGCCCCGTCGGAATCTCGGCATTGGCGGCGGTGCCACCAGAGGACACGTCGATCAGGTCCACACCCAAATCCTTCAAGCGGCGCGCCAATTCCACGGTTTCATCAGGGTTCCAGCCATCTTCCACCCAGTCGGTAGCCGACACCCGCACAAACAGCGGCAGGTCCTGAGGCCAGGCCGCACGCACGGCTTCGGTGACTTGCAGCACCAGGCGAATACGGTTTTCAAAAGAGCCGCCGTATTGGTCCTGGCGTTGATTGCTGATCGGCGAGAGAAATTGATGCAGCAGGTAACCGTGAGCCGCATGGATTTCCACCACTTCAAACCCGGCCGTGAGCGCGCGCTTGGCGGCGGCGACAAAGTCGGCGATCACCTGCTGAATCTGCCCTTCGTCCAACTGCCGGGGCTGCGTGTGATTGGGGTCAAAGGCAATCGGCGACGGCCCCACCGGCACCCAACCGCCGTCCTCCGGCTTGACGCTGCCATGCTTGCCGATCCATGGCCGATGAGTACTGGCCTTGCGCCCGGCATGGGCCAGTTGGATCCCGGCCACGGCGCCCTGGGCTGCGATAAACCGCGTGATGCGTTGCAGCGGTTCGATCTGTTCGTCGTTCCACAGGCCCAGGTCTTCGGCAGTGATACGGCCATCGGCGGTCACCGCGGTGGCCTCGGTGAAGATCAGCCCGGCGCCGCCGACTGCGCGACTGCCAAGGTGGACCAGGTGCCAGTCATTGGCCAGGCCATCGACACTGGAGTATTGGCACATCGGCGACACGGCGATGCGGTTGAGCAGGGTCAATTGGCGCAGGGTATAGGGTTCGAGCAGCTGACTCATGGCGCACCTCTTCTGGGCTTTTTGGGCTCTTTTAACTGAGCAGGCTTGCTCGCGAAAGACTCACCGGCGCCGCGTGTATTCAGGATCAACGCGTTTTAATTGACGTTTTTCGCGAGCAAGCTTGCTCCTACAGCCTAGTCGACAACGTTGGATTGCACAGGGTTCAGAACGAAAGCGGGAGCCGATTGCCGGCTCCCGTCGTGCACAGGCTTACATCTCGACCTGGGTGCCCAGTTCGATCACGCGGTTGACCGGGAGCTTGAAGAACCGCAGGTTGCCGTTGGCATTCTTCAACATGAACGCGAACAGCGCTTCACGCCAACGGGCCATGCCCTTGATGCGCGAGGCGATCACCGTTTCACGGCTGAGGAAGTAGGTGGTGCGCATCGGGCTGAAATCCAGCTCGTCGAGGTGGCACAGCTTCAGCGCTTCGGGCACGTCCGGCTCATCGGTAAAGCCAAAGTGCAGGATCACCCGGAAGAACCCCTCGCCGTAGGCATCCACCTCGAAGCGCCGGGCGGCCGGTACGCGTGGAATATCCTCGTAGACCACCGTCAGCAGCACCACTTGCTCGTGCAGCACCTGGTTGTGCAACAGGTTGTGCAACAGCGCATGGGGCACGGCGTCCGGGCGCGCGGTGAGGAACACCGCCGTACCCTGCACGCGATGCGGCGGTTGCACACGGATGCTGCTGATAAAGATCGGCAACGGCAGGCCGCCTTCGTCGAGGCGCTCGACCAGCAACTGCTTGCCGCGCTTCCACGTGGTCATCAGCACAAAGAGCACGATCCCCGCCAAGACCGGGAAGGCGCCGCCCTGGATGATCTTCGGCACGTTGGCGGCGAAGTACAGCCCGTCGACCAGCAGGCAGCAGACCAATACCGGCACGGCCAGGATCGGTGGCCACTTCCACAGCAGCAGCATCACCGCCGACACCAGGATCGTGGTCATCAGCATGGTGCCGGTCACCGCTACACCGTAGGCCGACGCCAGTGCGTTGGAGGACTCGAAGCCCAGCACCAGCAGGATTACGCCGACCATCAGCGACCAATTCACCGCGCCGATGTAGATCTGGCCCTGCTCGGCACTGGACGTGTGTTGGATGTGCATGCGCGGGATATAACCCAACTGGATCGCCTGGCGCGTCAACGAGAACGCACCGGAAATCACCGCCTGCGACGCAATCACCGTGGCCAGGGTCGACAGCACCACCAGCGGGATCAGCGCCCAACTCGGCGCCAGCAAGTAGAACGGGTTGCGCGCAGCTTCCGGATCGCCGAGCAGCATCGCGCCCTGGCCGAAATAATTGAGCACCAACGCCGGCAGCACCAGGATGAACCAGGCGCGGGCGATGGGCTTGCGGCCGAAGTGCCCCATGTCTGCGTACAGCGCCTCGGCACCGGTCAAGGCCAGCACCACCGCACCCAGGATCGCCACGCCAATACCGGGGTGAGCCTCGAAGAAACGCACGCCCCACATCGGGTTCAAGGCGTTGAGCACTTCAGGGTGCAGGGTGATGCCATACACGCCAAGGCCACCCAGCACCAGGAACCAGGTCACCATCACCGGTCCGAACAGCTTGCCGATGCGGTCGGTGCCGTGTTTCTGGATCAGAAACAATGCCACCAACACGACCAGCGCGATGGGCACGACCCATTTATCCAGGCCATCGAATGCCAATTCCAGGCCTTCAATGGCCGACAAGACCGAAATCGCCGGGGTGATCATGCTGTCGCCGTAGAACAGCGCAGCCCCGCACAAGCCACAGACCACGAGGAAATTGCGCAGCTTCTTGCGCTCCCCCGCCGCGCGCCGCGCCAGCGCGGTCAGCGCCATGATGCCGCCCTCGCCCTGGTTGTCCGCCCGCAGTACAAACAGCATGTACTTGATCGACACCACCCAGATCAGCGACCAGAAGATCAGCGCCAGGATCCCCAGCACCCCGTCATGGTTGACCTGAACCCCATACCCCCCATTGAACACCTCTTTAAGGGTGTAGAGCGGGCTGGTGCCGATATCGCCATAAACCACCCCGACCGCTGCCACCAGCATGCCAATCGGCTTGGCGTTTGAATGCTCGGCACCTGCTGCCTGACTACTCGCGTGACCCATCAACCACTCCTGCCCTTTGACCTGAGGTCTTTTATAAACAACGCGCCTAAGCTGACCCTAGCATGCGCTGTTTTACTTCTCGTAACAGACGTTTTATTGACCCAGGGGTTCTACCCATGTGCAACGGCGCGAAGCATAGCGCAGCACTCGTCGCATTTCCCTGCTCAAGTGATAGGGGTGGCGTTTTCTGCCGTCATTAAAAGAGATCAAGGCATTTTGGGGCCTATTTGCCTGCATTGAGCGCATCACGGCCGACCGTATATTTTGGGCCGGCTTAGTAATGCTGCCTTTAGCGGTGCAAGCGGTGTTTCCTTGACCGGCTTACCTGATCCATCAATCGTGCCCCTGCGGCGCGCAGTCGATACAAAAACTCAATCATCGACCTGTCTCTTTTAAGGTACATTCCTTATGTACGAAGTGAAACACGTCCTGTCAGTCAACGGCGTAGACATCTACCAAGCTTGGCTGGACACCGTGCAAGACACCCGTTCAAAAGCAAGAATCACCACCAGAGTGGACCGAGCATGCCTTGGTCACTTTGGGGTGACGGAGCCGGTGGGTGATGGGGTCTTTGAGATGAAGCTCGACTTCGGACCTGGGTTTCGCGTGTATTACGCAATCGCGGATCGAAAAATTGTTTTCCTGTTGGGTGGTGGCTCAAAGGCCAGACAGCAGAACGACATCGATCAGGCCAAGGCTCTCTGGAAATCCTACAAGGAGCAGCAAAAATGACCATTCGTACTCGTTCTCATGAAGAGAGTGTTCTTGAAATGCTCCGAGACGACGAAGCATTTGCCCTGGAATATCTGTCCGTCGCACTTGAGGAAATCGATGAAGCGGGGGGTGAGGACGCGTTTCTTGTCGCTATTCGTCGAGTGGCGGAAGCTCGTGGCGGAATGCTCAGCTTGTCGCAGAACACCGGGCTCAATAGAGCTAATCTCTACAGATCCATTGCCGTCGGCGGCGACCCAAAACTTTCCACCCTGCTGAAAGTGCTCCAGGCATTGGGGGTGGGCATGTCCAAAGTCGTAGCGCACCGCACGGAGCAGGACGTGCGGGCTTGAGAGCGTGGAAGGGCTCTGCGAATTACCCAACGCAGCACTCGTCGCATTTCCCTGCATAAAGCTGGTCAAGTGCGTTGCCCGTCGCTAGAATTGCGCACTTTTTGATCAGAGGCACACCAAGTGCCCGTCCGCAGCCCTGTCGTGCCCGACTGGCGGCGTCATTCAATACCGAGGTTAGACATGTCCACCACCATCGCAAAGGCCAACCCCAAGGTTGGCTTTGTTTCCCTGGGTTGCCCGAAGGCTCTGGTCGACTCCGAACGCATCCTGACCCAACTGCGCATGGAAGGTTATGACGTGGTGTCCACTTATCAGGACGCCGACGTGGTGGTGGTCAACACCTGCGGCTTCATCGACTCGGCCAAGGCGGAGTCGCTGGAAGTGATCGGCGAGGCCATCAAGGAAAACGGCAAGGTCATCGTGACCGGCTGCATGGGCGTGGAAGAAGGCAATATCCGCAACGTGCACCCAAGCGTGTTGGCCGTGACCGGCCCGCAGCAGTACGAGCAGGTGGTCAACGCCGTGCACGAAGTCGTGCCGCCGCGCCAGGACCACAACCCGCTGATCGACCTGGTGCCGCCGCAAGGTATCAAGCTGACCCCGCGCCACTATGCGTACCTGAAGATTTCCGAAGGCTGCAACCACAGCTGCAGCTTCTGCATTATCCCCTCGATGCGCGGCAAGCTGGTCAGCCGCCCGGTCGGTGATGTACTGGACGAGGCCCAGCGTTTGGTCAAATCCGGCGTGAAAGAGCTGCTGGTGATCTCCCAGGACACCAGCGCCTACGGCGTCGACGTGAAATACCGCACCGGTTTCTGGAACGGCGCGCCGGTGAAAACCCGTATGACCGAACTCTGCGAAGCCCTCAGCAGCCTCGGTGTGTGGGTGCGCCTGCACTACGTTTACCCGTACCCGCACGTGGACGAGCTGATCCCGTTGATGGCCGCCGGCAAGATCCTGCCGTACCTGGACATCCCGTTCCAGCATGCCAGCCCGAAAGTCCTGAAAGCCATGAAACGCCCGGCCTTCGAAGACAAGACCCTGGCACGCATCAAGAACTGGCGCGAGATCTGCCCGGAGCTGATCATTCGCTCGACCTTTATCGTCGGCTTCCCCGGCGAAACCGAAGAAGACTTCCAGTACCTGCTGGACTGGCTGACCGAGGCCCAACTGGACCGCGTCGGCTGCTTCCAGTACTCGCCTGTGGAAGGCGCTCCGGCCAACCTGCTGGACCTGGCCGTGGTGCCGGACGACGTCAAGCAGGACCGTTGGGAGCGGTTCATGGCGCACCAGCAGGCCATCAGTTCGGCGCGCCTGCAATTGCGCATCGGCAAGGAAATCGAAGTGCTGATCGACGAAGTCGACGAACAAGGCGCGGTCGGCCGCTGCTTCTTCGATGCCCCGGAGATCGACGGTAACGTGTTTATCGACGATGCCAGCGGTTTGAAGCCGGGTGACAAGGTCTGGTGCACCGTGACGGACGCCGACGAATACGACCTGTGGGCCGAGAAGCGTGACTGACGTGTAATATTTTGAAAAAGCCCTGCCTCTGGACAAGATGCGGGGCTTTTTTAGGTCTATCGTTTTGCCCATCAGCGCACATCAAGGCAAAGGGGCAGCGGGCATGCGTCAGCATTCGGTTATCCACACACCTAAAATCAGCGATTACGCCGAATTGGCACGCATCTGGGAGGCATCGGTGCGGGCCACCCACGATTTTCTGCCAGACAGTTACATCGAGTTGCTGAAAAACCTGGTGCTGACCCGCTACCTGGACGCGGTGATGCTGATTTGCACCAAGGACTCGCGCCAACGCATCACCGGGTTTGCCGGCGTCGCTGCGGGCAAGGTCGAGATGCTGTTCATCGACCCGCAGCACCGGGGCCAGGGCCTCGGCCGCCAACTGCTGCGCTACGCGGTCGAGCGCATGAATGCCGACGAACTGGACGTGAACGAACAAAACCCGCAGGCCCTGGGGTTTTACTTCAAGCAAGGGTTCGAGGTGATCGGGCGCACGGAGCATGATGGCCTTGGGCAGCCGTATCCGCTGCTGCACATGCGCTTGCGCCAGCAGCAACACCTACGCAGTGGCTGACACAGCGCAGAACACCTGTGGGAGCTGGCTTGCCTGCGATGCAGACAACTCGGTGTATCAGGTGTACCGAGGCGACGCCATCGCAGGCAAGCTCCGACAAAAAGCAGCAGCACTGAAATGGGGCCGGGATTAACCGGCGCCAGGCAGGTACAATAACCGCCCCCTTTTGTTACGGCCCTTGTCATGACTGACCCCATACGCCTCTCCAAACGCCTTATCGAACTGGTCGGTTGCTCCCGTCGGGAGGCTGAGCTGTTTATCGAAGGCGGCTGGGTCTCGGTGGACGGCGAAGTGATCGACGAGCCGCAGTTCAAGGTCACCACGCAGAACGTCGAGCTGGACCCCGAAGCCAAGGCCACTGCGCCGGAGCCGGTGACCATCCTGCTGCACGCGCCTGCCGGCGTGGATGCCGAGACGGCATTGGCGTCGATCAGCGCCGAGACTTTGTCCGAGGAGCATCGCTTCGGCAAACGCCCGCTCAAGGGCCATTTCCTGCGCCTGAGCGCCAGCGCCGACCTGCAAGCCAAGGCCAGCGGGCTGCTGGTCTTCACCCAGGACTGGAAGATCCTGCGCAAGTTGACCGCCGATGCCGCCAAGATCGAGCAGGAATACGTGGTCGAGGTCGAAGGCGACATGGTTGCGCACGGCCTCAACCGCCTGAACCACGGCCTGACCTACAAAGGCAAAGAGCTGCCTGCCGTGAAAGCCAGCTGGCAGAACGAAAACCGCCTGCGCTTTGCCATGAAAAACCCGCAACCGGGCGTGATCGCCCTGTTCTGCGAAGCCGTTGGCCTGAAAGTCGTCGCCATCCGCCGCATCCGCATCGGCGGCGTGTCCATCGGCAAAGTGCCGGTTGGCCAATGGCGCTATATGTCCGGCAAAGAGAAGTTCTAAGCCGCGCACCTTTTCTCGATACCGCCTCACCCGGCGGTGTCCACCGTTGAAAACCAGGATTGCCCACCATGATTCACAATGACGTACTGCGCAGCGTGCGCTACATGCTCGATATCAGCGATAACAAGATGGTCGAGATCATCAAACTCGGCGGCATGGACGTGACCAAGGAAGACCTGCTGACCTACCTCAAGAAAGATGAGGAAGAAGGCTTTGTGTTCTGCCCGGATGAAGTCATGGCCCATTTCCTCGACGGCCTGGTGATTTTCAAGCGCGGCAAGGACGAAAGCCGTCCGCCGCAGCCGATCGAGACCCCGGTGACCAACAACATCATCCTCAAGAAGCTGCGCGTGGCCTTCGAGCTGAAGGAAGACGACATGCACGCCATCCTCAAGGCCGCCGAGTTCCCGGTGTCCAAGCCGGAGCTGAGCGCGCTGTTTCGCAAGTTCGGCCACACCAACTACCGCCCGTGCGGCGACCAGTTGCTGCGCAACTTCCTCAAGGGGCTGACGCTGCGCGTCAGAGCTTAAAAACAGCTACAAGCTTCAAGCGCCAAGAGCTTGCAGCTTGCCACTTGAGGCTTCAAAAATGAGTTACAGCGTCTCGCCCATCGGCTTTGTCCGCTCCTGTTTCAAGGAGAAGTTCGCCATCCCGCGCCAGCCGCAACTGGCGCCTGCCGCACGGGGCGTGCTGGAATTGGTCGCGCCGTTCGACCAGGGTGAGGCGGTGCAGGGCCTGGAACAGGTCAGCCATGTGTGGCTGTTATTCCTGTTTCACCAGGCACTGGAAGACAAACCGCGCCTCAAGGTGCGCCCGCCGCGCCTGGGCGGCAACACGTCCATGGGCGTATTTGCCACCCGCGCGACGCATCGTCCCAACGGGATTGGTCAATCGGTGGTCAAGCTGGACAGGGTCGAACCGGGCAAGCTGTGGATTTCCGGGATCGATTTGCTCGATGGCACGCCGGTATTGGATATCAAGCCGTATGTGCCCTATGCCGACATCATCGACACGGCCACCAACCACATCGCAAGCAGCGCGCCGCCGCTGATTACGGTGCAGTGGCTGAAGACCGCGTTGCATCAGGCACAAGGCCACGCCCAGCGCCTTGACGAGCCGTTGTTGGCGCTGATCGAGCAGTGCCTGGCCCAGGATCCGCGGCCGGCGTATCAAACCCCGGGGCCGGAGCGTGAATATGGCGCGCAGTTCTGGGACGTGGATGTGCGCTGGCACTATCCAGAGGCCGGGATGATTTGCGTGCTGGAAGTGGTTGCGGCCCAGTAAACCGCAGACATGAAAAAGCCCGCGCTGCCTTCAGGCAACGCGGGCTTTTCTTTTTACTGTAGGAGCCGGCTCCTACACGGATTACTTCTCGACGAAGGCGCGTTCGATCAAGTAGTCACCCGGCTCACGCATGCGTGGCGAAACCTTCAGGCCGAAGCTGTTGAGCACTTCGCTGGTCTCATCCAACATGCTCGGGCTGCCGCACAGCATGGCGCGGTCGTCCTCGGGGTTGATCGGCGGCAGGCCGATGTCGCTGAACAGCTTGCCGCTGCGCATCAGGTCGGTCAGGCGGCCTTCGTTCTCGAACGGCTCGCGGGTCACGGTCGGGTAGTAGATCAGCTTGTCACGCAGCGCTTCGCCGAAGAATTCGTTCTGCGGCAGGTGTTCGGTGATGAACTCGCGGTAGGCGACTTCATTGACGTAACGCACGCCGTGGCACAGGATCACTTTTTCGAAACGCTCGTAGGTTTCCGGGTCCTGGATCACGCTCATGAACGGCGCCAGGCCAGTACCGGTGCTGAGCAGGTACAGGTGTTTGCCCGGCTTCAAATCGTCAAGCACCAGGGTGCCTGTCGGTTTTTTGCTGATGATGATCTCGTCGCCTTCCTTCAAGTGCTGCAATTGGGAAGTCAGCGGGCCATCGGGCACCTTGATACTGAAGAACTCCAGATGCTCTTCCCAGTTCGGGCTGGCAATCGAGTAAGCGCGCATGAGCGGGCGGCCGTTGGGCTGTTGCAGGCCGATCATCACGAACTGACCGTTCTCGAAGCGCAGGCCCGGATCGCGGGTGCACTTGAAGCTGAACAGAGTGTCGTTCCAGTGATGAACACTGAGGACACGCTCGTGGTTCATGTTGCTCATGTACGGGGGACTCCTGGAAATGGGTCTGCGCCAAATGATAGGTGCGCAATTGCACAGCATTCTAATGGCGGCGACAATATCTGTTAACTGGATTATTAAGATAAGGGTTATCGGTTATATCGATATGCGATTTACTCTCCGTCAACTGCAAGTCTTCGTCGCCGTCGCCCAGCAGGAAAGCGTCTCGCGCGCTGCTGGCCTTCTGGCCTTATCGCAATCCGCCGCCAGCACCTCGATCACCGAGCTGGAGCGCCAATCCAGCTGCCAATTATTCGACCGCGCCGGTAAGCGCCTGAGTCTCAACGCCTTGGGTCACCAGCTGTTACCCCAGGCGGTGGCGCTGCTGGACCAGGCCAAGGAGATCGAGGACCTGCTCAACGGCAAGTCCGGCTTCGGCTCGCTGGCGGTGGGCGCCACCCTGACCATCGGCAATTACCTGGCCACGTTGCTGATCGGCAGCTTCATGCAACAGCACCCCGAGAGCCAGGTGAAGCTGCATGTGCAGAACACTGCACATATCGTGCACCAGGTGGCGCACTACGAAATTGACCTGGGTCTAATCGAAGGCGACTGCAGCCACCCGGACATCGAGGTACAAACCTGGGTAGAAGATGAGCTGGTGGTGTTTTGCGCGCCGCAGCATCACCTGGCCAAGCGCGGTGTGGCGAGCATGGACGAGCTGACCCACGAAGCCTGGATCCTGCGCGAACAAGGCTCAGGTACGCGCCTGACGTTCGACCAGGCCATGCGCCATCACCGCAGCGCGCTGAATATCCGCCTGGAGCTGGAACATACCGAGGCGATCAAGCGGGCGGTGGAGTCGGGATTGGGGATTGGCTGCATCTCTCGCCTGGCGCTGCGCGATGCATTCCGCCGTGGCAGCCTGGTACCGGTGGAAACCCCGGACCTGGACCTGGCCCGGCAGTTCTACTTCATCTGGCATAAACAGAAGTACCAGACCTCGGCGATGCGCGAATTCCTCGAGCTGTGCCGCGCCTTCACCGCCGGGGTTCAGCGCAGCGACGAGATCGTGCTGCCAAGCATTGCCTGAGGGTTAGATCAGGATAACGGCCCACACCAGCGTGATCATGGTCAGTGCTACAAATTGCGCGGCGCTGCCCATGTCCTTGGCATTTTTCGACAACGGGTGGCGGTCCAGGGAAATACGGTCGATGGCCGCCTCTACCGCCGAATTGAGCAATTCTACGATCAGCGCCAGCAGGCACACCGCGATCAGCAACGCCCGCTCCACCCGGCTGACGTGCAGGAAAAAGCTCAGCGGGATCAGGATGACGTTGAGCAGCACCAACTGACGGAACGCCGCCTCGCCAGTGAACGCCGCGCGCAGGCCATCCAGGGAGTAACCCCCTGCATTGAAGATACGTTTGATACCGGTTTGACCCTTGAAAGGCGACATAGACGTAGGCAACTGAACCAAAGAAGTGGGGAAACTAGATCACGCCAAGTCAAAAAAGCGTGAATCGCTGACAGCTTAGTGCTGCGAAATTGACTCAAGTTGTTGCAAGAGCAGCGCAGCCTGGGTGCGTGTACGCACTCCCAACTTGCGGAAGATCGCCGTCACATGGGCCTTGATCGTCGCTTCGGACACGCTCAGCTCGAAGGCAATCTGCTTGTTCAACAAGCCTTCGCAGACCATGGTCAGCACGCGGAACTGCTGGGGTGTGAGGCTGGCCAGACCATCGCGGGCGGCCTTGGCTTCGTCGGACACGTTGATTTCTTCAAACGCCTGCGGCGGCCAGGACACATCGCCATCCAACACGGTGCGTACTGCTTTCTGGATATCTTCCATCGAGCTGGACTTGGGAATGAAACCGCTGGCGCCAAACTCCTTGGAGCGCACCACCACGTCGGCTTCTTCCTGGGCCGAAACCATCACCACGGGAATCTGCGGGTATTGCCCGCGCAGCAGCACCAGCCCGGAGAAACCGTAGGCACCCGGCATGTTCAGGTCGAGCAGCACCAGGTCCCAGTCGGATTTTTCGGTGAGGCGGGCTTCCAGTTCGGCAATGCTGGCCACTTCGACCAAGCGTACGTCAGGGCCCAGGCCCAGGGTGACGGCTTGATGCAGCGCACTGCGAAACAGCGGGTGGTCATCGGCTATCAGGATTTCGTATGTGGCCATTGATTAAATGATCCTGTTTTTTATGGCAGCCCTGATGGGTTCAGGGTTCACCAAGACACAAGGCGACAGCCAGGCAGCCGACGCCACAGGGTACGTTCAACGTCAAAAGCACTTGAACGACGTCGAAAATTCACGGTTGCACCCCAATCGGCGCCCAGCATGCCCAGCGCAGCCTGGGGGGTCAAGCACTACGCCCGCGGGCATTTTAGCGGGGCGCGGGTTTACGGTGCCATCATGCAAACGTCGTCTGGTTATACCGCAGGTATATAAGGTGCCAGACGAGTATGGACGATGTCGGTCGGGTCCAGGGGCAGCTGGAACTTGGCGGCCAGGTAATGGCTGCTGAAGACGTCGAGGTAGGCATCCAGCACTTCGCTGGCGGCGCCATCGTCCGCCAACTCAAGGCACAAGGCCGCGACTTCGGCGGTGCAGAAATGGTCATCGCGCTTGGAGCGACGCAGTTTGTAGCGCGAGAGCTGCTCGGGCGCCAGGCTCAATACCGGCAAATGCTCCAGGTACGGGCTTTTGCGGAACATCTTGCGCGCTTCGCTCCACGTGCCATCCAGCAGGATGAACAACGGGCGCTTGCCCTCCTCCACCGCCACTGCGCTGACGACTCGCTCGGGCGCGACAAATTCGCCGGGGAATACGATATAGGGTTGCCACTGCGGGTCAGCCAGCAAGGTGAGCAAATCCGGGTCGACTTCAGTGCGCGACCAGGCAAACGCCGTGGTGTCGTCGATCACATCGGCAATCAGCCAGCCGGTGTTGCTGGGCTTCATCGGCTCGACATCATGCATCAACAGGCACATGGCCGACCTGGCCGCCACCTTGGGTCGCCAGGCGCACAGGCAATACTCGGGGATCACGCGGCAGCCGGGGCAGCGTTCGGCCCGCGAGCCACGGTTCAGAAACGGCCTGACGGCCCGCGCCAGGCGCTGGGTACGCAGGCGGGAAACGGCGTGGCTCATTGGGTGAGCCGTAAAGAGGGGTAGATCGACACGGAAAAACTCGTGGAAGACTGAAGTGGCGGCAGTTTACCAGCGATACGCCTGGCTGTACTGGCAACGGCTCACCTATAATTGCGCGCCACTGAACGCACAGCGCAGTGGCTGGTCTATGCACCAGTAACCGAATCAGGAGAGTTTCATGCTGCGTTCCATGCTGCGTCTTGCCGCCCCTTCCATCGCCCTTGCGCTGGTATTGCCCGTGGGCGCCCAGGCAGCCTCGCTGCTGGAGGCCCAAATGAACCGGAAGCTGCAAAGCGTCGCGGCCGAAAGCAACAAGGACCTGCCCCGGGAAATCGACGAAAAAACCCTGGAAGTGGCCTACACCGTTGAAGGCATGCAACTGATCGATCATCTCAGCGTACAGCCCGACCGCGCCGAACAGATGCGCGCCAACCCCAAGGCTGTGTATTTCCAGCTGGGTCAAAGCGTGTGCCTGAACAAAGGTTATCGCGAGCTGATGGCCAAGGGCGTGGTGATGCGCTACGAAATCACCGAGAACAAGACCAACCGTCCTGTGGCATCGGTGAAGTTCGTGGAAGCGGACTGCCCGGCACCGGCTGCCGCCAAGAAGAAAAAGTAACCCTTGCCTGCCCCCAGCGCGCTGCTTTTCGGTGGCGTGCACTCCCCCCGCGTCAACTCCCTTTACACGGCTAAACTTGCTGATGAGTGACCAATAAGCGGTTGCCAGCCAAGGGTTTTTCGGCCCATGATCAAGCTATCCCAACCGCCCGTCCACAACGGTTTCCACGCCGTTCTGTAACATTTTCAGGGCAAAAGAGGGTTGCCCTCCTGCGACTTGCAGTGCAAAGGTTTTTAAATCACAAGGAACATACAGAGCCCGTTTGCTGCCTGGCGAACACGTGCAATGCATTGGGTATGCAGCGACACATGCAGTGTCGTGGCCCCCGGACGAATCTCTCGCCGATGGCCCGGTCTCTGTGAAGAAGGAGAAGTTGAATGCCTTACGAACCGAATGACCGCCTGCTCCGTCATTTTGAAGAAAACGGGACCGACCTGACACAACAGGTCGAAGCACAACTCCAACTGGTCGCTCCCAACAGCCCGAACATTCCCCTGTATCGCGACATGATCCTGACCGTGCTGCGCATGGCCCAGGATGACCGCAACCGCTGGAACGCCAAGATAACCTTGCAAGCCATCCGCGAGCTGGACCATGCCTTCCGTGTACTGGAACAGTTCAAGGGCCGGCGCAAAGTCACGGTGTTTGGCTCGGCCCGTACCCCGGTGGAAAGCCCGCTGTACGCGCTGGCCCGGGAAGTGGGCGCGGCCCTGGCACGCTCGGACCTGATGGTGATAACGGGCGGCGGCGGCGGCATCATGGCGGCAGCTCATGAAGGTGCCGGCCTGGAACACAGCTTGGGCTTCAATATCACCCTGCCATTTGAACAGCATGCCAACCCGACTATCGATGGCACCGAGAACCTGCTGTCGTTCCACTTCTTCTTTACTCGCAAGCTGTTCTTCGTCAAGGAAGCCGATGCGTTGGTGTTGTGCCCGGGCGGTTTCGGTACCCTGGATGAAGCCCTGGAAGTACTGACCCTGATCCAGACCGGTAAGAGCCCACTGGTGCCCGTGGTATTGCTGGATGCACCCGGAGGCGGCTTTTGGCAGGGCGCCCTGGACTTCATCCGGAGCCAGCTGGAAGCCAATCGCTATATCCTGCCGACTGACCTCAAGCTGGTGCGGCTGGTCTACAGCGCCGAAGAGGCGGTGGAAGAGATCAATCAGTTTTATGCCAACTTCCACTCCACACGCTGGCTGAAACGCGAGTTTGTGGTGCGCATGAATCACCCGCTCAGTGATCGAGCGTTGGCCCATTTGCAAAGCGAGTTTGCCAGCCTGCGATTGAGTGGGGAGTTCCAGCAACTTGCCTACACGGGCGAGGAGCATGACGAGCCAAGGTTCAGCCATCTGACGCGGCTGGTGTTCAACTTCAATGGCCGCGATCAGGGCCGGTTGCGAGAGTTGGTGGATTACATCAACTTGCCGGAGAACTGGGCACAGGCTCAGGGGAAGGCGCAGCAGCGGTTGGCGCCGGAGCCGGCTTGATTTTTTGAGGGAACGACAAAAGGCCCACTATTTTCATAGTGGGCCTTTTGGGGGGATCATTTTGGGCGGGTGGAGGGGATTGGGGCTGCTTCGCAGCCCAACGCGGGGCAAGCCCGCTCGCCACAGAAGCCCTTTTGCCACAGACGCCCGTTTGCCATAGAAGTCGGTGTACCACAGAGGCCCGTTTGCTACAGAAACTCGTTTGCCACGGGAGACGGGGTATCAGAGCAGGCGAGGCATCAAGGTGTCAGTCGTCCATGGCCTTACCGCTGAGCAAGCGGCTGATCATGTCCATCGAAAACCCGCGATAACTCAGGAAGCGCCCTTGCTTCGCGCGCTCTTTGGCATCGATGGGAAGATGGCCCGAGAACTTGCGACGCCAAGTGTCCTCCAGTTGCGACTGCCAACTGATTCCGCACTCTCGCAGGGCCAGGTCAATATCCGCGCGTTGCAGGCCTCGCTGGCTCAGTTCCTCACGAATGCGCGCCGGGCCGTAGCCCGAGCGGGCTCGGTAGGACACAAAGCTTTCAAGGTAACGGGATTCGGAAAGCAGCCCCTCTTCCGTCAACCGGTCGAGGGCGGTTTCGATCATCTCAGGCTCCGCACCGCGCTGACGCAGCTTACGCGTCAGCTCGACTCGACCATGCTCGCGACGAGCGAGCAGGTCCATCGCAGTGCGCCGAATGGCGACGAGTGTATCCAGTACAACTGTCATCGTTTGCTTCAGATGTCAGTGTCGACTTCTTCTACTTCTTCAACCGGCTCACGGTTGGCGGCAGCTTTCACGTCTGGCGCTGCAGTCAGCAGCTTGTCGCGAATCTGCTTCTCAAGCGTGGCGGCGATATCCGGGTTGTCCGCCAGGAACTTGGCCGAGTTGGCCTTGCCTTGGCCGATCTTGCTGCCGTTATAGGCATACCAGGCACCGGACTTCTCGACGAAGCCGTGCAGCACGCCCAGGTCGATCATCTCGCCGTTCAGGTAGATACCCTTGCCGTAGAGAATCTGGAACTCGGCCTGACGGAAAGGCGGGGCCACTTTGTTCTTCACGACTTTAACGCGGGTTTCGCTACCCACCACCTCGTCACCTTCTTTCACCGCGCCAGTACGACGGATGTCCAGACGGACCGAAGCGTAGAACTTCAACGCGTTACCACCGGTGGTGGTTTCCGGGCTGCCGAACATCACGCCGATCTTCATACGGATCTGGTTGATGAAGATCACCAGGCAGTTGGCGTTCTTGATGTTACCGGTGATTTTACGCAGCGCCTGGGACATCAGGCGGGCTTGCAGGCCCACGTGCATGTCGCCCATTTCGCCTTCGATCTCAGCCTTTGGCACCAGGGCAGCCACGGAGTCGACCACGATCACGTCGATGGCGTTGGAGCGCACCAGCATGTCGGTGATTTCCAGGGCTTGCTCACCGGTGTCCGGCTGGGAAACCAGCAGGTCGTCAACGTTGACGCCCAGCTTGCCGGCGTATTCAGGATCCAGGGCGTGCTCGGCGTCGACGAACGCGCAGGTCGCGCCCATTTTTTGCGCCTGGGCAATCACCGACAGGGTCAGGGTGGTTTTACCGGAAGATTCAGGACCGTAGATTTCAACGATACGGCCTTTTGGCAGGCCGCCAATGCCGAGCGCGATGTCCAGACCCAGAGAGCCAGTGGAAATAGCCGGGATCGCCTGACGGTCGTGATCGCCCATACGCATTACGGCACCCTTGCCGAATTGACGTTCGATCTGACCCAGGGCCGCAGCCAAGGCTTTCTTCTTGTTGTCGTCCATTAAAGTCCTCACGTAATCAATAAGGCCTGACGGCCAACACCTGTATAAGTAGACAGTATTGTTCCACAAAGATCAGAGATCGCCTACCCCTGATTGTCTATTTCTGCTGCAGCTCGTCGCATCAAGCCTTCAAGGGCGGCCTTTACCGTCTGTCGGCGGACTTCGTCGCGACTGCCAGGGAAGTGCGCAAGCTCGGCCGTAACCTCGTCACCCACGCCAAACGCGAGCCACACCGTGCCCACCGGTTTGTCCGGCGAACCGCCATCCGGCCCGGCCACTCCACTCACCGCCACGGCAAACCGCGCCAGGCTTTTTTCCTGGGCGCCGCGCACCATCGCTTCGACCACTTCCTGGCTGACCGCACCGACCTTGGGAAACAACGCCTCGGGCACATTCAACTGTCGGGTTTTCTGACGGTTGGAATAGGTGACATACCCTGCCTCGAACCACGCCGAACTCCCGGGGATCCGCGTGATCGCCTCGGCAATACCGCCACCGGTGCAGGATTCGGCCGTGGTGACGTGCGCATTGAGTACCTGCAAGCGGCGACCCAGTTCAGCGGCAAGTTGAGTGATTTCCTTCACGGTCGTCTCCAGAAGTGGGTGGGGGTTTGCCTACCCTACAGGAGCAAATCGCGCATGCAAGCGACAGACTGGATCAAGAGATTAGCGGGCGATGGCGCGCACATACGCCTGGCAGGCGCGCAACGCAATCAGGGCGTTATCACCGTCGTCGGTGATGCCGATAATTCGCTGAGCATGCGCCGGGTCAAGTCGGGCTCGCGCGGTTGCATGAACCACGCCGCCGGCGGTGGCAGTGGCTGGCACTGGACAGCCACTGGAGGCGTCGAGAAGGACTGACAGCCGCACATCAGCAGTGGCCAGGCGATCACGCAGAGCTGCCTGATGACGTTGGGCATCGCTCAATTCCCGGGCATGTTGTTGGTCACTGGCACTGAGCTGTTGCTCCAGGGCCAGCCGTTTGTCCTGTTCAGCCTGTTGTTGCTGCGATATTGCCTGCGCCTGCAGTGCCGACAAGCGTTCAATCTGCCCCCCGTACCGCCATGCCTGCACCTGCCAGACAACAGCCACCAGCAGGCAGACACCGATCAGGCGGCACACGCCTAAGACACGCATAACACCGCCTTCGCGCGTGCCCACAGGCGCAAACGGTCCTCCAGCCCATTGAGCCCACCGTTGATACGCCGTGTGATGGTGGTGAACTGGTCGTGATCCGCCAGCTCGTTCAGGCCGTTGCTCTGCCAGAACCAGGCGGCCGATTCGACCGCCCATTGCGGCTGCTCCAGTAATGTCGGTTCCCGCAACAGACGATCATCGCCGAACAGTGCCTGGCTACAGGCCAGGTAGTTGCGACGGCCTGTGATCTGGATCAGCCCCCGCCCCCGGTACAGTTGGCCGTCACCATCCGCTTCGGGCGTGTTGCCCAGGCGCACAGCCAATGCACCGGTATCGTACTTGCTCAAATACGCGTCACTGCCCAGTTCGCGCACGTAGTGCAATTCGCCGGACTCGTGGCCGATCTGGGCGAGAAAGGCGGCAGCGCGCTGCACGCTGTTGATCTGGTACCGGATAAAGGCGACATTGAAAGCCGCTAAAAAAATGCCCGCTACACGGCGGGCTCCAGGCATGATTTGGATCAATTGGGGCTGAGTTATCACCACCACGTTCACCTTCAAAGGTCCTTATGTAGATAAACCACCGGCCGTGATCGTGCTGCGATAGCCCTTTACCGGGTCCCCCACATTGATCACCTTGGTTATCGACCACTGGCCTTGCATATACGCCGGCCAGGTTTCATCCAGGCGCAGCAGCCCTTCGGCAGCCACCAACGGGTTACCAGGGCAATCAATCACCATCTCCAGCCCCTCTCGCCCGACGCGACGCAGCTCACCTTCAGCGACGGCACGCGCTTCCTCTTCGTTCTGGCAACGCTGGCGCAGGGTCTTGAAAGGCGCGACCCCGACCTCGACCACGTGCTGTTTGCCACCGGCAACATCCCACCAGGTGACACGGCTGCCCATGTATTTGGAGCGGGTTTTATCGTTGAGCGTGGCGGTTATGAAGGCCTGGTCACCGGGACGGTTATCCTGGGTCACGGACAACTTCACCTCCGGCAATTGTTTAAGGGACACCGATTTGACTTGCCCCGCTTCGGCCAGCACATACAGCTCGTTGAACGGCTTCGTCACCGCGTGGTAGCGCCTGGCCAGTCGCGTGATAAACGCCATGTCGCTTTCATTGGATTGGTCGATATGAGCAATCGCAATCCCCTCCAGCGACGGCGCCACACGCGGCGAAAAACCATGCCGGCCGACCAATTGCCGAAACAGTGCCCCCAGGGTCGTAGGCCCGTAACTGGCAGAGCGCCGCTGACGGTAGCCGCGCGGGTCGCCCACGCTGAAAGGTGCGGCCGTCGCGACGATCATCAGGCGCATGGGAAACAGTACGGGGGTGCGTTGGGTAATCACGAACTCGCCCTTCTCTACCAGTCCCGACTCTGAGTAACCGACGCGCATGCCGATCTTGCCGCTCAAGCTCGGCAGACCTTCAAGGTCTTCGATATTGAGCGTCAGCTCCAGCCGGTCAGACTCGATACCCGCCGCGTCGGTGTGACTCCAGCTCATGATCCGTTGATTAAGCAATGCCGCATTGGCGCCGTAAAACTCCACGATCGGCGTAAATCCCTGAGCCATAAAACCTCCTCAATCCCACGCCAGGACAGGCCGCAACGCAGTCGGCCGTGATTGCATCTCCGGCACGATTACCCACACGCCCGCCGGTAGCACCGGGCCGTACTCGGCAAGATCCGGGTTCAAGCGCCACAGGGTTTCTTCAGCCACATCGTCGCAACGCCCCAACTCACGGTAGAGCAGCAGATTGGCCGAATCACCGGCGATACTTCGCACTCTACGCATTGACGAATTCCCCCAGTTCAAGGGTCCAAGTCATGACCATGGCGGTGCCGTCATCAATCACATTGCGCTGGTTTTCCAGCACCGAATTGATACGCCACAGGCCCCAGTTGCGGCCGATCCCATCCACCAGCGGCAAAGGCACCCGCTTGTTTTGCAGCGCGCGCAGTTCATCCAGTCGCTGCATGCCTATGCCGTACATGGCGGTGCCGGTAAACGTGAGTTTTTCCAGCTTCTGTCCGCTTTGCCGCGACTGCGGCTTGCTGGCGATTATCGTCAGGTCGCTCCAGCCGCCGTCGCTGTCACGGACCAACGTGGAATAGGCAAACCCTCGGGAAAGGCCAAAGATAAAGTCGCCCAGTACCATTTGCTGTCGCATTAATCACCTCCTGGGTCGGTCAGTGCCGCGTTGCGCCGGATCCCCAGCGAGTCGGTGAGCATTGGCACGCATTGAAATTGCAGGGCCTGGATCACTTGATTGGCCACTTGCTGGGCGTCTGCCGGGTTGACACCGGTGATCTGGATACTCGGGGCAATCGAAACTTGAACGTTGTCGGCGCGAGCGCTGTTGAGCTCTTTGCTGACCGCGTTCGGCGGCGGCAGGCGGTCACTCGAACCGAACAGTTTTTCACCCAGCCAGGCGCCTGCCTCACTGCCCAATAAGCCACCCAGGGCCCCGCCGACCACAGTGCCTGCGCCGGGGAAGACCAGAGTGCCAATTGCCGCGCCGGCGGAAGCGCCCGCCCAGGCACCGCCGGCCGTACTCAGGCCGGTGCCGATGGCTTTTGCGTCGCCGTTGCGTACGCCCTGAATCACGTCCAGGGTGGCTTCGGCGGTTCTCAATGGCGCCAGCCGTCGAATGCCGGTGGATCCAAGCGTGGCAAAGGCATCGTTCAGGGCACCCGAAGATAGGTTTAGCCGCGATAACGTTGGTGCTGCAACGCTTGCCCCGGCAAAGGATTGAAAGCTTTGCGTGGTCGCACCCGGTTGAATGCCTGGTGGCGAAGCAACCAAGGCCTGGCGTTTTTTTCCGAACGGGTTCGTTAGGCCTGAACCAAGCCAACCCAGGTTTTTGAGACCTTTGGCGCCCTTAATAAATAGGTCAAAGGCCAAATCAATCGTTTTTTCAGCTGCTTTGCTTTTCAACGCGTCCCACAACTCGCCTCCAACCGCCTTGGCCGCGCTCGCAAGATCACCATCAGCGGGCTTCTTGGGCTCATCTTTCAATGCGCTCGTGGCAACATCAGCCGCTTTGGGCACCAGAGAGTCGCCATTGATGAACAACGTGCTGTTGAGCGTCTCCAGCGTCTCGCGCAGTCGCACTTGCTCCTGGGTCAAGGCGTTGATGTCCACGCTGAGGGTGACCAACGCGGAGCGCAGTTCGAACGGCAGCTGCGAGGCCGCCTCCAGGCTTACAGGTGCCGCAGCACTTGTGGAAAACGGTGCCAGCACATTGCCTAGATCCGCCTCGCCGAACATCCAGCGGAAGTCCTCCTGGGCTAGCCTGATCCCATATTTAGTCTCTTGCATCCCGCTCTACTCCTGTTTAACGCCAAGGCGAGTCATCGCGATGTCGTAGCGGCGCAATGCTTTTGCGGCATCCCAATCGAGGATCTCCGCTTCATTTACCGAGTAAACCAGCGGCACCACATCGAGGATCACTTCGATGTCGCGTTGCGAAAGAAGGCCGCCGGTTGATTTAAAAAATGGTCGATGCGCTCCTGCAATTCGGTCCAGTCGGGCACGGTCAGGCCGGCGAGATCGGGGATCATCAAGCCGCTGCAATGCGCGGTGATGAATTCGGCGCGCTCCTTGTTGGTGGCGAGTTTCTTCATCACCTTAGTGGCGCGCAGGGCGGGCATTTCCAGGACCAGTTCAGTCAGGGTGCGGCCGGCTGCGTCGAGGGGCAGCAACAGCTGGACGGGCTGGTCGTGGGTCGATTCCGTTTGTTCGCCAAGGAAGGACGACGCCGGACGAGTCGACATCTCGTGTACGTATTGGGCGATGGTCACGTAGTCCGGTCGCTTGAGTTGGTCGAGCTCTTTTTCCGACAGGCCGGTGGCGAGTTTCGCCAGTTCGAAGAACTGGTCATCCTCGTCATCACCGGCCCGGGCCAGCGCGTCTTTTTGCGCGGCGTAGTACAGCGGTTTGAGTTGAACCTGCTGGATCGTCGCGCCGGTATCGGCGGTGATCGGGGACAGCAGGACATGCAGCGGTGGCATCCAGGCCATGGGGCAATTCCTTGTTTAAGCGATGTTGAAAGCAGCGCAAATCTAAAGCTGCGCGCGGTCAATGTGGGAGCTGGCTTGCCTGCGAGGGCAACAGCTCAGTGCATCAGGCACACCGAGCCGCCTGCATCGCGGGCAAGCCCGGCGCCCACATCGGCTGTGTCCACTTCAGGTCACGGTAGCCCTTACGGCATCAATACAGCGCGGCGCGCGTCGCCGAGGATGTCGACGCCGTTGAGCACGAACTTCTGGGTGCGCACGTCGATGTCGATCACCGAAATACCGTTTTCCAAGCGGTTGTAAGTGCGGCAGGACAGCTCCAGGGTGGTGGTGGCCTTTTCGCCCATTTTCAGCTTGGCCTCGGTCAGGGATTTCAGCTTGCCGCCGACTGTGTGGTAAGTGAAATAGGTCTTGCCGTCCTGGTCCTGGCCGGCTTCGCGCACGTTCAGCAGGATGTCATCACCCAGGCGCACGCCCAGCGCCAACATGACTTCCGGGCCGGCGCCTTGCAGCACCAGGGTTGCGCCGAGCACTTTGCCGCTCTTGGCCATTTCTTCGGCGATGAAGCGCCCGCCGGACATGGGCTCCATTTCGAACTCGATCTTCGGCGGGGAGAACTCCTCCACCGTCGCGGACAACGGCAGGCCTTGAAGGGTGGCCGCAATGGCCTGTCTGACTCGATTGGTAAACATTAGAGAACGTCCTCCAGGAACTGCTCGATGATTTCATCGCGGGCATTGAGTTGATAAATCATGTGTTCGTTCGGCGCGTAGCGGCCGTAGTCGATGACGATGTACCAGGTGCCGTTCTTGTACTTTTCGACACTGTTCAATTCCGGGTGCAGGTACACGCTGCCGCCGGGGATGGTTTCGTCGGCGACCAGGGTTTGCAGCCAGTCGTTGATGCGCTTGACTTCCTGGTCCATGAAGGACTTGGTGAGGTTCTTGGCCATGGCTTTCTGGCCGGCCTTGACCAGCTTGCGGCTGATCGCATCTTCAAGGCCCACATAGCTGATGAACTTGCCGGTGATCGAGCGGTTGCCCAGCAGCGAGAAGCCGCCAAGGATGGTGCGCGCGTAGTAGCTCACGCCGTAGCGGTTGAGCAGGTCGCCCTCGGTGGAGGTGTCGAGGATGTTGTACTCGACCACGCGGGAAACGTCCTCGGCGAACGTCACCTGATTGCCCGGGCTTTCCCACTGCTTGACCTTCGCCAACGCGGCGATAGCCAGGGACGAGGGGGCGAGAAACACGTTTTTCTTCGCGGCCTTGGAGTACACCGACGGCATGTTGTGCACCAGCAGGCACCGGTCGAAACCGAGGTCGGCACCGCCCAGTTCGCCGCTGTAGGTCACCTGGTCAGCCACTGCTGCGTCCTTGCCATCCAGCACCACGCGGGCCTTGATGCGCTTGCCGAACGCGGCAAACTCGCCGGCCACGGCCTTGGTGCCGGTGAAGCCCGGGGCACCGATGATGGTCAGGTCTTCCGGCACATTCGCCAGTGCCGCCAGGCCCAACTTGCGACCGGTGATCGGCTCGTCACCGCCAATCACGTTGTTGAGGGTGTCGGCCGGTGTCGCGCCCTCCTCCACGATCACCACGTACACCGGTACCTTCACCACTTTGAGGATCTGGTAGACGGCGTGAAACAGCGTGCCCGACTCAGCACCGGTGGGGTCCAGCAGCGCCTGGGTGGTGAAGCTGTTGATGCGCAAAGGCGCGTTCTTGGGGATCGACGCATGCGCATTCGGCGCAGTGCCGACCAGGCCAATCACGTTGTCGCCAAGGCCACCCATGGCCTCGGGAGATTCAGTGGCATTCACGGTGATGCCGTTGTGCTCGAAGTTCAAAACCTCAGCCATGATTAGTCAGCCTTCTTGGTGGTGGCCTTTTTGGCCGGGATGGTTTGCTGCGCAGCAAGGACGCTGGTGAGTTCCAGGCGGCCGGCGGTGCGCAGGGCGGATGCTTCGACGTCCAGCAGTTCCAGTTGCTGGCCGGCGGTGGACCAATGGCCGGCGCCGGTGGGGAAAGGGATGAGGACGGTGTAGGTTTGGCGGTTTGCCATGTGGGGTAATCTCCAGGCGAAAAAAAACCGCGGAGGGCGGTTTGGGGGGCAGTTGAGGTTTAATCGGTGTGTTCGGCGAGCCAGTCCGGGGGGGCCGGACGCTTTTGCAACGTGGGAAAATCCGCAGACTGCGGCCAGTCACGCAGCAACTGCAGGTAGTTCAGCAACGCCGTGAACGGCTCTGCTTCCAGCGTCGTTGGGATGCCCAATTCCAGTTGATCGCGATGCCGATCGCGCAGACCGGTCGCGGTCACCAACTGCCGGTCTCGCCACGCACGCTCTTTAGCGGCCATTTGCTCAATGCTCAGCCCTGGTGGATCAATGGCGACCGGGGCACCCAGCTCATCTGCAGCAATGATTTTTCCGGCAGCGTTCTGAGCGCGAAGCTCAGCGTGGCGCGCATGGGTGATTTCCTGGCAGGCCCTATCAGATGGCTGCATGCCGGGCAGATAAAATCCGCCCGTTTCTGCGCAATAAAAAATGCTCATGGTTATTTCCCGATTCCGATGACGAACATATCGCGGTTGTTGGCTACTGCCGTGCCGATGTCTTGCCGGTCCAGGATGACCGTGGTTTTAGTCAGACTTCGATACTGTGCGGAGATACCGTCGTCGACACGGGCAAGTGACGAGTGCACCGCGCCGGAAATGGCATAACACGCATCGGGCCAGGCAAGTGGCCAGGTCAGTGTGGTGAACTGGTCAGCCGCCAGGGATGCGCGGCCGTATTGAATCAGCAAGCCGCCGAGCCACGTTGGAAAAAGGACGTATCCACTGGCTGCGGTGAAGTTCATTGCAAAGCCGAAGCGCATTTTTTTCGGGGTGACGATTGTGGCGTCATCGACCCCAGCGTCGGCTTGGGGTTGGGTGGCTGTCTTTGCCGTGCCTTGATTGGTTTCGGTTGCCTGTGAAGCGAGTACCGAAACGTCGATGGTTCCTTGATTGACCGGTGCGTTCCAGGCCTTGATGCACCACATGACTGCCAGGTTGCGAGGGCGGGTGACGCCGAAATTATTACCCTCGGCAGCCATCGTGCCCCCACTACCCGCAACGCCTCCATATGCGGCACCTGGGTAGTCAGAAGGGTTGGCGATGTCCAACCCGAACGATGTTCGGGCATTCGATTCAGGCGTGACACTTGCGTTATATAGACCGGTAACAGTGACTGTTGTGATGGTCGAATCTACCGTTTGCAGGCTGCCTTTTTGTGCAGTCCCAATATCTCGCCCGGCGTCGATCCCACGCCCATGATCCCAGCCACGCAGGAATTCCCCACGCGATTCAGGCAGCCGAAAGAAGCCTGCTGCTTCGCTACCGGTATTGAACGTGGTGCCAAGATACCTGGCCAGGTCCGGATAGGCGGCGATGCTTTGCACACTGCCGTCCAGTTCCAGATACCCCGGTGGTACAGCTGCTTTGGGGAAAGGAACAATGGAGCCGACTGGAACAGCAGACTTCAGTGCATCGAGTTCACTGACCAGCGCGGCAATGTCGATATTTCCTTGATTAATTGGCGCATTCCAAGCCTTTATGCACCACAAGACCGCAAGGTTGCGCGGGCGCGTCTCTGCTGCCGTTCGTGCAGAACGGGACAGGTCGAAAGTGATATGCCTCAGCGTTGCATTGGATCCTGTGGCCACACTGCCTGTCGCATCACCAGGCTGAAACGGCCCCGATGCATCCTTGATCGCATCCCCCACCGGAACCACTCGGCCGAAATTACCAGTGACATTTTGCACCGCATCGGACTGATAGCTACCAACTACCCGGCCTGCATCAACCCCGCGCCCATGGTCTCCCCCACGCAAAAACTCCCCACGCGACTCCGGCAGCCGGAAATTCCCCGCCCCTTCATCCCCCTTATTGAACGCCGCGCCCAGGAACTTCGCCAAATCGGGATAGGCCGAGGCACTCTTCACGCTACCATCAATTTCCAGGAATCCCACCGGGACCTTGTCGACTGGAAACGCAACCATGGACCCCACCGGCAGCGCCGACGACTGAGCAATCAGCGTCTCAATCTCAGCCTTGGTGTAGGTGCCCTCAGCCAACTGCCGGCCCAGATAATCCATCACCCAAGCCCGAGTCGCCTTCACCACCGTGTCATCAATCAACAACGTCACGATCGAGGCGTTACTCGTCTCGAAGATCGAGCGAATATAAAACTCCTTGCCCGAGCCCGACGTCGCCAGCACCGGCTTATACGACTCCGGATATTTGACGATGGCATACAAGATTCCGGTGTCCGTCCACAGCCCGGCTTCGCGCACATACCAGCCGCCGACATCCGAGGGAATGGTGACTTCGGCCATCAGCCAGTTGGCGTTTTTCTCATCTTGAAACAAGGCGTTCAACGGTCCGCGCCAGACTTCGCGTTTCAGCGCTTTTGCGCTGGCATCGGGGTTGTAGACGGCGCCGTTGCCGTCGCCGACAGAAATCTGCGCCAGTTTGATCGGCACGCCAGCCGCCTTGCAGGCGGTTTCGTAGGCGATCCCCGCATTTGTGAGCAGGGTGTAATAGTCAGCCATTTAGTGCTCCTGTGGATAAAGGGTGGTGGTTTCGACGCTGTACAAACCGGCCGCCATAAAGGCGCGGCCCGCGGCCTCGACGCCAGCCAGCACGCTTGGGTAGATCGTGGTGAGTTCGCCGCACAGCGTGGCGGCGCCAATGACGTGGCGACCGAAAGCACTCAGGCCCACCGAGATCGAAAGGATGTCGCGCTCGCTTTTGGCGTCGGCCAAGCGGCGGTCGAGTCGGGCATCGATGGTTTCGCTGTAGGGCAAATCGGTCCAGGCGCGTACGGCAAAGCTGTAGGGCACACCCAGTGGTTTCTGTTCGTACCAGGCGCGCACTTCGGGGCTCAGTTGCAAGCCCTTGGCCGCATTTTCCAGGGCCTGGCGGGTACCGGCCTGTCGCGCGGTGGGCCAGGCAAGTTTGACGGTCAGGCGCTTCTCCGCCTCAGGAGCAGTGGTGCTCCATTCATTCACCGCGCGGTCCGCTGCCAGGTAGGGCAAGAACGCCGACGGCGTGTGATCCGGGTCCATCAACTGTGGGAAAGGCGGCGTGACCCGCTCCAGCAAATAGCCGAACCCCAGGTCCAGGGCTTTCTCAAGCGGTGAGCTGTTGGCGGGCAACAAGCTCGCTTTGGGTTCAGTCATAGCGTGCGCACCTCCACCTCGACGCCCGTGCAGTACGGGGCCTGGAATGCCGTGCTGATAATCGGCTGCAGCGGTTCGAGGATTTGCAGCTGCGCGGCACCGGCACTGTGGATGGCGTAGTCGATCCAGCTTGGATCGACGCGCCCTTCCAGCCGGTGGCAGGAGTCGGCATAGGTTTGCAGCAACTGCTGTGCAGCCACTTGGGTCAGGCCCGAATCCGGACCGGCATTGATCTTGGCCACCACGCGAATCTTGTAGTGTTGAATCTGTGCACCTTGGACCGTGACGAGGTCAGTTTCCGGTCGTACATCGGGCCGTGCGAAATGTCGACGCACACCGTCAAGCAAATCGGCAGAAGCACTGCCATCACCCTCCCTGGACAGCACAGTGACCATCACTTCACCGGGCGCGGTGCGTCGTCCGTTTCCGTCCTTGACCTGGGCCGCGTAACCGTCCGGCTCAAAGGTGTAGCTGACGGTCACTACGCCAGGGGTGGCGCTTTGCACCTTCACCGCCGGCCGCTCGCCGAGGGTGAACACCTCACGGCGATACTGCATGCGCGAGCCTGCTGCCGGCGCATGGGGCGCCAGGTAATAGCGCAGGCGGGCATCATCATCGCTTTCCAGGGTCGGCGGCACGGGCGGGAACGCGGCGGGATCGCCTGGATCGAGCACCTGGCGCTCAAGGCCCATGTCCGCCAGGCGCGCATCCAGGTTACTGCCGGTGGCCCACCACGCCAGCATCTGCTTGATGCGGGCGTTGTACTTGCGTTCGTGGGTTTGCAAGCGCACGCAAAACGCTTCCAGGGCCAGGGTCAACAGTTCGCTTTCATTGTCGAGGCTGACCTTGAGCTTGGCCGCGCTTTGCGGCGCTCGGGTGGCGACATAGTCGACGACAAACGCCTTGAACTCGGCGAGCAACGGCTCGAACGCGTCGACCGTGATAATCGCCGGTTCCGCCAGTTGGTTCTGGCCTGGGATCAACATGCTCATGTCACGACCTCAAAAGTTTGTTGGCGGTTTTTCCAGCTGCCGGCAAAACGCAACAGCAGGCCGGCGGCCTGGCGAGTGGCGACGATGACCTGGGGTTGGAAGTCGGCGATGCCGTTCTGAGGGTTGAAAAAGGCTTGGGCGGCATGGCTTTGGGCGAGGAGCAAGAGGTCATCGCCGAGGTTCTGGCCGAGCAGTTGCGGGACCATCGAGCCGTACAACGGGCGCTTCTGGCGTGTCCCCACGGGGGTGGTCAGCGCTCGGGTGGCGCGCTGTACAAATTGCAGCCAATCATCCACGGCTGCCCCGGTGTTCCTGTCGATTCCGATCATGGCAAATCCTTATGCGCTGCTGATCACGCGACCCTGGTGATCCACCACCGGGCCGCTCAAATGCACACCAGCGGCATCCAGCAATAAGCCGGTGGCGCCGAGCTGCAGGGTGATGCTCTGGGCATTCATGCTCAGGCTCGCGGCGCCGACCTTGAGGTCGACCTGCTCGCGGGAGCCACTGAATGTGGTGGGGCCGTTGACCCAACTGAAAATGTGGCTAGCGTCGTCATAGTCGCTTTGGGTGCCGTCCTGATAGCGACGGCGCGTCAGCGACGCCACCGCGGACACGGGCGGAAACAGACCACTGTTGAGGCCGAACAAAGCCACAGATTGCGTCCCCCCTTCCCCGCCGCCGTAGTTGAGCAGCAGGCACTGCTCGCCCACTGAAGGGATGCGGGTTTCGGTTTGCGCCCCAGCGCTCGGGTTGAAAAACTGGATCGCCGGGCTGAGTAAGTCCCCGTGGCTGACCTTGCAGGTACCACTGGCGGCATCAACCTCCTGGCACACGCCAATCCGGCAGAAGCTTTCTGCGCGTCGATACAGGTCTTCCAGCTGGGCTTCCATTTCCGCCAGGCGTTCGACGATCGGCCCCAGTTGCATGCGTAGCAATGCATCGAACATGGACTACTCCTGCAGGGGTCGATATTGATCTGGATCGTCGATGTCCGAGACTTCCCAGGTGCGGGCAAACAGCGGTTTGCCTGTGGGATCCTCGAGCAGTAACGGGCCGAGATAGAGGGTTTGGGTGAAGGAAACGATCCAGGTGTCGTAGTCCGTTTCGGTCCCGGTCAATCCGGAAGGCGCCGCGACGATAGCCGTCGGCAGGTCACACTGGTCGGGTGGCAGGCCCCAGCGGTTATCCAGGGCCAGGTCCATCAATTGGCTGGCTAGGTCGCAGGCTTCAAAGGCTGCCGCCCCGCTGGCGACCGTGGCCCTGAGTGAGACCGACAAGGCATGCGCCTTGCGGCCTTCAAGGGAGCGAACGGCGGGCCCGTTGCGCTCGACGCTGATCAGCACGCCGGTTTTATCCGCGACACCGGTAAAGTCCTGATAATTGCCTACAGGCAAGTGTGGGAAGGCGCTCTTCAGCGCCGCCCCAATCGCCACGGGCAACTGGGAAGGTTTTTCGATAAGGCTCATGTGGTTGCATCCTTGCAGCGGTTACTGCTGGTCCGGACGCGAGGTCGGGGTCTCGTTGACCCCGATGCGCTTGGCCGCCCAGCGTTCATAAAGGCCAATGGCGACATCCGCGCCGGCCATGGCGGTCAGGCAACCAATGGCGCCGGCAGTCCAGATCGACATGCCGGCGGCGTAGCACAGCATCAGTGCCGAGACTCCGCAGACCATGCATGCACCGGACCGCAAGGCCAGACGCCGTACCAGTGACCAACCGCGCGCGCCCTCCTTGTCGGCGCGCCACATTTCGCCGGACACCCCGCCGATCAGGGCCAGTACGACCACCAGCCAGATAGGCATTTCCGCTAACGCTTGCTGCTCGTTTGTCATGTCACGCCTCCTGGCTGAGCACTACCGGCGCAGGGCCGGCTCTTGGGTAAATCCATTTATGGGTAGGCATTCCAAAAAGCCCGGTTGCCCAGGCTTTTCAGTAATGCGGTCCAACATCGATCTTTCGGCGCTACTGGCGCGGTACGGATCTTTCCTCGATGTTTTTCCGACCACGATCCCTGTCTGCCGGATAACTGCTTCTGGTGCTTTACGCTGCACACCCGGGTCAGTTGCCAACCCTCTGAACCGTTATCAGGCCGGTTCATCGCTGCCTTTTTTGTTGAAGCGATACGACTAAAGAGCGTCGGCATCCTTGCCGGTGTTGCCTGGCCTCCCTGCCATCGCTCTGATGGCGTCCTTGCCGATGTTGCGTGCCTTCCTTGTCTTCCTTGGCAGCATCCTTGCCGCCTCCACCAGGCCTTGTTGGCTGGCTTGAGATGGAGAATATGCATGTATGCATATACAGTCAATGCACAAATGCATTTATTTTTAGCCGTGAAATGCACGAATGCATTTAAGGCCTTGCAACGCCAGGGTTTGCCGATTTTTTGCAGGCGAAAAAAAACCCGCTAATGAGCGGGCTTTGTCTTACGCAAGAAGGTTAACGGGCGTACATGCCCCACCAGAACACATGACCGAGGATGCTGATCTGCTCATCCTGGATATCCTGGAAGCTGTAGTCTTCATCCGGGTGTTCATCGCGATTGAAACTGCGCAGACGAATCCCGGAAGGCAGGCGGTAGAGCTGTTTCACCCGCAGTTGGCCATTGTGATTGATGGCATACAAGTCACCATCGACGATGTCACCAATGCCACTCTTGCCCGCATTCACCCCCACCGTGGCGCCATCACGCAGTACCGGCAACATGCTGTTGCCGCGCACCGTCACACACTTGGCCTGGTCAAACTGCACACCGTTATGCCGCAGGCTGCGTTTTCCAAAACGCAGGCTGGCCTTTTCGCTTTCCTCGATGACGAATCTTCCTGATCCAGCAGCCAATTCAACCTCGCGCAGAAAGGGGATCGACACCTCGTCGTCATTCACGGGGGTGTCGTCGTCCCACAGGCTTATGTCCTTGAGTTCCGAATGCATCGGGTCGCGTCCGTCCTCGCGCAAAGCGCCCACCGCCGCGCGCCCGCGCAACTGGTCGGTGCTCACGCGAAAGTACTCGGCGATGCGCGAGATGTGTTTGTCCGAGGGATCAACGATCTTGCCGCTGAGGATCCGGGACAGTGTGGATTGAGGCACGCCGGTACGCCGGTGAAGCTCCGTGGGGGAGATCCGGTCGCGATCCAGCAGTTCTCTTAAGACGATAGAAACGTTGCGTTTTTGCATAACGCGGATAGTGACGGGAGTTTTTAGGGTTGGCAAATGCTAATTTGCATAATTTATGCAATCAGAAAATCCAGCCCACGCTTTGCATCGACCCTGGAGCCTACGCAATCGGCGACTTTTCAACTCCGGGCAAGCCTTCGGCGATACCTCCGCAGGCGCGCCTATGTCGATCTCAAGTATCGATAAAGCGTCTGGCGACTGATATCAAAATCACGCGCCAATTTGGATTTGCTTTCACCGGCGCCGGCTCGGTCAATTAAATTGACAACCTGATTGTCAGACAGTTTTTTCTTGCGACCTCTGTAGACTCCGCGACGCTTTGCACTGGCGATACCGGCGGCCTGTTTTTCCCTCATCGCCGTGCGCTCGAACTCTGCAACCAACTCCATTACCGCAATAATGGTCTCCACCACTTCAAGACAGTCATGCCGAAAGATCAGGCTTTCGTTGGAAAACTCCAGCGTTACCTGCTTATCAATCAGTCGCCGAATGATGACGCACAGCTGCTCGGTACTGGAAGTGAGCGTTGCCATGCTGTCCACTACCACAGTATCCCCGCACTGAAGATAGCGAATCAGCCCTTCAAGGCCTGCACGATTCGCGGCATTGTCGTCAGGCTCATCGTAAAACACTGCGTCAAATACATCATGGCTGTTGATTGTCTCTACGCTGTCGTCGGATTGTTGCAGAGAGCGCCGGAAATACTTGATGCGATGTAATCTCATGATGCCTCCTTGGCAGTACTTGTACAATGTCCTTTAATACTTGTACAAACTGTAACTAAATCCTTTAGTTTTAAAACTTTACACAAAGAGCTGTATAGCTAACCCACCTAAAATACACAGTTGCAAAGACTTAAACTTACCTTATTATTTTGAGACCTGGAATAAGCCTAACAACTTTTCAACACACCGTCGATTTCGGTGCGCGTGAATTCGCCAGGGAATTTTAATGCCGACCGCTTTATTGCCCAGCGTATTGACTTGACCGGCTTGACAAGGCTGGTTACTCCCCGATGCAAGCAGAGGATGAATGGATGAAGATCTTGGAAGGAGCCATCGAAATTGATCGACCGAATACCGATCAGGAAAAGATCGAGACGGTAACCCGGAGCATTACCGAGCACGGAAACCAGATGCGCCAGCGTTACCCTATCCTGCAGTATCAAAATGCATTGGGGGCAAGCGTGATGGTGTTCTCCCTGGCAGGGATGGTCATCACGGGAGGCCTCTACATAAAGGGTTTTATTCCCGGATGGGCGTGCATTTTGATCAATGCGCTGCTGACGTCATTTATTCATGAAATCGAACATGATTTGATTCATCGCCTCTATTTCAGAAAGCAACCCTTGGCTCACAACGCCATGATGTTTTTGTGCTGGCTGACCCGGCCGGGCATGCCCAGTCCATGGCTAAGGCGCACGCTGCACTTTCATCACCATAAAGAGTCCGGCACTGAGTCGGATGTCGAAGCATGGATTACGACCAGTGGCAGCCCGTGGGGAATACTGCGCTTATTGAAACTGGTCGATGGGTTTTTATTTGGTTTTCTAAATGCGGTGTTCGCGCCGGGATGGCGGCAAAAGGTAAAATTGTTGGGCAAGATTATTCGACTCAACACACCATTTGGGCTGTTGTATTGGGGTTGCTGGTATGTATTCCTTGGCTATCACCTCTACGCCGGGGTGGGGTCACTTATGGGTGAAGCGATTCACAGTTCTGCGGCGACCTTGGCGTTTATGGACATCGTCAACAGCATCGTAGTAATCCTTATTGCCCCCAACCTGCTACGGCAGTTCTGTTTGTTCTTTATAAGTTCAAACATGCACTATTATGGCGATGTAGCCCCGCGTAATCCGCTACAACAAACCCAGGTCATGAACCCTTGGTGGTTGTGGCCTTTTCAACTGTTCTGCTTCAACTTCGGCAGCACGCACAGCATTCACCACTTCGTGGTGAGAGACCCGTTCTATCTTCGCCAGATGACAGCGCCTTATGCTCATAAAGTCATGGCGCAGGCAGGCGTCAGATTCAATGACTTCGGCACATACAAACGAGCCAACCGTTTTTCCAAAGAGCACTCTCAAACTCGCTTGCGAGGGTGAGTTCGTCGCGTTGCGCACGTTTCAAAGGCATCACTGCACCTACAAGGAGTCCGGAGTATGAAAGCGCAAGGGATATGTGCAAGGCAGTTTGAAGCGGTCAAGCAGGCCTTCGAGGAAATGTTTGATGATCCGCAGGAGCGTGGCGCCGGGCTGTGCGTACAGGTTGGTGCAGAAGTGGTGATCGACCTGTGGGCCGGCATGGCGGACCAGGCGGGCGTGAAGCCTTGGGCGCGCGATACGCTGGCCAATACCTTTTGCGTTATCAAACCCTATGTCGCGGTGGCCGTTCTGATGTTGGTCGAGCGCGGCAAGTTGGAGCTGGACGCGCCTGTGGCCCGTTACTGGCCTGAGTTCGCCCAGAACGGCAAAGCCCAAGTCACCTTGCGTCAAGTGATGAACCACACTGCGGGACTTCCGGCGCTGCGAGCCCCCGACCATAACGCCATGATGTACGACTGGGAGCATATGGTGCAGGTATTGGCGGCCGAACCGCTTTGGTGGGAGCCGGGAACAGACTTGGGCTACGGCACAACCACCTTTGGCTGGATTCTCGGTGAGTTGATTCGTCGGGTGGACGGACGAGATCCCTGCGTCTTTATCCACGAGGAGATGCTGGCCCCCCATGACCTCGATGTTCACCTTGGCGTGGACGAACAACACTTTCATCGTATCGCGCGATTCGACAGTGCCTCGGGGCGGGTCGGTGATCCTTACTCACAAGCGTTGCGCACGGTGCTGAAAAACCAACCTGCGCATATCGCGACATTGGCCTTCACCAATCCCGGGATGGTACCCAGGCGAACCAGTGACCCGCGCTGGTGGGCCTATCAGCAACCGGCTGTGTGCGCGCACGCTACGGCGCGGGGTTTATCCGGCTTCTACAGTGCATTGATGACGGGCAACTTTATCGGTCACGAACTGCTCAGTGAATTCACGCAAGAGCACAGTCATGGCATGGATCGGGTATGGATGCGCCCCATGCGTTATGGATTAGGCTGCATGCTGGAGCAACAACGCGACCCGACGGCTTCTCACGCCATGGGCCCGGGCACCTTTGGCCATATCGGGCTGGGCGGACCGATAAGTTTCGCCGATCCCGAAAAGCAAGTGAGCTTTGGATTTGTCACCACCACCTCGGGCAGCCATTCGATGATTGATCCTCGGCCCAGGCGGTTGTCGTCTCTGGTGTATGCGGCGATTTGATGTGACCGCTGCGCAGTCCTGCGGGAGCAAGCCACCTCGCCACAGTGACGGTGTTCTTTATTAAGTGATGGGTATAGGGGCCGCAGCGCCTTTGCGTTTTCCCTAGCCGTTTGCATCCTGCGAAGGGCCGACCTCGCGTGTTAACCTTGCGCCCATCGCAAAAAATGCTGGGCCAAGCGCCCCCTTTGCCCCATCACTTTCAACGAATTTGCCTACGACCCAATGAGTAAAAACACGTCCGATCTGTCCTCCCACACCCCGATTGTGTAGCGGTATGTGAGTGATTTTGACGGATAGCCCCGTGGTTGCTGGCTCTACCGCCAGCGCACAGAGGGTTGCATAAATGCATAATTGGCATTGGATGGCATAGATTGGCGTACGGTTTGCCCCATTTTTGCCCCATTCGTGATGGTGTGTCCTGTCCCGTGCTGCCTACGCCGTCCGATGATGGATTGGGCGTAGCCCTCCTCAAACTCCCCGTAGGCTCTGCATACAAGGCGTTGTGCACCCCCTCCTGTAGCAATTCCTAAGCAATCACCTTTTGATCCACACGCCGCTACGCCCAGAATTTACGGTCGCGTCAGGCAAGCCAGACGATTGCCAATGTAAATTTCTGGATAAGCCATTTTCGGCCAAACTCAGTTAATCTCCGTCTACAGAAACTTTGCCGATTCACTTTTTGTGGAAATCACTTACTCGATTGAGACTGACATGAAGCACTTTCAAGATACAGAGACTGGAATGTTATATGCGTTTGAGGACGACTACGATCCATTCACGGCGAACAATCGAAATCTTCCCACTACGCTTATAGCGACGATCAAGCCTAAGCCTGACGACTCTCACGTCTGGTATCAAGAAAGCTGGATAAAACAAGAGGATGCCCCATCTGGTTACATCCCACTAATCTCCAGTGTTCCGTCGTATAACCCCGCATGGATGTTCCACCTGCGACCTTATACGGCAGTCCATCGTGACGTATCTTCCAGCTTGAATATAACTATTGACCAGATCAATACGAACTCTTACGACGGGGGAAAGCTGGCAGATGTAGTTACAGCACTCCCTCTCGGTAACGCGAGTGGGATACCTGCACTTGTCAGCTATGATGGCTATATAGCGATCCCTCAATGTGAGGACTATCCAACCAATGCTGACGGTGCAAGTAAGATAAATGAAATTTTATGCTGTCTTCTACTAGGTGGTATTCATACAGAAGTACTTCACTCAGAAAAACTAGAGATAGGAACACTCATCGATAGGCGGCGCCTGTTCACGTTTACACCTTCGCCCCACTCCTACCTTCGATCAAACGGGGCCGCCATACAGGATCGTCTCCAGCCACTGATGTACCCAAGAGTGCTGATGGTGGATGCTATCAAAGCAGCATATTCTCAAGGCAGGCACGTCGTTGACGCCGTTAGTAACCTATCACCACTATTTCTACTTAGCGGCTACACGGCAATGATATACCGAAACAATAGCGACGCCCTTAATAACCTCTGGATAACTGTAGAGCAACTTACAGAATATCTATGGAATGAAAAATACGAGAAAAACAAGAACACCTTTCCTGCACGAGTAAAAAAAATGCGATACAGAAGTTAGCAAAGCTATTCGCAGCGACCAAATATGGGCAAAACAGAGACAACTTCGGCTAGCGAAAATTATCACTAAAGATTGTCATAAGGCGCTCAGCCAATCTCGCACAAAGCGCAATGATCTTGCCCATAAAGGAACAGTTCCGGATTCGAAGTTAATTGCATTGCTGTGGAGTGTTATTCCCGGGATTATTGAAGCGGCATCCGGCATTAGTCTGTTAGGCTTAAAACGGCTTTGCGCAGTAGCTGCCGAAGACTTGGGCATACCATTTCAAACTAACTTCGATGAGTGGTTGATGCTGGCAAAGGAGAGTTAGGAAGCAACTCACCGCAGATACAAAAAGTCAAGCTTACCGCATGCGTCGACGGTAGAAGACTACGAAGCGTTGTTACCATGGAACTGCTCACCGGAAATGCCACGGTAAACGAGGCGGTAGTCTGGCGGTAGGTGTGGGTCATGGATCGGATACGGAAGAATGGCAGCGCCTAAAACGCGAGATCGCGGACCCTGATAGGCTGATACGCGAAATCCTAACAGAGCTGTTCAGCGGGTATGACGCTCTGCCTATTGATCGCTACAACGTCGCACCGTCAACGCGGGTGCAGGTTCTACACTCTGGTGAGGATGGACTCTTACCGACACTGAAAAACGATGGCGTTTTATATGACTATCAAGCGCGGCCCTCAATGCATGGGCCGCGCTCCAGACTACCTGATGCCAAGATAGTAGCTATCGCCCTTCAAAAATCTCTCGAAACATCGGAACGAGCAGATTCGCTCCTCTAAGGCTTAGGTGGTCATCATCGAAATATATGGGTAACCCGTCATGATCACCTCGGCACGCTCCGGATCCACAAAGAATAGGAATTGGGTCGAGGATTTTTACACCGCATCGTGCAGCAGCCATATCTTGCGTATCTACAACATATTTTTGACGTCTTGTGTACTCATCCAGAGAGATGGACACCTCTCCATTAATCCCGAGCAAAACACCCCTCGCCATCGATTTAGGTACGTTTATTGCCAGCTCTGGAACGGGCCGAACCATATATACAGGTCTGTCCTTCGCAAATTCGCAGGCCGTATCGATAACACCTTTCTGCATCTCACTTAAAAACTCATCATCACGAACCTTGTGCTTTTTAGTCAGATAATTCAACGGAGCCCCATACTTGACTTTTAGCTCAGGCTCATTATATCCAATAGTATAAACCGACAATCTATTAATAATAATCAACGGCACAGACGATGGAAGATGGTGGCTTTTTTCGAGAAACCGCCTGACGGTTTCACCGCACCGATACGTACTATCGCTGACGTGTTTTATGTCCAATATTGTAGGGCATGCAGCATAGGTCCAATCCAAGACACTCAAATTTTTATTAGGCAAGGAGTTTTCAACTGCACGGACAAGCGCCCCCGCATGACTATCACCAATGACTATCGCTCCCAGCTTTTCTCCACCATAAGTACACTCAGGATGCACACCCGTGCCATAGATATGGCACTCAGCTTGCCGAGGGTTTACATCTCGAAGCTCTGCAAAGTCCTGAATTGCTTTCTCTGGTAGCCTATGACTATAAAAGTTATCCACTTTAGTTACTAAAAAACCAACACATGACACAAACACAAAAACCGTTACCAGCCTATAAACACTGACAACCTTAGATTTTCCACTCAAAATCCTTCGACCTGGCACTTCGACAAATCGAAACGAAAGCCATCCCAAAACTATAGAAAGCAAGATCCCAACGAAAACAAAATCAGGCCTATTTCTTCCTTGGATGTACAACATTCCAACAGCAAGCGGCCAATGCCACAGATAGATCGAATAGGAATTTTTACCTAGCCACTGGGCAATCTTGCCACTACTAAAAGCCGACTTTTGCTGCGCAGAAACTAATACCAGCAGCGTTCCGAATACTGGCACCAGCGCGTTAAAACCAGGCCATCGAGTACTTTCATCAAACATTAAAATAGAAAAAACTATTAACCCATATCCTAATACTTCAAGCCACCTTCTGACCATGGCACCAAAAACAAAACGATGAGAAGCAAGGAATAAAGCCCCACCCAAAAGCAATTCCCACGCTCGAGATGGCAGCATATAAAATGCATACATTGGCTTCGAGCTTGAAAACTTCATAGAAATAGCCAGTGATACAGCCGCACCGACAATAAATATCAATGCGTGAAAATCTCTATTTGATGACACCCTCCACAACAGCAAAATCGATAACGGAAGCAGCATATAGAACTGCCACTCAACAGAAAGAGACCAAGTATGCAGCAGAAAATTTTCCTGCGCCGCATCATCAAAATAACTAAATTCCTTATTAAACTCGCGATTAGAAAAAAAACCAATTGCCGCGATAATGCTTTTACCTAAAGAAGCATACTCAACTGGGAATAATATCAACCAGCCCAGCACTACCAAAAAAACACATAAAACCGCCAAGGCAGGAACAATCCTCCTCGCCCTAGACAAATAAAAATCCGATAGAGAAAACTGTGAACCAAACCATCCCTGCCCGCGAGCCTCTAACCCTTTAAAAATAATACCGGCCATTAGAAAGCCGGATATCACGAAAAAAATATCGACCCCGACAAATCCTCCTGCAAATCCATACACCCCAAAGTGATATAAGACCACTGACATAACGGCCCACGCCCTGAGCCCATTCACATCGGTCCTGAAACCTTCACTTCCACTTAACTCTATCGCTTTTCGCTTTCTAGAAATTTCAAGCTGCTCAGCACGCCCCATTCTTCAATACTCTTAATATTTTGAATATAACTCGCCAACAATCAGGCGAGTCATTTAAACGACCATATATTTTTTAGGCGACACAGATAACTACTAGCAATAATTTAGAGGACCATTCCGCGCCCAAGCGATTCCCCGCAGCCATATACCAGATATTGCCGTGCACGACCAGAAAATTTAAAACAACCCTCCTAAAACTGACGGTTCCCAGTTCATGATTACCAATTCACCACAGACCTCGACCTTGCTCTGCCGCTGGTTGGCTATGCTGTAGCGAATGTCGACTGTCTCGAAATGGAAACCTTCAAATATTCGGCGGATGTCCGGGTGATCGTTGATGCTCACCATCACCTTCCCTTTGCAGCGCCGCATGAACTCAGCCATGCGCTCGTAATTCTCAAACGAAAAATCCACGCCATAACCCGCCGTCTGCCAGTAAGGCGGGTCCATGTAATGAAAGGTGTGGGCACGGTCATAACGCTCAGCGCACTCCAACCAAGGCAGGTTTTCAACGTAGGTGCCAGACAACCGCTGCCACGCTGCCGAGAGATTCTCCTCGATCCGTAGCAGGTTGATCGCCGGGCCTGTGGTCGCGGTACCAAACGTCTGCCCCGTCACCTTGCCGGCAAAGGCATGGTGCTGCAGGTAGAAGAACCGCGCGGCACGCTGGATGTCGGTGAGGGTTTCAGGGCGGGTCATCTTCTGCCACTCGAACACCTGACGGGAACTGAGCGCCCATTTGAACTGGCGCACGAATTCTTCCAAGTGGTTCTGCACGACGCGATACAGCGTCACCAGGTCGCCGTTGATGTCGTTGAGGACTTCAACCGGCGCGGCCTGAGGACGCATAAAGTAGAGCGCGGCGCCGCCGGCGAAGACTTCGACGTAGCATTCGTGTGGTGGGAAGAGCGGAATGAGGCGGTCGGCCAGACGGCGTTTGCCGCCCATCCAGGGGACGATGGGTGTGGACATATGAAAGCAAGACCTTTGCTGTATGGATAAACAGTGCTAGGCTCGCTCCGCTTTGTGCACGAAGCAGGAGCCTTGGCTGGACTTGCAGGGATGATCTGCGGGTACAGCAACCGGTTCAGATGTTGACGCATCTAACCGGTTGCTCTTTTGGTTTTCTATGAGATCAAATCTATCTCCTCGTAGGCTACGAAATAACAGGAAGAAAAATTGAATCCTCAAACTCTCTTGGCTCTGGTAACGCTTAACGACCTGAAAAGTGCCGCCTACGACGCGCTCGCAAAGCGACATAAGATGCCTGCGCTATTATTGTTTTATTCATTCATTGACATTTGCGCAACACTAGCCAAAGAAGACGACGGCAAAACCACAAATCAAAACAGATTCAAAAATTTTCTAGTTAAATATCACCACTCCAAATGGAGCCAATATTCTCCTTACGATCTTTGGGCTGCCAGAAGCTCTCTGCTGCACGCGTACTCTCCTCTCGGAGACCACGCAACTAGGACCAACCCACCCAAGACGATTTTTTATTATTCATGGCCTGAGAAAAAAGACGTTGTCCACGCTGCAATTTCCGCACGCGGCTATGAAAATTTTTATCTTATGGACACCAACGACATAAAAATAATTGCCGTTGACAGCTTTAACAGTCTCTGGCGTAGGGTTGAACAAGACGAAGTCTTTGAGTTGCAATTTAGAAAAAATGCTACTCATTTACTCAGAGACTTCAACTTCATCCAGCTTGAAAACGAACTGAATTTTCTCGACGAACTAAAAGACAACACCTGAGCCGCAAAAACACTATTACTGAATCCTTGTGAGTTCACGTACATAACTCTGGCATGCACCCAGAGCAATCAATCCTTGGTCGCCGGCATCGGTGATTCCGATAATTCGTTGAGCATGCGTTCGGTCAAGTTGGGCTCTTGCGGGGCCATGAACCACGCGGCCGGTGGCGGTGGTGGTTGGCATTGAGCAGCCGCTGGTGGGTTCGGTGGAGGCGAGTACGACTGACAACCGCAGATCAGCAGTAGCCAGGCGATCACGCAGACGAGCCTGCTTGGTTTGCTCATCGGTCAATTCCTTGTAATGGGTTTCGTCTTTGTTCTGCAGGCGCTGCTCCAGGGCGAGGCGTTTGTCCTGCTCGTTGCGCTGCAGAGCAGCAGCAGCTTTGGATAAGTCGTTGAGGGTGTCGGCGTGAAGCCTGGCCTGGCGCTCCAGCTGCTGGCCGTATCGCCAGCCTTGAGCGGTCCAGGCAAGTGCAGCAGATCCCGCAACCAGCACGAGCAGCAGCACACAGACGGCAGCGACACGAAATTGCGAGGGGATCAGGTCGAGGAGACGCATAGTACCGCCCTCGCCCTGGCCCAAAGCTGCAGGCGATCCTCCAGGCCGTTGAGCCCGCCATTGATCCGGCGCGTGATGGTTTTGAACTGCTCTTGATCCGCGAGCGCGTTCAACCCATTCACCGACCAGAACCAAGCCGCAGACTCGGCAGCCCATTGCGGTAGCTCCAGCAGCTCCGGCGTGCGCAGCAATCGTTCATCACCGAACAGCGCCAGGCTGCAGCGCAGGTAGTTGTCATGGCCGGTGATCTGGATCAGCCCACGGCCACGATAGCGTTGTCCGTCTCCGTCGGCGGCAGGCGTGTTCCCCAACCTGGCAGCGAGCGTGCCGGTGTCGTACTTGCTGAGGTATTGATCGCCCCCCTGTTCACGCACGTACTGCAGTTGGCCGGACTCATGGCCGACCTGGGCAAGGAACGCTGCCTGACGTTTCGGTGTATCGATCTTACGGTTGGTCATGGCCGCGTTGAGCGCGGACACAAAAACGCCCGCTTGCCGGCGGGCGTTGGGCATGATGCGCTGGAGTTGTTGCTCAGTGATGGACATCGCTTTTTCCCGGACAAAAAAATACCGCTCGATGGCGGCGGGTGGTGAAGCACGTGCGGTGACTTACAGTTCCAGAACTTTGATCTCCTTGGGCGCTTTCTTTTTCTTACCGGCCGCCTTGGCCTTACCCTTCTTCCCTGCATTGCATTCAACCGTGGTACTCCAGCCGGACTGGGTGAACACCTGCTCCACCGAGTCGATCAGGAACTCCCCGTCCAATCCGTCCTTGAAGCCCTGGGCATTGATCTGGCGCTCAGCAAACAGATCAGTGCGCCCCAGCATCTCCAGCCGAACTTCGGCGGTCGAGCGGTTGAACGCTGCCAGCCGGGCCTTGGCCGCTTGTTCAGCAGCGGACTTGTTCGGGTGGATGTGCCGGTCGGTATGAACCGGCGGCAAGCCTTCAGGCGCGTCGTCGTTGTCCAAGGTCAGGTTGACCAGATCGCCGGTTTTCTTGTCCTGGTAGCTGGCCTTGACGGCCTTCTGAGTGGTGCGGTCGGCGAAGCGGAATTGCCAGCGACTGACGTCACTGCGCCGGATGGGAATAGTCGGCAGGCTTTTGCCACTGGCGGTCTGCCCGCTTTGACGCGGTAGCACAAGCAACTTGCTGTCAGCTACCTTCGCCGTGCAGTCGTGATTTTTGGCGAGCCGGGTGATGAAGTTGTAGTCCGACTCGTTCATCTGATCAATCCTGGGAACAACAGTGGCTACGGGGCATTCAGGCATCCAACCATTGCGTGCAGCAATGTCGCTGACGATTCTGGACAGCGGTGCATTTTCCCAACTGCCGCTGCGGGTCGTCTTGCCACTGCCGCGCATGTCGCTGGCTTTGCCGCGAATGACCAGAGTGTCCGGCGGACCGGAGACCTCAATGTCATCCACGGTATACCGACCCAAGCGCGCCATCGCTTTGCTGTCATAACCAAGGTAGACCTCGATCCCGGCGCCCTTCTTGGGCAGTGCGACGGCGCCGTCACGGTCATCGATACGCAGCTCGAACTCATCTGACTCCATGCCAGGCTTGTCCAGCGTGCGCAGCAACAGCAGGCGGTCGTTAATCAAGGCCGTTATATCAGTGCCATCCGCGACGATACAAAATATGGGTTTCATGGGTAGTCCTCAACATTCAATCCCACAGCTGAACCTGCTCAACCGCCGGTCGCTCTATCTCCGGAAACGTAATCAGCAACTCAGCACGCAACGGCTGCGGCTCATCCGCCAACAACCGATTGGCCGCCAGCACCGCCTCGACCGTGCCATTGAGGTGTCCGTAATGCTGATAACACAGGGTATCCAGCAGGTCGCCGTCAGACGTTCTGCATATCATCGCCATAGCGCGAGAACTCCAAACTAAAGGTTTGCTTGCGCGGGATCCCGCCGGCCAGCAGCGCGCCCTGTTCCTCATCCATACTGCGCAGACACCAGGTGCCGAGGACAACGCCGTAGCCGGTGGTCAGATTCAAGGGCAGCAACTGCCCACCAATTGAACGCAGGATGTCGAGTTGCTTTAACCCACCCTTGAACGTGGGAAAGATCAGGCCTTTGAGGCTGAGCTTATCCTCCCCCACTCCCACCGCTTGCTGTGCTGGCCGACGACTGAGGCGCTCTTGCGAGGCCCAGCGGAATTCCGTTTGCCGGCGAAGTTCGTTAAACGCCGCCGTGTCCAGGTTGAAGTAGAACGGCTGCGCATTCGCCTGCAGCGGCTGCAAGATCAGCAGGTGGGGAAACGGTTTGACCGCTTCCGCCATGGGTGTGGTATTGGGTGCCAGAGCGCTGGTGGGCAAAATATTCGCCAGGTTTGGACTGACCTTGCCGGCCATCTGGTTGATCGCCGTGCTGGCCCGGGCGGCTTGTTCCTTTAAGGTGCCCAGGCGCTCGTCAATCGCAGATATCGCACGGGTTGCCTTGCTGTAGGTCGACAACACCATGCCAACCTTGGACTGCGCCGCGTTGATCCCGCGCATTACCCGCTGCAGCTTATCGCCGACACTAGGTGCAACACCGGGAATACTGGACAGTTCATCAGCTGCCCCGGTGATTTCGCCTATGGCGCCGTTCACAGGCCCAATCATATCGTCGATGCTGTGCCGCCCTGCCTCCCCGGCCTGGACCAGGGATTTAAAGCCGGATTGCAGTTGCTCCATGTAAGCCATGAAAACTCCTTAAACGTGAGGGGCATCAAAGAGGTTGCGCCGCCCCTGCTCCCGACTGAACTCCTCAAACATCTGGCGCAGGTGCGGCATCATTTCCTGCGCGAGCTGCCGTGGATCCTTGACGTCGCCGTGCACAGTCACCGGCATGGTTGGGGAGAACGTCCACTGCTGCTCAACCCGAGTCGGTTCCGGCTTCGCGGCCAGTCCAGCAGCCAGCACGGCCGGAGCCGCAGTTGCTGTGGGAGCAGCCGCCAACGAGCGCGACACATCACCCAAAGCTGGCCCCGGTGCTGCAGGCGTTTTCAGCATCAACGGACCGGACGATAGCGACGGCGCGATCTGCGCCAGATGCGGCAGAGCCGGCGCACCTGGTGGCGGCAACCGCAACGGCGATGGCTGAGCCGGCAGCATCAGGCGCTCGGCCGGAGCGTCCGGTCCACCGAACGCAGCCTTGCCCACAGCACCGCCCAACTCGCCGCCACCCCAGCTGCCGAGGAACCCGCCGATCAATCCGCCGACCACGGTGCCAATCACCGGCACCACCGAACCAATCGCGGCGCCCGCAGCAGCACCGGCCAATGTTCCGGCCAAGGTGCCAGCGGCATTACCGTAGCCCTCGGCCTTTTCATCGCGGGTCTCGGCGTTTTGATAGGTATCAGCGGCGATCAACCCCGCCTCGATCAGCGCCATGGGCGCGCCAACCTTGGCGAACCCAAGCCCCTTGCCCATCATGGCCTTGGGCGCAAACCGGCTGGCCGTTGCGCCAAGTGGCGCCGCCGCTGCAGCAGCACCAGGAATAGCGCCTCGACCACCACGACCACGCTTGCCCTTGCCTCGACGCCGCTTTCCATCACCTACGTCGACCCCGCCAGCACCGCCTGAGGGATTGGTGACGAACACCCGCTGGATAACGTTTGGATTGCCCATCAGCGACCCACGCGCAACGTTGAGCAGTCCCTTGCCGATCTTGATCGCGTTGATCGCCGCGCCCAGGCCGACAACACCAGCAGCCAGCACAGCCGCCCCGCTGACCACTGTCGGAAAGCGACCTGCCAATTCGCCAAGCCCATAGGCCACTTTCGCCAGGCCATCTGCCGCCACGTCCGTCAGCGGCCGCAACGCATCACCGATGCGCGTCATCGACGACTCAATGCCTGCAGTGGCACTGGCCCACTTCCTGTTGGACGTCTCACGCGCCTTCGCCGCATCGGCTTCAATCTTGGCCTTACCGTCTGTTTTCTCGATGGTCGCCATGTCCGCCTTGATCTTGTCGCCATATTTGATCTGCGCGAGCAAACCCGCACTGGCGCTCTGATCACTGACGATGGTCGCTAACCCGGCCGCCTCGGTCAGCGCGACCATGGCCTGCTCTTCCTCAGCACTACCGTCCGCCGAGGCCTTGATCTTGGCCTTGAGTGCCTCAATTTTCTTGGCCTTGGCCGGATCCTGCTTCCTGATCAACTGCTCGCTGAGCATGATGAACGCGTCGACCGGATTTGCTGCCTTGCCGCTTTTGGTCGCGGCGAGTATTGAGCCGGCCAAGTCGTAGCCTTCCTTGGCGAACCGTTCCTGACTGGTGCTGCTGATCACAGCGTTGAGCAGGTTGTTCATGTTGGTGGCAGCAGCCGCAGAGTCCTGAGTTTGCGAGTACTGCGACTGCAGGCTGGCACCCAGGAAGCGCACCGCCTCGGGGCCTTCCATGCCCAGACGCTTGATGTTGCCGAGCATCGCCGGCAAATACTTCGCCATGTCCTTAGGACCAAACGCACCGATGTCACCGGCGGCTGCGACCTGGCCCAGCATCGCCGCCATATCTCCCTGCTTGACCCCGGCTTCCTTGAAGGAGTTGATCAGGGTCGCGATGGTTTCAGGCTCCATGCCTTGACCGTCGATCAGGTCCGCAATCTGCCCGGCATAGGAGGTGGCCACATCCCAATCAACGCCTTTTTCGATCAAGGCGCCGACCGACTTCGCGAGCAGTTGCTGACTCATGCCCTTATCTGCCGCGACCTTGCTGATGCTCGCCGCCAACTTGGCCTCATCGCCGGTACCAGCGGTGTGTGCCCACAACGACATCTGGCGGATCTGCGCCTGGTAATCGCCGGAGATCTTGGTTGGAATAGCCAATGACCCCGTGAGCACCGCCGCTTGGCCGAGAGAGTTTTTCATCCCCTCTTTGCCCTGCTGGATCTGCGTGTGGCCCAGCGCCTTGAGTTCGGCGCCACGCGCTACCTGGCCGAGGGCCCGGTATTCCTTACGCAACTTGCTGACCTCAATGCCCTGCTCTTTCAGCGTTTTGAGGTTGCCCTCCAGTTTTCGCAACAGACCATCCGCCGACGCCGCACCGGTGTCGTGGGCCTTTTTCCATTCGTCCCGCAGGCGGATGGTGTCGCCAATAGTGCTCTGCAGCACGCGAGCCTTGGTGCCGGTTTCGCCGAGTTTCTTGATACGGCCTTCAACGTCCTTGAAGGCGGCGCCGACCGTGGAGCTGACGACGCCGCCGATGACCAGGCCGAGCGCCAGGTTGTTTGCCATGAGAACTCTCCAGGCAGGGATGCAGGGCTCAGTCCATGAGCCACCAGATCATCGTGGAAAAGGGCATGGTCTCGATTTCATTGGCGGCAAATGAATACTGCGTCGCCAAGCGCTTCGCGACCTGCTTCTGCAGTTCGGCGTTAAACCCCGTCGTCCTGCACCAGGCGAAAGTAGGCGGCTTGTAGCCGCTGGTAGTCCGTCAGCTTGAGCCCCTCCAGATCCTTGGTATCGGATTCAGACAGGTTGGCCAGGAGGATCGTATCGCGCTGATCGTCGTCGCCATTTGACGCCGAGGTCGCGGCACGCACGTCACGCACGGTGGGTGCACGCAACATCAGGCGGTCGAGCTTCATATCATTGAAGTCATACGGCCTGGAGAGCGTGACGACCGCACCGTCAGGGCCAACCACCAACCAGGTCGGCAGTTCGCCTTCCTTGTCGGGCAGCCCTGCGTCCAGCAGCAACTGCGAATAGGCCGTCTGCACCCGCGCATAGTCCGTCAGCTTGAGCCCATCAATGTCCTTGGTGCCGGCGTCAGTCAGTGAGGCGAACAAGGTCACCTCACGTAACACCGCGTCGGCACCACCGATTGCGTCAGAGGCGCGCACCTCGCGCAACGTCGGAGCGCGCAGGTTCAACTGGTCGACCTTGACGCCGTTTACATCACTCGGGCGCGTCAGGGTGATCGTCGCGCTGTCTGAGCCAAAGGTCAGCCAGGACGGAATCAATTTCAGCTTTTTCACTTTCATTAGAGACGCTTCCGTTACAGGCCGAGGTCGCGGCGAACGCTGGCAAGTTGATCCACACCGTTGATAACCCGGACACAGTTAACCGGATCGATTTCGTACATCAGTCGGCCGGCGACTTCGAGCTTGTAATAGCTGACAGCCACGGAGTACTTGAACTCGCCCGCCTCGCCGGCTTTCCAGTCGCCCGGATCAATCTCTTTGAGCATGCCGCGCACGGTGGCGACCACCGCCGTGGTCGCACCTTTTTGGCCTTTGAAGGAGCCACGGAACACCGCGTTGAACGCGGTCTGATCGGCCAGGCCATAAAACTTCATGGCCTCCGGGCGCGCACCTTTGCCGGCGAAACTGGCCTCCAGTTTCTCCATGCCCTGGTCCATCTCGACCGGAGCATCCATGCCACCGGCGCGATGCTCTTCGGTTTTCAAGGTGAGCTTGGGGAGCGTCACGCTGGTCATCTCACCGTTAAAGGCTACGCCGTCAATATGGGCGTTCATGTTGTAGAGCGTTTGCGGAACCATCTGCGGCTCTCCTTATGCGTTAGTGTCGAGGACTTCGGTCAGCCACTGGTTGGTGACCTCGACGCGGAAGTTGGGGTTTTCTGCCGGCGGCACATCGGTGAAGCGGATGTTCCAGTAGACCTTGCCCTGCTCCAGCTGGCTGGCCGTGTTCAACTCGGGGTCCGCGAACACCTCGAAGTTGATCACCGCACCCTGATTTTTCAGGTCGCGCATAAAGGCCTGCAGGCCATTGGTGACATCGCTGACGTAGGTCTTGGTGATCGAGCGGTCGACCGCCCATTTATGGCCGTAGAGAATCGCGTCCATCACGATGTCCATGGTCCGCACGCGGGTGACAAACGCCCACTTCGGATCGCTCGAACAGGTGCGGTTGCCCCACAGGCGGTAGCCGTCATCGCGGATGATGGTGGTGATCTGCGCGTTATTGAGCAGGTTGGCCCGGCAGGTTTCGTCGCCGTCGAGAAACTCGATAGGCCGGCCGGTACCGGTGATGCCGACAAATTCTTTGTTCGACGGCGAGGCCCAGAAGCCGTACTCCGAATCGGTCCAGGCGAAGAGCCCGGCGACCCAGGCAGAACCGGGAGCATCGACGGTGGCACTGAGCGCGGTGTCCCAGTACTGCACACCAGGGTCGACCAGAAACACACGCTTGCTACCGAAGTTTTCGCGGTACTCCATCGCGGCTTCATCGGTGGTGTTAGGGCCGTCGATGATTGCAATCGCGCGCAGCTTGTCGCTCAGCGCCACAAGCTCGGTAGCGACGGGCAACGTTGCGGTGTGTTTGGGTACGGTCAGCAAGCGCGGCTGTGCGTTGAAGCGGCTCTTGCCATCGAGCAGTGCCTGCATGCCGGTGCGAGTGCCGTTAGCCAGGACACCGCCAATGATGGCCGAGGTCTGCGCTGCGGCGTCTGCCAGCTTTTCCACGCCGCAGGCAACGATCACGGCCTTGGAGCGAACGTAGATGGCCTTCACCGCCTTGGTGATTGCCGCGTCTGCGCCCCAGGCGGCGATGGCTTCGCTTTCGCGGGTGATCAGCATCAACTGATTGGGCAAGGCACTGGCAGCAGGACCAGGGGTGAAGGTATCGCAGAGACCGATGATCGACGAAGACGGCACAGCGATAGGCCGCGTGCCGGTGTCGACGTTGGTCACGGTGACGCCGTGAAAAAAACCACCTGCATTACTCATGGTTGAACTCCAAAAACGAGAAAGCCCCGCAGAAGCGAGGCCGTGGGTTGGTCGTGATGCGCGTAACGGAAAAGAAAACGCCCCGTCAATGCGGGGCGTTATAGGATCAACTCAGCCAGCCATGCCGGCTGTTCCGGTCTGTACTCAAGTGCCGGGAAGTGCGCCGATTCAGGCCAGTCGCGCAGATCCTGCCGGTAGCCCTGCAACTGCTTGTACTGCTCGGTGGTGAGGGTTGTAGCCCGTTCAGCCTCCAGCTCGTCACGATGACGTGCGACCAGCGTATCAGTGAGCAAAAGAGTCTTATCTCGAAAGGCACGCTCGCTATATTCCAACTCTTCCAGAGTCAGCCCAGGCGTCGCAATGATGATCGGCCGACCATCTTTACCCCCCCTAAAGGTCGATTTGCCAGTTGAGACAGCCCGAAAGATAGCGTCGTGATCTTCCTGAGTAATTTCAACAAGCTCAGCCGCTGGCGGGAGCAAGCATGCCGGGTTAGGGACAGTAATAATTGGCTGTACAGCATCCACGTCCGGCGTGTCGATCATTGGTGGAGTTGCATCAACATCGGGGGCCGAAATTGTTTCAGGGACCGATCCGTCACCCTCAACCCAGGCCGGGTTAGGTACCTGGATATCGGGAGGAATCCAGTTAAGGTCAGACACCTTCATACTCGGGCGCTTCCATTCAGGATCAGGTAACTGAATGGTCCGAGATCCATGGAACGCCTCATTAAAAAACGTGTTTGACTTCGCACTATAGAATATCTTCATCCCTAAAAGCCCCTAGCTTCGACAACTACCGTTATCCCTGTTTGTGTAACTCCCGACCATTCCTCGACATATACAGTGCAACCTGACACGCTAGGAGCCGAGTAGTAACCCTGTATACATGCAGGCGCTGCCGTGGTTTTACGAAAGCTTACTTTCGCGTTTATAAACTGCGTTGGAAACTGAAATGGCCAAGTTACGCTTATTGTCTTTATAGTTGGCATATCGTCAAAAGAATACTCAAGCCACTGAATGATCTCGCCCGTGTCCGCGTCTTTTCTCCATCCAGTTGGCGCAAGTAGAGCTGTATTTTTCGGCCTATTACCTGAATGCCATATGGTATGGGCTACCGCGCCCGCCGACCATCCACCTAGCTTGAGCTGATTATCAGTATCCAGACCAAACATGACCCCATAATTGCCAGGTCGATGAAAGCACATCACCGCAGAGGATATGCCATCTCCTCCGCTGACTTGGACCGTGCCGGCGCCTCCTGCGATACCAGCAATCGCCCCAAATCCGGCTGACTGAAACACCGGAGCTGACCCGGATGGTACGAACTGAGAGAGTTTGATGCATTGTGATAACGCATTATTGACCTGCACCGCAGTCAACGCGTCGGTGATATTGTAGCCCGCTAAAGTGGTGGCTTTAGCTGCTTTTAATGAAGGGTCAAAATTACCCGAATCCCATACTACATGCCCGAAAACCTCGGCAACCTTAGACTCAAGATTCAAATTAAGTGGCGCAGAATTAACTTCACCGCTTTTAGCAAAAATTCGGACACTCCTGTCGCATAGATCTATGTACGCTTCAGCAGTTGGCGTTTTAAAACCAAACTGCGGGGTGTCTTCTGTGCCGTTATCCAAAGTAAATGAACCCGATACTTTGGCGCCAGACTTTGGCAGCAACTTAGCAACTTCGTCGTACAACTCGGTTTTTGTCGCGCCGTCGGTGATCCCGCTGCCCGCGAGCGTTGTCGGATTCGTACCTGCGATTACGCGTCCGAGCTTATCCACAGTCAAGCTGCGGTAGGTGCCAGCCCCGATACCGGTGCGTCCTGCGATGACTTCAAAAGTCAACGCGGTAGTACCCAATATAATCGGCGCATCAGTCACCAGCTGCCAAATGCTATCGCCGTTGGCCGTGCCTTTCTCGACGGTGACGAAGAGGCCAGGCGTCACCTCGATGCTGGCATCTGCATCCTGCGCACGTTTCCAGGCGCCGTTGGCTGGTACTACGTAAATGCCATTGTCTTTCGCCTGGACCTGGTCTTTCACCAGGACGCGGGCATCTGCCGCAAGCAGCATGCCGTCGATAGTCTGAATGCCGTTCAGGGCGATGTTCGCCGTGGTGGCAACCAGCACCGAATGCTTGGAGTCCTGCTTATTAACGGCTTCGGTGATAGCCAGATCAACATATTCACGAGTCGCCAGCACAATCGCCGGATCGATCTTCAGCACGATGTTGTTGATGCTTGAAACAATAAAGTTCATCCGCACAATTTGTGTACGGCCTGAACCCTGATCCAGCGCCGGCTTAAAACTCGGTGCACAGTTTGAAACTGCGACCAGGTCACCGTCCGAGTCGTACAAGCCGATCTCGCGGATCCACCAGCCCCCAACATCTGCCGGTATGACCTGCTCAGCGATGATCACCGCCGCGTTGACCGGATCAACGCGCAGTTGATTCAGTGGCGCCCGTCGCTGCTCGTTGATCAGCTTGGTCTGGGTTGCACTGGGGACCGGGTCAGTGCCGTTGGCATCGCCGACGCCCAGCGCAGTGAGGTTCCAGGGAATGCCCAGGGCATTAGCATTAGCCAGCTTTGCGGCCCCCACGTTGGTGAGGATCGCCATAAATTGCGAGTTGCGATCAATCATGGGTAAACGTCCAGAGTGTCTATGCTGTGTTCGCGCCCGACCACGCCGATGTAGCCGGTGACATCAATGTCACGCTGCACGGGTGGGTAGACGTCGATTACATCGCCTTCGTAGAGGGCGACACCGATGTGTATGGCGCCCTGGGTTTCCAAGCTGATTGCCAGCCCGGTCAAGGGCCTGCTAACGGGCTTGGCGTCGTCGATCAAGCGCTCCAGCTCCAGGTACATCTCTTCGGTGATACCGGTTTCAAGTACGCCGACCTTCAAGGCGAAGGTGCCGGGAATTCCTTTGGGAGTGGTCTGCCACCACTCCAGCACCTCGATCAGGTAGCCAAGAGGCTCGACCACTCGACGCAGGGCGCCGATGGTGCCTTTGTGGGCATGTACGTAAAACGCAGAGCGAATGGCCGAACGCTTGATGGCCTCCGACCATTTGTTGTCCCAACGGTCGACCGACCAGGTCCAGGCCAGCCACGGCAACAGGTGCGCCGGGCAGGTGTCAGGGTTGTAGAGGTCGCGTAACGGAATCTTGGTTTTCTCAACCAAGGTGGCCTCAATGGCTCGCTCCAGCTGCGTGCTGTTCAGGGGGAGCAGACTGGTCATGTCGAGCCCCCAAGGACAACGCTAAAGCCCGTGCAATATGCTGCCTGAAATTTGGTTGGTTCCAGATCAACCCAGTTGAGCAGCTCGACCCGGCCAACGCCGCTGATGTGCAGCTGGGCATCGACACCGGATTGCGCAACCTCCAACGCCAGGCGCTTTCGCGGATTGATCCAGGCTTTGATGCGCTTGATGGCTTCGGCCAGGATCGCGTCGTTTTCCGGGCCAGCGCCCTGCATATGCAATACGGCATCGATCCGGTACTTGAGTATCTCGGCGCTTTGCACAATGAGGCGGTCGCCTAACGGCCTGACGTCATCGTCACTAAGCTTGGCATGCACAACGTCAAGCAATGCTTGATCGGCCTGACCGCTGCCGGTCAGGCTCAACACAGTCACAACCACCACAGCCGGTGATGGGCTTTCCGCCGTAGCATCGGCGACCAATGCCGACGCGTTGCGCGCATGGAAGATGTAGCTGTTGCGCGGTCCGGCCGTGGTTAGCCCTTCGTAGACCAACTGGATACGCTCGCGCAGAGCGTCGTCGGACTCTTTAACCTCGTCTACCGGTGGCACTGCCAGCAGATTCGCCGGCTGAATGACCAGGCGCTGGAGTTTGACGTTGGCCGCGAGCTGATCTAGATCCTCCTTTTGCGCATACGCCAGCATCAGCGCCTTGGCGGCATCGTTGACCCGTGCGCGATTCTGCATCTTGCCGTAGGCGCCCAACTCCACCAGCTTGACCACCGGATCGCTTTCGAGCGAGGCCGACCAGTTATCGCCCATGTGCTCGCGAAAAGCGGCGAGCCCCTCTTGATATAGCGCCTCATAGTCTATCGCTTCCAGCACCTGCGGTGCCGGCAATGCCGATAAATCCACCGTGCTCATGCTGACACCTCCAGCAGCAGGCGTTCGCCCAGATACTCGCCGGTTAATTTGAAGTCGATACGGCCGCTGACGATAGCAACGACCTGCACCTGTTCCAGTTTCAGCCGCGGCTCCCAACGCCCCAGCGAGCGAGCCACCTCGGCCTGCACCGCGCTCTTCCAACCGGCGTTAACCGGTAGATCGACAAAGCGCCGGATCAGGCTGCCGTATTCAGGCCGCATACGCCGACTGCCCACGGGCGTGCCGAGAATGTCCCCAATGGACTGCCGGAGATGGTCGAGACCGGACAGCGGTTTGCCGGTGTGGCGATCCATTCCGATCATCGGGATTACTCCTGCTGCAGTTCCGGATGGGCCTTAAGGAAGGCGAACTGTTCATCGCTGGTAGCCGTCACACGTGCCTTGCTCACCGCCAAGGTGCTGCCGTCAGGAAGGACCAGCGTGCGCGAGGTGAAGAGCGTGTCGCGGAAAACGCGAACAGGTCCCGCTTCGTCCTGACTATCGGTTTTGTTCTTGCTCATCAGTGGATGCTCCTAAAACGAAAAACCCGCACAGGGAGGGTCAGATTCAGTGTTTGTGGTTCGGCGTATTGCCGCCGGCATCGATGACCTTGCCGGCACTATTGATGTCGCCAGTTGTGTTCAGCGTGCCGTTGATCTGGGTAGCGCCGTCGATGGTGACCGCGCCCACCAGGTTGATCTCGCCCGAAACCAGTCGCGTGCTGTCCGGCGTCATCTCCAGTACAGACCCACCTACCTTGACGGTCACGGTCCCGGCCGGCAGGTCGATGGTGTAGCTGTTGGCTTCCCAGTCGTAGACCAGGGAGCCGCCATCGTCGAAACGCCACACCTCGACGTGGTCGCGGTTGTCCGGCTGCGCGCCAGCATTGCCGTACAGGCCGGGGATGAAGGTGCCCATCGCAGGTTCGCCGCTGGGACTGATCAACGCACCCTGCTCCCCCGTGCTCGGCACCCGCCAATGACGCGCCTTGCCTGCCGCCTGGCTATGCCAGCGCACCCAGGCGCTGGTCCAGTCGCCGGACTTCACACGCACCATGGCGGTGGTCAGATCGACCGCCACCACGACACAGGGCATTACCGTTGAGGCGATCATCCGGTCATGCTGGGCGCTGGCATAACTCATTGCAGATCTCCCGGATTGATCTGCCCAACGCCAGGCCCCAAGTCGATGACCAGCGAACCCGGCGGCTCATCCGGCCACGGCCATTCTTCGGCGCCCAGGTAGACCGTCTGATCCCACTCCACCAGCCAGACGAAATAGCCGTCCAGTTCGGGCTTGGTCCAGTCCTGGGTGGAGCGTACAAATTCGGCGCAATCGACCTCGAGGCCCCAGCTCTGCCCTCGCAGAAGCACCGCCAGTTGGGAGGCCAACTGCACGGCCTGCCGTTGCGGATCTGCGCTGATCGAATCGACAATGATCCGCGCCTCAAACTTGCAGGTCAGCGCCGTTTCACCGGTACCGATATCCGGTGCCGGCTCCATCTCGGCCATCTCCAGCAGCACCACCGGCGTGGGGATGCTGGTGTCTGCCGATAGATCCGGCCAGAACGACGCTCCCTGAATCCCAGGCAACTTTTCCTGTAGGTGCTGCTCGATGGCCTCATAGAGCCTGTCGAGGCTGAAAGGCTGATCAGACACGGGCGGACCCCTTGAGGTATTTCTGCAGTTCAAAGTTGAGTTCTTGCTTGAGTATCTCCAGCAAGCGTTCGTCTGCGCGTTTCACCCAGCTGTCGAAGTGCGGTCGCACCTGATCCAGCGAGACCTTGGCTTTCGCCAGCGGGAAGCGGTTGTCGCTTTCCGCGACAAAGCCCGAGCTGCGCCGCCCCTGCGTGCTGCCGGGATAGTCCGTAGCGTTGAAGTGCTTGCTCGACGTGCGGATCCAGATGTCAGGGCTGCTGCCATACACCTGCTTAAAGAACGCGCCCTGGTACCGCCGTCCTGCCACCGAGACACCGTTGCGGGTTTGCCGAGCCTTACCAATCCGGCTGGCCTCGATGGCGTTGACCCCAAACCACAACTTGCCCCGCATCGCCCCGCCACTAACCGGGTACGCCCGCAGGCGTTGCCGGACGGCGCCGATGGCGATGCGTTCCTGCTTGCCCACGGCGCGGGCGATGTGGGTACGCAGCCAGCCCAACGTCTTGTTTATCGCTCGACGCTGAGCCGCTGCAGCAGCCTTGGGCACCAACTGGCCGAACTCACGCAAGGCCTGGGAATGCACTGCCGACGGCCTGATGTTGATCATCCCGCTGTCGCGGTTCTGCTGAACATGGCTACCAACGCTCATGGACGCTTCCTCAAGATCAGGGCCACCAAGCCATCGCCACCGGGCTCCAGTTGCAGCAGGTCGTAGTCGCCACCGCCATCCAAGGCTGGCAGGTCGATGGTGACCCGCAAGCCCTTGCTGAGGCCGGCCGAATCCTTCACGCGGATCTCGAAGCGAGGCTCGCGTAACCCGGTGTGGACCTTGCCGAACTGCGGCGCTTTCCAGGGTGCAGCGAACATACCCAGCACCGTTTCGACGCGGCCTTCGATCTGGGCACTGTCGCCCAGGGTTTCGAACACCACGTCGTCGATGTCGTCGATCAGATCGCGGAAAGCCACGGTCAGAGTTCCAGCAGGATCTGCGCCAGCGGCCGCGTGCACAGGTGCAACGGATTGGACTGGGCTTCACCGGCCACTCCCTTGTTGAAGGGCAACGGCTCGATCTTGCTGTAGTACGGGATGCCTTGGGTGTTGACCGTTTCCATATAATCGGCCGGGGCAAATGACGAGATGTACAGATCGGGCACCCCTTCCGGGATCAACAGGGCCTTGTCGTCGTGGACGAACGACACACCGGCGACCTTGCCGCGATAGCGCTCCCAGACGATCCCGCCGAACTCGAAACTTTCACGGGCATCACCGCGCAGAGAGGCCGCCTGCATGGTGTTGAGGTAGGTCTCCTTGACCGACTTGTGGACGATCAGCTTGTTCCAGAAGTTCTTACCGCAAAAAGCGCGCGAGCCCGTGCTGGTGATACTGCCCAGGGCTTCCTCTTGCATGTCGAGGGCTTCACCGGCGCGAACTCGCAGTTCAGTGTCGGGGTTACCCAAGCCCATTGGCAGTTTCTTGCGGACCACGCCGAAGGTCTTATAGATATCCAGCAGCGAAGTCTTGCCGTCCGCATCCAGGATTTGCCCATTCAGGGCGCCCATGCGTTGGAATTCGTGAGTGGCGTCCAACTGGCGGCGGGCCTTCGCCAGGCGCTTGTTGACCACATCCTGCACGGATTGCAGCTCGGTGCGCGAGCCAAAAGCTCGGATGCCCTGGATCTCATCGGCCTTGATGGTGAAGCGTTCAGGCAAGTGCACAGTGTTGAAGGGAATCATCTGACGCTTGGTCCCGCCCACCACTAGGCCCGAAGTACCGCGCTCACCCGCCGGCACCAGGGCCAGGGTGTCGCCGTCCTTCTCGATCTGCACGGTCAGGGTGCTGATGCCTTCTTCGCGGAACAGGCCGAGGCTGCTGATGCGGCCCGGCAGGTATTCCTGGTCATTGATTGCAGCGGTCAACGAGGAGACGCTGAATGCATCGTCTTCAAAAATGGCGATATCGGCCATGAGGTACTCTCCAGAAATGAAAAATCCCGCACTCGGCGGGATGAACAAACAGGTCGACAGTCTTAGCGGACGATCACGAAATGGGTAGCCAGGGCCTTTTCGGCGGCGGGATCGAGGCCGGTCAAATGCGCTTCACTGACCTCGGCCAATCGCACGATGGCGCGACCGCGACGCGGCACATCCGATTCGCCCAGCGGTGCGTAGAGGATCGCGATGGCGTTTTCGGTACCGTCTTCGGCGGTCGGATTATAGGGGGCGAACTCGCCGGTCAGGGTGACCAGGCCAAGAATCTGACCAGGCTCCAAGGCGGCACCAGCGGCGACGTTGATCGCTTCGCGGGAAATGTTGCCAGCGCCCTCTGACAGCAGGAACTCGCCTGCGTGCATCGATTCAGTTTTCATGCTCTTACTCCTTTCGAGTTACCGTTTTGTGCCGCCTGACGGATGGCCCAGATTGTGTGGGTGTCGACCTGTTTGGCCTTGACCGTGAGTGCGGGGTCATCGTCCAGCGGCAGGCTGTTGTTGATTTCAAAGGTGCCGCCGCTGCTCACCAGCTTGTCGAACAGCCGCGCACGGACTGAGGCTTGGTCCAAACCGGCCGTGATGAACTCGCCGGTCAGCTCTGGTAGGCGTGCCGCGACACAGAGGCCGTGCAATGCTTTGGCATTGGTCAGCGCGGCCTGGACCACGGCTTCGCTTTCCAGCTTGGTGGTGGCAAGCAATGGCTCCACCAAGTTGCTGATGCCCGCCGCTGCACATCTCTGCGTGACCATCAGCGCCAGCTTGGCCGCGTCCAACACGGGCGCTGGATCGGGTTCCGGCGGTTCGGCTTCGGGCTCTTCGTCCAACTGGGCGAGCAGTTCAGCCGGTGCGTGCTGGAAACGCTGCAGCACAGCGCCCTGGCCGAGACAGGCTTTGACCTTTAGCCCGTCGCCCACTTCATCGGCCAAGCCCAGTGCCACCGCTTCGTTGGCCGTGAGCCAGGTTTCCGCGTTGACCATGCGCCGCAGCTCGACTTCGTCGATGTCCGGCGCCTTGGCTTTGTAGGCCGCGATGATCGCTTCCAAGGTCTGGTCGAGCGCATCGGCGACCTTGCGCAAGTCCTCGGCATCGCCCGCCGCGTATGTCCAGGGGTTGTGGATCATCAACATGGCGTTGGCCGCGATCACCACCCGGTGAGCGCCGCACACCGCGACACTGGCCGCGCTCGCCGCCAAGGCGTCGATCCTTCCCGTACAGCGTTCGCCCAGCCGGGACAACGCGTTGTGAATCGCCAGGCCATCGAACAACTCGCCGCCGATGCTGTTGAACGCGGCAATCACCGGCGACACGCCGTCATCCATGGCGCGCAGATCCTGCACAAACTGATTGGCGGTGACGCCCCAGGCGCCGATCTCGCCGTACACAAAAATTTCGATGCTGCGCTGCTCGGCTTCGCCGCTGGCCTGAAAGGTGTACCAGCTCTTATCGGCGACCTTGACCTGCTTGCCCGCCTTGTCATAAACGCGGGGCTTGGATTTTTTGCTCATGGTTGTTCCTTTTCATCAAACGTCTCGATGGCATCAAGCGTCGTGTAGTTGAGGCCAAGGTCCGTGGACCTGGCGAGGTCGGCAGCGTTTTCCGCGTCGATGGTTTCCGCGTCGTAGCCGTTGCGCAGACACATTTCACTGCGCGAACCAAAGCCCGCCTGCACTTCCATCCTCCGCGCCTGTACGTCCTGCACCGGCTGGATGTAGGCCCAGCCTTGCGGTACCCAACGTGTGCGCAGGTATTCGCGGCGCCGTTGCGCGTAGTCCTCCAGCACCAGGGCGCCGGACAACACCGCCATGTCCATCCACGCGGCGCGCACCGGGCGACACAGCTGATGCACATACACGCCGAATTGCAGCTGCTCCAATCGGCGCCGGAACTCGTTGAGCACCACCCGCAGCGCCCGGTCGTTGACTTCGCGCATGTCGCCGGTGAGGATCTCGTATGGAGTGCCCGAACCCGCAGCCGCAGCCATCAGCTGCTGCCGCATAAAGTCCGGGTAGTTATTGCCGGCGTCCGGTGGTTTGGAGAACTCCACCTCTTCACCTGGCCCCAGCTCCTGCATAGTGCCGGGTTCCAAGGCGACCATTGGCGTGAAGCCGTCGCGGTCGGTGGTCAGCAACTGGCCCGTGACAGGGTCGCGGGGTTGCTGCCCGCTGTCAGGGGCCGGTCGCTTGATGAAGCCGGCGAACAGATTCGCTACTTCCTGCCTGAACAGCACCGCGTCATCGTAGTTGTCCAGGCTGCGCAAGCGCTTCAATACCGGCGCCAAGCGCGGCACTCCACGCAGTTGCCCAGGTTCCATTGGTTCGAAGATGTGTAGCACCTGAGTTGCCGGTACGCGCACCAACTGGTTGTAACCAGCGTTCAACGACGACGAGTCGCGGGGATGCGATAGGTACATGTAGTACGCCACACGCTTTCCCGCCGGATTGAACTCGATACCGGCGCGGATCACGTTGCCGTTTTTGGCCATCTCGAATTTGTCGTGAGGGACAAATTCAGGGGCCAGCGCCTGCAGCTGAAGCGGCACAGCCAAATCTTCGCTTGGGCTGCGCGGTCGCAACCTTACAAAGCATTCACCAGCCGTCTCCACGGTGCGTGCCACCAGGGCCTGCATGCCGTAGAAGTCGGTAAGCTCATCGGCATCCGCCTCATCCACCCAGTCGTCCCACAGCTGCTGCTTCAGCTTGCGCAGTGCCGCGTCGTCCGTCGTTGGCCTGGGTGTAATGCCGGTGCCGATCAGGTTGCTGACGCGCTTGTCGATGACATTGAACGCATACGGGTCATTGCGCACCGCCGCCCGCGAGCGAGCCCGCAGGTTGCGCAAGGCCGGGGTGTTGATGCTGTTGATGCCGTTGTCGGTGGCCTCCCAACTGGCCGAACGTCGGCCCTCCCCGGCGCCTTCGTAACTGGCCTTGATGTTCGACGGCAGCAAGAATCCGTTACGGGTCAGCGTCGGATAATGTCGGGCCATTAGAGTCCCTTGCCTCCGTGGGTAAGCCGAACCACGCGAGAGCGCGGCCCGGCGGCGTTGGTCAGAGAGGTGCGGATCTCGTCGCGTGCCTTGAGCAGTTCGTCGATGGAGCGGTACTCCACCGTGCGGTCGCTGTAGCGCACGGTCTTTTCACCGCGTGCAATGGCGCGCTCGATGACTTCGAGGTGCTTCGGGGTAAACGACATATCAGCGTCTCTTCAGGTAACCGCTGGTGGAGCTGCGGCGTTGTTGTGGTGCAGCGGGTCGCGGTTGGGCCTCTGGCGCTGCAGGTGACGGCGCAGGCAGCGACTGACGCGCCGCAACCGGTGCAGGTGTTTCGTCAGCATTGACGCGCTCGCCTTGTACGGGCTTGACGCCCAACACATCGTCGAACAAACCAGACTGAGCTAGCGCTTGGCGTACCCGCTCCCAGTCGTGTTCCTGGTAACGATTGATGCCCAGGTAATGCGCCATCGCCAGGCAGTACACCATCAGGTCGAGCGCTTCGTTACGCTCGGCCTTGCCCTTGACCCACTCGATACGCTTGTAGCCTTTGACGTACCGGGCGACCTTGCGCTCGGCCACGCACTGGGCGAAGAACTCGTCCGGCAGGTCATTGGCAAAGTGCAGCGAACCGGGTCCGTCCTCGAAGGCGTAGCGGTTGTAGATCCAGTCCTTCGCGGTGTCGGTACCGACAAACCAAAGCTCGGCGCCGCCGCGCTCGGTCTGCCCTTTCCACGTCACGTCAACCATGGATGGCCGCTGAGCGATCACCGGCTTACCGGGCTTGCTCGCCCCCTTGAGCGCGAATACGTTGCGCCAGCGCCGCACGCGGCAGAACTGGTACACCTCATCGGTGTGGTGACCACCAGAGTCGACGCCCGTCGCCAGGATCGCCAAGGCAACACCGCAGGGATGCCGGTATCGGGCCTTGAGCTTTTCATCCAACACCGCCCAAGTGCGCTCGTCGGCCGGATCGCCCCAGATCACCTGGTGATCAACCACCCAGCGCTCCATACCGACACCGAAGCCCATCACCATCAGCTCCAGGCGGTTGGCCTGGACGTCGACTGCGCCGGTCAGCATCAGCACGCCCACCGGCATACTGCCGAGGGTGTAGGTCTCCAGTCGTGCCCGAGCGATCAGCACTTCAGCCTTGGTCTGCTCTTGCGCGCTGTCCCAGACTTTGGCGAGACGGGTGTTGTAGAACACCTGCATCAGGCCCATGTCGCCCTTGGTCTGGGCCTTCTTGGCGTCTTCGAACTCCTCGGCAAGCGAGGCCCAGTCCTTCCAACCAATCGGCGAGTAGAGCGCGTTCAGGTGGAACCCCACGGTCTTGCCATCGCCGCTGCCATGGGCACGCCACTCGCCACGGGCAAGCATGTCGGTCTTGTGATGCTCCTCGATCAGCACGTCACAATCAGGCGCGGCGCACTGGTAATGAACCGTGCGGTAGTCCTTGCTGTAGAGCAGCCGCTCCCACTCCAGCACCTGCATATGCCCGCATGAAGGGCACGGCACGTAGTAGTAACGCTGGTCGCTGGACTCGAACAGGTCCGCGATCCGCGAGGCGCCCTTGATCGTCGGCGAGCTGGAAAAGTAGATCTTGGCATTGCGCCCGAAGTTGGTCGCCCGCGTCTCTGCCAGCACGATGGGATCACCCTCCTGGCCGACGTCATTCTCCCAACGGTCGACCTCATCGCCGTAGATGTAGCGTGCCGACAATTCGGAAAGGTTCGCAGCCGAACCCGCCGTTGTGACGTACAAGGCGCCGCCCTCAAACTCCTTTGTATCCATGGTGTTGCGGGCATCCCGCGAGCGGCTGGCCGCTACTCGCTTCGCCAGTTCTGGGGTCACCTTAATCGTCTTGCTGATCCGTCCGGAAACCCGCTTGGACAGGCTCAGACTGGGCAGCAGCGCCAGGATGTTGGACGGTGCCATGTGGATCAGTCCGCCCATCCAGTTCAAGGCGATCTGGGTTTTCATCAGCTGCGAGGCCACCATGGTGATCACTCGCCGGCAAGGGTGAGCCGGTGACAGGCAGCGCATGGGTTCGCGAGCGTACGGCGTCCGATCCGTGCGGTACTGGCCGGGCTCAGGGGCGCCGGTATCGCGCGGGATGCGCATGTACTCGTCGGCCCATTCGTCGATCCAGAGGTCAGGGTCAAGACGTAGTCCACGGAAATACGCCTCACGGTACGCACGGTCACCGTCAGGAAATTCCGTGGTCATAGGTCAGCTCGTTGTCATTGCTCGTTCAAGGTCGGACGAGGACATGCGCTCAGCCTCTTCCAGTGATTTACGAAGTGTCGCCGCCAGGTGTTTCTCGATGTCCCAGGGATCGGTCATGGCTGCAACCTTGTGGGACAGCTGGGGCAACAGGCCGAACAGCTGGTCGCGCAGATGGCGCCCCGCGTTGTACGCCCCCATCTCGACAGCATCCCTGGCTACCAGTGAGCCCTGCGCCTTGTGCAGCTCGATCTCGGCCAGCTGCGCCAGGTTGTGTTCGCGCATGGCGCGAGCCTTCTGGAAGTCGTGGGCCTTGGCGCCGACAACGAAAGGTTGCTGCGGCGCAGCCGTGTTAGTCGGCTCGACCAGGGGGGACAGTTGGCTGTAAACGTCACGCTGGATCCGGCCCTGCTGGTGTCGAGCAGCGACGGCGGCCTTGCTGGGGTCGGCGGTTTCGACGATCAGCGCTTCAGTTGCCAGCACGTCGACCATCTTGCCGTCCGGCGACAGGACCAGGCGATTGTTGCCTTTGAGCCAGGTGATGTAACTCGGCGTCCTGCCGATGCGAGCCGCGAAAGCGCTTTTAGACAGAAACAGTGGATCCGTCATAAGCCCTCCTTTTCAACGGCTTTTCAATGGAAACCTTTCAATTTCAATGGATTGAATTTCAGTAAGCTGGCAGCCCATCCGCTAACGCTTTCCCGCGGGTTTCATGCCCCGTGTCCCTCGAATGCCCCCAGGGTCCCCGGTGATTTTTAGGCGCTTCATTTTGGTGCGAAACGCTACAGGCCACGTATTACGTGGCCTCCAGAGAATCACGCCTGACCACTGCCCGAGGGCGGCACATCGCATACGCCCAGGCGCTTGGCAGCCCAGCGTTCGTAAAGGCCGATTGCTACATCGGCGCCGGCCATCGCAGTGAGGCAACCGATGCTCCCCGCCGCCAGGACCGACATGCCCGAAGCGTGCAACAACATCATGGTGGAGAGCCCGCACACCACGCAGGCCCCGGATCGAAGCAGCAAGCGGCGAACCAATGACCAGCCGCTTACCCCCGCTTTGTCGGCCCGCCATGCCTCGCCGGAAATACCGCCGATAAGGGATAGCAGGATCACCATCCAGATCGGCATCTCAATAAGCGCTTGCTGCTCGTTTGTCATCACTACCCCCAAATCGGTACCACCTAAACCCATGGTTTAAGTTCCCCGAGTTAATGTTTGAACCATAGTTAACCTTTGAGAGAAGCCTTGTTATGGCTCCAGCACGCCCTTAATCTCGGGCCCTCAATTCAATTATTTCGTGGTGTGAAATGGAAAAATTTACTGTTGCCACAGCCATTGTTTCCGGCGTGCTCGCTTACTTCTCAATTAGTGGTCAGCGGCTGATTGACCTGAAAATTTTCGCTACCTGGTGCGGCCTTGCAGTTTTAGTCATTAGCCACGCACACAGCCTCTACCTGTTATGCAACAGTACTGAGCCAGTGACTCTGTTTCGAATCCTGACACTGAACGTTGCAGCCTTGGGAGTGCTGGTCTTACTGGCAACAGGGGTATTCCTGAAGTGTCACCTGCGTGAATCGCTGGAGAGGAAGAATCCTGGAAAATAAAAAACCCGGCGCAATGGCCGGGTTCAGTGTGGTGGTGTGTCCCGCTGCTTGCGGTCGTACCTATCGAAGATGGGTACTTTTTACAGGTCGATTCCGGTGGCAGCAAGGGAGTTTTAATGCCATGGCGCAATACGGGTGCAATACAGGTATGACGCAGGTGCAACGCAGGTACAACGCATTCATTCGGCTATCGCTTCTGGTGCCCCGTCTGACCTGTCCCACTACTCTTGATCGAAGTAGGACAGATACAGACGCCTGAATACGGGGCTCTGCCCTACTGTCCTACCTTTATTCCTTTTCTCTTGTGTATAGAGAGAAAGCTAAAAGCACGCGTGCGCGCCATGGGCGCGATTACGTGCCCGCTATGCTCATGTGTGCGTGGGGCGGGTGAAGGTTGGACGGTAGGACAGGCCAACAACGGCGCGGCCTGCGCCTGTCCAACTGCGCTAAATGGCAGTCGGACAAGGGCGGACAGTAGGACAGAGGCACACGGAGTAACGCCGGGGGTCATGCAGCCTTCCCCATCAGCATGCCAGCAATGTGCAGGTGGGCTTCGTGCAGACGCTGGTAGTAGGTATCCCGACCGCATCCGCAATGGGTGTACTTCTGCGAGAGGAAGCTTTCGTGGTTGCAGTAGTGCTCACGCACGACGACCGACAGCTGCGGCGGCAAGTGCTTGTTGACGATCAGCTCAATGTCCGCAGACTCATCCAGCAACACCCGACTGCCGCGTGTGCCGCGTATCAGCTCGCCCTTGCACTCCATCAGCATGGCGATCATGTTGCCGCCACTCGATCCGCCCACGTTGTCCGGCACGGGCGAGTGCAGATCCTGGGCCCATAGTTTGAGCATCTCGTCGATTCGCTTAATCATCGAAGCAAGGCTCCTCGATCACCGATTGCTGCAACGCAGACGCACGCCCCCATCCCGCAGGCTTTTCATAGGCCCATGGCCGCACGCCGCTTTTCGGCAAGGCCGGCATGCGCCGCTTGCGCCAACCCAGGCGGTGCATGATCGCCCCGACACGCATCTGCTCTGGCTTGCCCCAATGGCCGAAGTCCAGCTTGAGCGCCTGGGTGAGGATCTCGTTGCCGGTGGCGGTCTCGCCGATCTGCGACTCCTCCATCCACGCCAGGATTGGCCCCTCCCATTCATCCACCACAAAGCGCTCATCCTGGGCCTCGGCGAACATCTTGGATTCGTCCTTGTTCACCCACCAGATATCGCCGGCCTCGAAGCAGAACAGCGCCTCGGCCCATAGCTGATCGCGGATCTCGCGCAGTTGCTCCAGGTCGACTTTGTTGCAGAACACCGGCCAGTAACGGCGGTTGCCTGTGGCGTCCTTGAGGTATTCCTCCTGGTTGGTAGTGCCCACGAAAACACACTGGCGTGGCACGTCATTCGTTCTGCGGCCGTAGCTCTCGCGGTAGGTGTCGGTGGACGCGGAGAAGAACTGCTTGGCCTTAGTGCTTTCGGCCTTGTTGAAACTGTCCAGCTCGCCCAGCTCGACGATCCACTTGCCGCGAATCGCCTGGAAGCTGTCCTTGTCGCCAAGTGCAAAAGGCGTGTCCATGAACCACTCGCCGCCGAGGACACCCATGGCCGTGGACTTACCTGCGCCCTGCCCGCCTTCGAGGATCATCACCGAGTCGGCCTTGCAACCTGGGCGCATCACCCGGGCAACCGCCGAGATCAGCCAGCGCTTGCCCACCTTGGCCGAGTACTCGCTGGCATGAACGCCTAACACGTCGGTCAACCAGGTGTCGATACGGGGCACGCGGTCCCACTCCAGTTTCTCCAGGTACTCGCGCACCGGGTGGAAAGCATGATCGTGGGCAACCACGCTGACCGCCTCGATCACGTGAGAGGCTTTGACCCGCAGGTTGTATTGCTGCGCGAGCCACTTCATCACGCGCATGTCGTCGATGTCGGCCCAATCGCCGGCACCGCCGCCGAATGGCGCCGACCGCAGCTTGACGATCTTGGAGCTGAACACGCTGTAGCCAATAACGCCGGCCCAACGTTCGTCATTGCCCAGGATCAGCTCGACGTTTTGCATGTGCGCGATCAGGGAGCCGTTTTCGGTGCGCGCAAGCTGGTCCTTCCAACCACCCGCTGCAGGAGGCTTGACCACCGCCTGCACCTGGCGGCGGACAGCCTCTAAACCTTCGGCGACGTGCAGGTCATTGAAGTCGGTCCATTTGATCTCGCGCTCGCCGGAGAACACCGGAGCAACCACCTGGCCGCCGACAATCAACGCAGCGTTGCTGGCCTTCTCTTCGCCAGGGTTCCAGGGATCTCCGTTGGGGCGTTTTGTCTTCCAGTCATCATCGCGACAGATGATCAGCGGACAGCCGGGGAAACGCTCGCGCATGGCCTTGGAAACCGGCAGCAAGTTGCCCGCGTCAAAGGCAATGGCGACGGTGAGCGAAGTCGCCATGTGCAGGCTTGCGCCCGTGGCGTAGCCCTCACACACCAGCACTGGCTCTCCGGGTTCAGGGTGCGGGCCGATCAGGTGGAAGGCGCCTTCCTTCGACATGCCGTAGGGCCAATACGCTTTGTCCCGCCCGGTGTCCTCTTGCTTCGCGGGGAAGATCACCTGCAGACCGACGATCTGGTCGCGCACGTTGCACATGGGCACTAAAAAAGCGCCGGTACGGGGCGCATAGCGAACCTTGAAACCGACGATCTGCTTTCGATCCAGGTAGGCGCTCTTACCCTTTTCGGGCATACGCTTGAATAGGCCGGCGGCACGGCTAGCCGCTCGGCGTGACGCGTTGGCCGCGATCTCGGCGGCCTTACGCTTGGCGTCCTCCTGGCGAGCGCGCATGACTTCGCGCTCTTCTGGGCTCATACGACCGGCCTTGACCTTGATCTTCTGGGTCTCGCCGGAGCGCCAGTCACCGAAACTACCGAAGATCAGCGTCTCGTTCTTTTCGGTGTGGTGTTCATGGATGACGTACCAGCCGTTCTTTTCCTTGCCCTTATCCTGGGTGGTTCTGCAGCGAGTGAGTTTGCCGAACACCAGGGGTTGCGCTGGCTCAAGACCGTAGTCCGCGAATTGGTTGATTACGTCATCGAGCATAACGCGAAGCCCTCAGATCGTCAGCTGCCTTGCAGCCAACACAGAGCGTGCAACCTGGCTGTGCCAAACGGCGTGCCTCAGGGATTGCCTCGTCGCAATCGTCGCAGAACATCAGGGAATGCTGTGGTTGGCTGGACATCAGCGCCAGGCGTGCAGCCACGGCTTGATCAATCCTCTCCTGCACCAGGTCATTTGCAAAATCAGCGATATCAGCCACGGTCTACCCCGCGAGTCGTTTGGTTGACGTAACGAGCGCGGTTGTACATCCCCAACAACCCCTGGATGCCGCGAAACACCAACTGACGTATCTCAGCCAACTCGCCGTCATCGACCTTGCCATCGCCAATGTGCTTGGCCCAGGTCTCAGACAAATCCGCAACCTGCCGGAAGAACTGCGCGATCCCCGTGGTGAGGGTTTCAGGCATATCGTTGGTATACGCCTCGGCCAGCTCCTGCCAGATCGTGTCACCGACAAGACCATGCACCGCGTCGAGAATGCGGCGGTCCTTAGTCAGCTCGAGGATCTCGCCGAACTCCTGGATATTGACGGTGTGCGAGGGATGGGTGGGAGACAACTTGTGCTGCAGCGTGGTGGCATTTCGACCGGTGGTGGCGGCGATTGCAGCGGCACCGCCGGGATAGTCCCGTGCGGCGTGGTACAGGGCTAATTCGAGCGTCAATACTTCCCTTTGCGCTCGTTCAACACAGCTTAAAGCTACTCGGCTCATGGCATTAATCCTACTAAGTTGCCAGTGCCCCGCGACATGCAGTGGTGTTACATTTGCCGCGTGGCTTGAAAGGGCCCAAACGCCGGCAAGATCTTAGGGATCAAAACCGGCACCGTGCCGAGGCGAACAATCCGTTGCTCACCTCTGGCGCAACAGCTGCCTAATCTGTGGTGGAAAAGGCAGCAACCCAAGACATCCGTGTCTTGGCAGCGCGATAAAGGGAGGTGGTTTGCATGTGGTGTGCCCTCCTTCCTTCGTCGCGACCCGACAGCACTGTGGTGGTGTGTGCCGGGAGGAACTGGGCGGCCCTTGGGTCGCCTTTTTTCTATCTACGCTGCAGCTTTCTGCGGGGCAGATGCGTCGAGCAACCACGCAGCGTCAAATGCGTTGCCCTTCTGCTCCGCAGCGGTCGCTAAAAGTTTTGCGTAGTGGGTTTCACCTGTGTAATCGGTGCGGGGAAGACTGGCAGCCAAGCGCCATTTATTGAGCGCCTGATAGCTCCTTTCGCATACCTTGGCGGCGGCACCAATGCCGCCTACTGCTTCAAATGCGAACGCGATGGCGTTCGGAAAATCTGCGGGGTCCAACATGGCAACCTCCATTTATCAACTCGCGGTTGATATTAACATCAACTGACTATTGCGCAACCCCTGTGAGAGTATCAACTCATGGTTGATAAAAACGAGCTACGGGCAGCTTTCTCGGCGCGCCTTCACGAAGCACTCGACGATGCCGGTGTACGCACTCGGGGACGCGGGGTGGATATCCACGCGCATCTAGTGAAGGTGGGGGCTGAAAAAAGCAAGCAGGCAGTCAGTAAGTGGCTAAATGCAGAATCTATACCTGAAGCGGACAGCATGGCTGTGCTTTGCGCATGGCTGAAGGTACGGCGGGAGTGGCTGGAGTACGGTGTGCTTCCAAAAGAACAAACCGGAGCCAGGAACGTCCATCAGCTCGGAGCGAGGGACGAGAGTAACGTCCGCGAGGTAACTCGGGGCTTCGGAAAGGTACCGCTGATTTCGTGGGTTCAAGCTGGGGCATGGTGTGAAGCAAACGTTGATCAGCACGACGGCGAGTCGTGGCTATCCTGCCCAGTGCCGATAAGTGGAAGTGGTTATGCGCTAAAAGTTCTCGGTGACTCTATGACTAACCCCGGACCTGGTCGCAGCTATCCCACGGGTTGCATTATCTTTGTAGATCCAGAAGCAGAAACAAAGACTGGTGATAGAGTGATTGCTAGGGTTCCCCGCACCAATGAAGCCACATTCAAAATCTTGGTGGAAGACGCTGGACGTCAGTACCTAAGACCTATCAATCCGCAATACCCAATCATTGATATTACGGAAGAGACTCATATATGCGGAAAAGTTGTAGGCTCTTTCATACCTGAATGACAGGAATGTAGAGCAGCACGAGCACTATAAACCCAACCACTTATACATCCAACTTGAAAAAACATTCAGTCCAATCGTCAACAAAACGCCCAAACCTATTTTTATAATTTTATTCCTTTCATCCGACTTAAAGTCTTGAATAGCGACCTCATCCCCCCGATTCAACTTCACATAAGAGAGACTTTGGTATCTGTCAGTCCAATTCTCCGTTAGAGACCCTAGTTTCTGAGCAATACTAGAGCCTATATAAACACAAGAAAATGCAAACAACCCCAAAGTGAACACAGACGCACCACCTTCCCCGTGTTTTTGGAACCAATCATCCGCACCAAAATAAATAGAAGTGCTTATACAGCCAGCCGTCAAACTTTTGAACAGTAAAGGAAAGTAATCACTTATCTTTTTAGACAGCTTAATAAGCCGATTATCCTTGGTAGTATTCAAAGCAGAAAACCATTGATCTATAGCAGCCTTAAAGTTTCTCGCAACAGTGTAGTCAATATACTCTATTTCATATGCAGCGCTTTTCAGTGAGATAAAATGAAAGAAGCCAGACCCCATCCCCGGCTCTCTTCTTATTTTCGCTGCTAGACCAGCTCGCGACGTTATATTCAGTTCAATCTTATAAGGTTGAGGCCTGTCCAATTTTGGAAGAATAATCAAAAAAGAATATTCCAAAGAAACATTCTCAACAGGATTTAAGCTACTACCATCATACATTCTAAATCTTTCAAACGAACTAAATCGCTCCTTGCTATCATTTGAATGATAGATAGTCACGCTGCAGTTCTCACTAACTATATGGTACTGCTCATACATTTGTCGAATTTTAGAGTTTAGTTGACACAGGTCCTCCATTTCCACTTTGCTATTAGCAGAAACTGTCTGAGTCAGCTTTTCCGACTTTCCAGTTATATCATTATAAATGTCTTGAAGGACCTGCATACTGACTTGGCTATTGGCCCCCACGTGGACCATTCGGTCATTTTCTCTTGATATAGCCCCAGTCATTGCCCACCTTCCCTAGATTATTGACAAAAAGTCAACGCTACTATTTTGCCATGATGATGTCTATGCGCCAGCCTTAACTTAAATGGAAAATTGATACGACCAAAACAAATAATCAACCAATGGTTGTTGACCAATCGCAACCTATGGTTGATATTTGTCTCACTCTTCCACCACAGAGCGAGGCAACACCATGCACACCACAGCAACCCTGCACGTCCACCCGGCCGCTGCTAACCCCCTTCGCATCTTCGAAATTCGCCGCCTGGCGCAAGTTTGCGGGTGCACCTTCATCGCGTCCAAACCCCAGATAAAAGAGCGCACCGCACCCGCACCCTTCAATCCTAATGGCGGAGGGCACGCGGCATGAGCAAGTTCAAACTCGACAACCGTACCCTTGCCCTGCTGCATGCCCAGGTTAACCTCAGCGAGACTTTCAACCACACGTTGCGCACCACACCACGGCGCGATGTGTTGGCTTTCCGCCTGAAAGTTGAACGTAGCAAAACGGACACGCACTTCACCGTTGAGCTGGGCAGCGAACGCCACACGCTGACCCTGACCAACAGCAAAAAAATGCACCTCAAATTGGCCGACTTCATCGAAGAAATTGCCAACGGCCCGGTCGATACCACCGCACTGCCTGAATCACTGCCGGCTCTCCACTCAAACCGTCGCTATGGCGAGTTTGATGTTGAACACAAGCAGCAAGTGTTCGAGCTGGTGCGTACCGGCGGCTTGATCAGTCTCGACCTGGGATTCGAGCTGCCCATTTACCTGGTGATTCACCGCAACAAAACCCGGTCCGGCATCACCACCATCATGGGCATCGGAGTTAAGTCGCCCCGCACCAAGTGCTTCACCGTCTACGGGACCGAAGTAGAGATGTACGGCATGGTCGTTGAATCCATCAACCACTTGGCCGCAGCAGCTACACCTGCCGCGCATGCAGCGTAGGAGGCTGAGATGGAACGTAGCCTGGAAAAAGCAGCCAAGTACTTCGGCCTCACCCGCCCCAAGCTGATCGCGCTCATGCGTGAAAAGGGATTGCTCAACGACCGCAACCTGCCGGCCTTCCCCGTCCGAGACCGCGGGTACCTGCGAATCAAGAACGGTAACTGGTACCACGAGACTGCCGGTATGCAGTACAGCCAATCGACCAGGGTCCGGCAAGCCGGCATGCCCTGGCTCGCCGAGCAACTGGGGCTCGAACTGCCAGCCATCCCGGCAGACAACCGTGACGTGGCCTAGGGAGTACGCCCGCCAGATCGTCGCCATGCGCACACGCGAGGAGCGCAACGCTGCGCTTCTCGAAGTGCCGGAGCATCTGCGAGAGCTGACCAAACGCCATTGTCTGAATGCCTGGAACCACCCTTCACGACTCAAACGCAAGGAGGCCGTCGCCCATGAGCCACACCAGTCAAACACCGCTACGACTGCAACCCGCGCCGGATAGCTCGACCGTCGAGATGCTGCACCAACTCTTCGGCGACGTGCTCATCCCCCTCGAAAAGCTGCGCGTGCATTACTTCAAGAACCTCAACGAGAAGACCTTCACTGAGGCAATCAACAGCGGTCGAATTCAACTGCCGGTGACCACGCTGGACCTGAGCGTCAAGGCGTTGCGTTATGCCCATATCAAACACGTCGCCGCCCTGATCGACATCCGCGCTTACCGAGCGGACGAAGACATGCCTCGACCACATAACGATTCACCTGAGCAAGACCAGTAAACCAGACGGCTGCCACCACCAGCCACGAAACTACCAGGAGCACACCACATGACTGCAATTCAAATCTGCGCACTGATCAGCATCATTATCGCCGCTGCGATCCTCTACTGGGTCGGCTACAGAGGCGGCCTGACTGACGGCAAAAATGAAGGGTATGAAGAAGGCCATTCTGACGGATACGCCATGGGGCAGGACAGAGCTTCAGCCGCTTACGCTGCATCTCTCAGCAAAATGTCAGATCAATGCACGCGCACCGAATTCCTGCTAAGCAGGGAACCTCAAGACCGTTACACCCTTCTCGCCATTGCCGAGAAGCTGAAGCTTGCCGCCGACACTTTCCGAGCCGTTAGATCTGAAAGCCAAGCAACGCAGGCACTCGCTTTGCGTGACAAGGCACTGGACATGGCTGCGCTGATGGATCGCCCTGAGCTGAAGGAGGACGCGGCATGAGCCTCGCCGTCCCCATGCTGCGCCTGACACCCAAGGCCGCCGGCACACTGCAACAGCAACATGCAAAGGCCACCAAGGACCTTCGCGTCCTGACCCGCTACAGCAAAGAGTTCGACCGCCAGTTGAAAGCCCTGATCGGACATGAAGCTCTGCGCCAATTGCACAAGGCAACCGACAACGCCTTACTGCTGGCCGACCTGGTGAGGGAAGCCGCATGAACTGGATCCTCACCTCCAGCGGCAAACGCTTCGACTTGTTCGAGCCTGACGCCGACATGATCGACCCGCGTGACATCTCACACGCGCTGGCCCACCTGTGCCGCTTCAACGGCCACACCCGCGAGTTCTACAGCGTGGCCCAACACAGCTGCATCGTCGCCGAGCTGGTGCCGGAAGAACACAAGCTCGCGGCCTTGCTTCACGATGCCACCGAGGCATACCTGGGTGACATCACCCGCCCACTCAAGCAGTGGATGCCCGACTACCGGGGCTTCGAGGACGTGATCTGGATGCGCGTTTGTGAGCGCTTCGACCTAGCCTTGGATCTTCCTGCCAGCGTGCACCTAGCCGACCTGATTGCACTGGCGACCGAGCGCCGCGACCTCATGCCAACCGATCCGGCTATCTGGGATTGCTTGGTCGGCATCGAACCCATGGTTGAAATCATCCGCCCATGGCCTGCCGCAGAAGCGCGAATCACATATCACCAGCGCCTGATGGACCAACTCGCTATCGAACACCGGAGGAAAGCGGCATGAAGAATCACCAGGAGAACACCAGCGCCCTGCCCGCTTTGCTCCGTACTGAAGGTGGCGTCGACACGCTAGAAACAAACAGTCTCTGCTGCACAGCAGCAGGCATTATTGCTTCTTCCAGCGCCACTGCCGAGGCACTTATACCCCACGAAAAGCTGCGCGGGGCAGCGCTCGCTGATGCAACGCTAAACGCTCAGAAACGCACGCTCGCGCAGCCTGCCGTGGGGTATAACCACCCAATTGCATCAGCCGTCAAAACCCAGTTCGGTCTCGACTTTTCCGGCGAGATCCGCGTCGACCTCTTCGCCGGTGGCGGCGGCGCAACCATGGGCCAGGAGATGGGCACTGGCATGCCGGTCGACATCGCCATCAACCACAACCCCGACGCCATCAGCATGCACAAGCGCAACCACCCAAGCGCCGAGCATTACATCACCGACGTATACGACGTGTGTCCTCGCCTGGCGACTCGCGGCCGTCCAGTTGCCCACCTGCACGCCAGCCCTGAATGCACTCACCACAGCCTCGCTGCCGGCGGACAGGCACGCAGCACCACCAGTCGTTCGCAATCATGGGTAATCCAGAAATGGGGAGGCCAGGTCAACCCCCGCATGATCACGATGGAAAACGTCGTGCAGATCCTTCAGTGGGGGCCGCTGATCGCGAAGCGCTGCAGCAAGACTGGCCGAGTGGTACGCCGTGACATGACTGTCGCCGCTGCCGGCGAGCGGGTACCGGTACAAGAACAGTACCTGGTGCCCGATCCAAAACGGAAAGGACAAACCTGGCGCCGCTTTGTAAACAACCTGCGGTCCATGGGCTACGACCTGATGTACGGCAAACTCAAAGCCTGCGACTTTGGCGCCGCCACTACCCGCGAGCGCTTGTTCCTGATCGCTCGCCGTGACGGGCAGCCACTGCGCTGGCCGGAACCGACGCACTTCAAGAACCCTGCCAAGGGACAGTCAGCCTACCGCACCGCCGCCAGCTGTATCGATTGGTCTATTCCATGTCCGAGCATTTTCCTCTCCAAGGAAGAAGGCCGTGCTGCAGGTGTAAAACGACCACTGGTGAACAACACCATGGAGCGCCTGCGCAAAGGTGCCAAACGCTACGTCATCGAGCACAAAAACCCGTTCATTGTCAGCGTCAACCACAGCGGCAACGACCTGGCGCGTTGCCAATCCGTTGACGATCCCACAAAGACCATCACCGGTGCGCATGGGTTTGCTCTTGTCACCCCGCAGCTCGCGCCCTTCATCACCGAACACGCCAATGGCAGCAGCCAGCGCAACATGCCAGGTGATGACCCTCTACGCACCATCTGCAGCGGCGTGAAGGGCGGACACTTCGCCCTGGCCGTCGCATACGTCGCCCAGCACAACGGCGGATACAACGTGACTCCTGGGCACCACCCGAAGCAACCACTGACGGCGATCACCACTACGGGCAGCCAGCAGCAGATCGTCACTGCGCACCTATCGACGCTTCGTAGGAACTGCGTCGGCCGAGCCATGGACGAACAGGTGCCGACTATCACGGCCGGTGCCGAGCATCACGCCCTGGTCGAGTACAAGCTCGCGCCAGAGGTCGAGGCTGGAGCCATGCGTGTAGCAGCCTTCCTTATGGGTTACTACGGCAGCGACAACACCTACGACCTGCGTGACCCAGCCGCGACCATCACCACGCGGGACCGCTTGGCACTGGTCACCGTTACGATCAAGGGCACGCCGTATGTGATCGTCGATATCGGCATGCGCATGCTCACACCTCGCGAGCTTTACCGTGCGCAGGGTTTCCCCGACAACTACGTGATTGATCGAGGGCACGACGGCCGGAAATTCAGCAACAAGACTCAGGTGTTGATGGTAGGCAACTCTGTATCGCCGTGGCCGATGATGGCGCTGGTCAGTGCCAACAAGGACGTGGATGAGCGTGAACTTATGGGAGAAGCAGCATGAGCCTACCTCGCTGGGTAATGATCAGTCGCGCCTCTGAACTCACTGGCTACAGCGAAGACGCTATACGCCACAAAGTGAAGAACGGTACCTGGGCCCAAGGTCGGATCTGGCGTAAGACGCCAGACGGCCGCATCGCAATTAACATGACGGAGTATGACAAGTGGGCCGAGAGCGCACCTCAGGAAGCGGCCTAGAAACCGAGCTGGCAAAGCACAAAGGGATTGAGATCCACGGCGGCAACTTGCGCGTCGTGTTCATGTGGCGACGTATACGCTGCCGCGAATCCCTCGGCCTTCCGATCACCAAAGCAAACATTAAACACGCCGCCCTATTAAGGGCGGCAATTCTTCATGAGATCAAAACCGGCCACTTTGACTATGGCCGACACTTTCCCAACTCGAAGCACGCGACCAACTACAGTTGTGCTAAGGACGAAAAGCTAGGGGCTCTGCTGGCCCGGTACAAACCGCTAAAGGCTGTCGACATTACACCGATGACCGAGGAGAAATATGGCTACGCCTTGGACATCTGCACGGCCTTGGTCGGAATTGATCGTCTCGCCGGCGTTTTGCTGCCCGAAGACATCCAGTTACTGAGGAAGCTGTTGATTGCAGATCGAGCGCCGTCAACAGTCAATCACTATCTGGCTACGTTCGCCGGCTTCTTGGGCTGGTGCGAGACCAATGGATATTGCCGTAAGGGGTTATCAGAAGCGTGCAATCGGTTCGCAATGCAAGGCCAAGAGCCTGATCCGCTTACTCGTGACGAATTCCAGCTGCTGGTCGATAAAGGATGCCTTCACCCTCAGGACTCAGCGGCGATTACCTTGGCCGTGTATACCGGGCTTAGACCAGGTGAGCTATGTGCGCTGGCTGTTGAAGACATCGACTTGCACGCAGGTCAGATCAACATCACCCGCGCCATAACTGCCAACGGCACATTCAAGGTCCCCAAAACAGGAAAGCCTCGCTCAGTATTATTAATGCCGCCAGCGGTGGAAGCCTGCCGGGTATTGATGTCGCTCGTTACCGATCACCCTGCACGCCCTATTGAGGTATTCCAGAACAGGCACGAAAGCCGAAAAGAGAGGGTGACCCCAGTGCTTTCTCCCTCCACCCAGGCACGCAAGAAGATCATAAATTTCTGGTACGTGCCAACCGCGTGGAACACCAAGTGGGCGGCGATTCAAAAGCGTTCTGGCATCCGTCCGCGACGACCATATCAAACGCGCCATACCTACGCCTGCTGGTGTCTGACAGCCAACGGTAACCTTGCTTTTATCGCAAAACAGATGGGGCATAAAGACTTCACAATGCTTGTAGAAGTCTACGCAAGATGGATGGAGGAGGAGTCTGATACGGAATTACAACGAATTTGGGCAGGTATTCAACAATCAGGATGAGCAGCAACACAAATCAATACAGGCAGAAAAACCTAAACTACTGATATTTAAGACTTTTATCAAAACCAGAAAAAATCTACTTCGCTCTCCTAGGTGGCGCCC
>NZ_JANLOH010000016.1:0-81570 GCF_025466155.1 Pseudomonas sp. 13B_2.1_Bac1 | reverse complement strand
CTTCGCCACCCAACGCGGGGCAAGCCCGCTCACCACAACAAGCCTGGCAGCCACAACAAGCCAAGCACGTCATCACAATGAGCCTATGGCGGCGGTCGCTGCAGGTTGATGCTAGGTTCACGCTCCGCCTGTGCCACGGCGCGCTGCCGAGAGCAAGTGGGCCAGGCCCCGCCCCTTGTGGTGAGCGGGCTTGCCCCGCGTTGGGCTGCGAAGCAGCCCCTGTCACTGCTGGCGATGAGTGTCAGGTTTATTGCGTTGGGTCTTAATGGGGCGGCTTCGCCACCCAACGCGGGGCAAGCCCGCTCACCACAACAAGCCTGGCAGCTACAACAGGCCAGGGCCTTTATCACAATGAGCTCGGTCAGCACAACAAGCCCAACCTCCACAACAAGCCTGGCAGCTACAACAAGCCAAGCCCGTCATCACAATGAGCTCGGTCATCACAACAAGCTCGACCTCCACAACAAGCTCGACTTCCACAACAAGCCTGGCAGCCACAACAAGCCCATTCATCACGACAAGCTCACCACGGGGGGCGGTCGCGGCGGGTTAACGCCAGCTCCACGAGACGCCGGTGTAGATGCCGCGACCGTCTGCCGGGGTCGAGCGGGCCGTGTCCAGGCCTTTGTCGTCGTAGCCGGGGGTGACGGTGTTGGCGTAGCGCCGGTTGGTGAGGTTGCGCAGGTCGACCCAGGCTTGCCAGTCCTGCTTGGGCGCGTCGTAGCCGAACGTCGCCCCAAAGGTCGTGTAGGACGCGGCGTAGTACGAGTTGGCGTAGTCCACCGCCACACGCGAGGAATACTCGGTGTTGAGGCTGGTGTAGAAACCGGTCGGGTGGCTGTAGCGCAGTTGGGCCTGGTAGTAGTGCTTGGGAATGCCCGGCAAGGTGTTGTCGCCGAAACGGTCGTCGTCGCGGTAGTGGAAGTCACTGAAGGTGTAGGCCTGGCGCAGGGCCACCTGGCCGTTGCGGCCGCCTTCCCATAACGAGCTGAGCAGGCTCAGCTCCACGCCCTGGTGCACGGTGGGGCTGGCGTTGGATTCGGCAATGATGGCATTGCTGGAAGAGGTCTGGGCCTGGGTTTCCACACTGAGCAGCTCGTGGCGCACTTCTGAACGGTACAGCGCGAGGTCCCATTGGCCGATCCACGCCTCGCCCCGACTGCCGACTTCCAAGGTGGTCGCGGTCTGGTTTTTCAGGCTGACGCCTTCACGCTGCAGGCCAGTAGCCGGGCCGCTGCCTGGGCCGAAGTATTTGTTGGAACCCCAGATCATCGACCAGGCGTGCGGCGGCTCGACCGAACGGCTCAGGTTGCCGTACACCTGCAATTGCGGGGTGAAGTCATAACGCAGGCCGATGCGCGGGGCGTAGTCCCAGTCATGCTGGCTCAGCGGCGCCTGGCCTTCGGGGTAGGTCACCTGGGTTTCGCGGCGGGTGTAGATCGCCGCCAAGCCGGTGGTCAGCCAAAGGTCCGGGACCAGCTCCAGGTCGTTGCCGATATGCAGCACGGTGTCGGAGCCCAGGTAGCTGTAGTCGCGGGTCTTGGTTCCGGGTGCGTAGGTGGCCGTATTGCCGGCGGGCGTGCGTACATATTCCGACGCGCCGTTGTTGGGCATCGCCTGGGTGGTGCGCAGGCCGACTGTGGTGGTGCTGTCGTGGCCGAACAGCGTGTCTTGGCGGATGTAATTGAGGGTGCTGCTGATGTCGGTGTAGGCAACCTTCAGGCGGTTGGTGCCTTCACGCAGGTCCATCGGATAGTCGTGGTAGGCCAGTCCGACTTCGACGCGGGAGCTGTCGTCCAAGTGCAGGGTGGTCTTGTTGGCGATCCAGGTCGAGCCCGGTTGCAAGCGCTTGGAGTCGCGGGCGGCGTTAAGGCTGTTGGCCGCACGCGGGTCGTGGCTGATCTGCGCACGGGTAAGTTTGCCGGGGGTGTCGTTGGTGGTTTCGCGGTAGCGGAAATAGAAACGGGTTTCCAGGTCCGGGTTGAAGCGGTAGCCGAAGTTGGCCGCCACGCCCTTGCCCGTAGCGGCGCTCTGGCGTTGGTAGCCGTCGGACTCGGAGTCGGTGAGGCTGATGTAGTAGTCGGCATCCCCCAGCACTTGCCCGGAGCTGATCTCGCGCTGGGCGTAGCCACGGCTGCCGGCCTCATAGCGCAGCTGCAGTTTGGGCGCATCGTAGCCGGTGCGGGTCACATAATTGACCGCGCCGCCCAGGGCCAATGCGCCCTGGTCAAAGCCATTGGCACCGCGCAGCACCTCGACGCGGCTTTGCCACAAGGGGTCCTTGAGCTCATAGGGGGTCCCGCCGGGGCCGGTCAGCGGCAAGCCGTCGAACATTTCATACAGCCCCGAGGCATGCGAACCCGGGCTGCGATTGAGGCCGGAACCGCGAATCGACAGCTTCACCCCTTCATTATTCGCCGCCTTGGCGTACACCCCAGCCTGGTACCTGAACACATCTTCGTTGGTGCTCACCCGCCCCTGCTGCACGCTGTTCATGTCGATGAAATTGGTGCCGCCGGGCACGCTCTTGAGTTGTGCCTGGGCGACTTCACCAGCACTCGCCTCGCTGCTGGTGACTTCGACCGGGGCCAGTTGCAGGTCTTCGGCTTGCACCAGCGAACTTAAGGTCAGGGCGGCAAAAAAGAGCGGGGGTTGGCGCAGCAGCATCGAGGCAGATCCTTGGAATTCGGGGGCGTGGCAGGCTGGGCCTGGCACGCGAACAGTGTTGGGAAGGCAGGCGCGCCCGCCAGGTCACGCCTTATTAACGGACCAGACGCTTCCCACAACAGTGTCGGACCCAATTTATGGGTTAAGTCCAAAATCGAATTACCACATGCAAACTCAGTATTTAAAGAAATAACCGGCAGGCATTACTGTGGAGCCACTGAACCAACCACGCCGCACGAGACTGCCCCCATGCAAACATCCGCCACCGTCATCGACTTCACGCTCCACCGCAAACGCCGCCAGGCGCGTGCCGCGGCTGAGCTGATGTGGGCGATGTACGCGGCGCGTGCCGGGCTGGCGGTGTTTACCGCACAGGCCACGCCGTCCAGCGATACTCGCCGGGCGTAAGGCCGATGAATTTCCTGCACGTGCTCCCCGAACCACCCGAACCCCTGCCCAAACCCACTGTTGACGACGACGTGATCAGCTTGTGCGTCGCGCATAACCTGCAACGCCTGCGCAGCAAACGCCATCTGTCACTGGATGGCCTGGCGCGTGTGTGCGGGGTCAGCCGGGCGATGCTGGCGCAGATTGAATCCGGGCGCAGCGTGCCGTCGATCAAGGTGCTGTGCAAGATCGCCAAGGGCTTGAAGGTGTCGGTCGCGGCGTTCCTGGAGGACCGCGCGTTCGAAGGCGTCGAGGTGCTGCCGGCACACCAGAGCAAACGCCTGGTGAGTGCCGACGGCGCGTTTACCAGCCGCGCGTTGTTTCCCTACGATACGGCGCGCCAGTCGGAGTTCTACGAGATTCGCCTGCGTGCGCTTGGCGAGGAAGTCTCCGAAGGCCACGGCCCCGGCATCCAGGAGAACCTGGTCGTGGCGCAAGGTGTGCTGGAGGTCAGTGTCAACGATGAGCGCTACCTGCTCTCCACCGGCGACTCGATCCTGTTCTATGCCGACCAGCCCCACCGCTACCGCAACCCGGCGGACAGCGAAGCCGTGGCGTTCCTAGTGATCACCTACCCCGAACGCCTGGATTAATCCCGGCAAAAAAAAACGCCCCGAATCATCGGGGCGTTTTTTATTGCGCTACCTGTCAGCAGGTGCAGCACATCATCGGCATGCCGTTGCAGCTCATCATCATCGGCATGGCGCAGTCGTTCATCATTTTGCTCATGAGCATGCAGCAGTTTTTCATCATGTCCATGCTCATGCCCGGCATCGGCATCATTTTGCACATCATGCCGTCAGCCTGCAGGGTGCATTCCATCACGCACTTCATCATCGGCATCATCATGCCCATCGACATCATCGGCATGTTCATCGGCATATTCATGCCCGACATCATCGCCATGGTCTCGGCGGACATGCACATCATCGACATGTTGGCGCACTGCATCATCATCGGCATGCCGCAGTTCATCATCATCGCCATCATTTCGGCGTTGGTCTTGAACTGAGCCATGTCCATGCCCGCCGCCGGCTTCATGGTGCACATCATGGCGTCAGCGGCCATTTCGCATTTCATGGTGGCCATCATCATCGGCATGCCCATCATCGGCATCATTGGCATGGAAGTGTTCATCGGCATCTGCATTGCATTCATCATGTTCGAAACTCCGTAATCGACAGGAAATGAGTAAGTTCTGGGGCCGATTCTAGAGACGCCAGGCGGCGGCGCAAGACGGCGACAGAGCAGCAGGATCGGATGTTCGGAGGGAAGCTTAGTCGATCAAGACAGCTGTGCCGGCTGTGATCATGGGCATTTCGTTGCTATCGCGTCGTGGATGTCCGTGACACGCGCCAATTCGACGTCATGGATATTCGATCTATGCATGTCGTCCAATCTTATGGAAATAAACGGTCTAACCACGGCGTTCAATCGCTAGACTGCGCCAGTAAGTCCAGCAATTCTTGCGCTTCTGATCCCGGCGCAAACCTGAACCCGTACATTTCTTCGGCGCCGAGGATTTCAACCAGGGCGCCCAGCAGCTGCGCTTCGGTTGGCGAACCTTGCAGCAATGCGTGCGCGGGCAGTAACAGCTCCGCAGTAACACCCTGGACACTCGCGGCATCGATCACGGCAAAGAGCATAAAGCGCAGGCGTATTTCGCGGTCTGTCGGCCAAACCGTTTTTCGCTTACCCAAGGGAGGGCCTCATTTTTTCGGAAAAGTCCGAGGCTATTGCGCACTGAGGGGTGATTCAAGCGGCGGGATGCAAGACAGGCCGTTTCCTACAGAGAAAACAGACATAACCCAGCAAACCACCTTGATGGACTCAGGCTCTGCTGCGCTGCAATTCCAGTGTCGTGCCGATGAGCCGCGTGAAGATGCTCAGGATTTCGAGCATTTGGGTGTTTTCAAACTGCCTGGGCAACACGTCCAACGCGCACAAGGTGCCAAAAAAAGTGCCGTCGGAGAACACGATGGGCAACGAGATATAGCTCTCGAAACCATGCTCCTTGGGCAACGGGTGCTCCCAGAATACCGGGTCGCGACTGGCATGCTCGATGACGATCGATTTGCGATTGGCGCGTAACTGGTTGCACAACGTGGCCTCCACGAGCAACTCGTCGCCGGCCTCCAGCCCGAACTGCAACTCGTCATGAACCGCACACGCCACCCAGTGCGTGTCCGTCATCTTGGAAATGGCTGAAAAGCGCATTCCGGTCAAACGCGAAGTCAGTCGCAAGATATTTGAAGTGGTTTCGATCTCTGTGATCGCGTCCAGCTCTTCAATGGTTAGATGTTTGATGACACGCTCCTCACATGACAGGTCTCACCCCTGCATCGGCCATTGGCGATGAGGCTTAAATCCACGCCGACGAAATGCATCACTGCACCGGCAGGAAATTCATCAGCAACAGGCTCTGCGCGTAATTGAGTCCAATGCGCCGGTAGCGTTCATCCAGCATCTGGGTCAACAGGTCGAGGCGCGCGACGATCTTGCCGAACTCCACGGCGAAGCTGAGGTTGCTGCCCTCCTCCGAAATTTCGTTGGAAAACAGCAGCAGCACGCCATTCGCATCCTGGCGCTTGCCGAGCAGCCAGGTGGCCTTCTCGATATTGCGCGCGGCGTTGCTGACGAACTGCGGGTTGATCGAGTCGGTGATGTAGAACTCGGTGCGGCCACCGTGGGCCGTCACAATCATGCTGCCGATGGCATAGATAAAGGCGCCGACCCGGTCGCCTTTGAACTCCGGACTCAGGGAATAACTCAACGCGGCCAAATCGCGGCGGTCGCCAAGGGCCGGCAGTGTTCGACGCTGTTCAATGGCCTGGCGAATTTCCCGCGCGGCGCTCACCGCATCCGGGTAACCCGACTGGCGCCACTGGTTGGGGTTACGCAGGTAGAGCTTGTTCATCAGCAAATACAGGCTCTGCAAGTTGTCGCGCATGCCCAGGGTGGCCATGCGATCGACACTCGTCTGGAAAAACTCATCGGGTTTACCATTGCTGAACTGCTTGGCGATATCTTGCCCTTGCTGTTGCGTACACCCGCCAACACAGAGCATTAACACTGCCGCCAGCCACAGTGGCTGGCGCCTCCATCGAATCTTGAATAACAGTAACGTGCGATCCATCGGCACCCGATCTGGTTCTCATGCCCCGCGCGGGGGATCGGCGGGGCTGCGACAAAGATAGATAGGAGAAATGCAAAAAAGTGCAATAGGGGCCGGCAGATAGTTGTAAACCGTACGCCTGGGGATCAAACGTGAAGAATTCGGCGCAGGCACTATACTCAGAGGAACAGTTGCGAGTGATTTTGGCGAGCCAAGGAAGATTGACAACACCCATCTCTCTCTTAACAGCAACTGTACTGGAGGGTCGCGGCGATGAAACACCCCATTAGAGCTCAAATCTTTGTTCAGGTAATTTGCTTGCTTTCGGTGGCTCAGCTTTTCTGCTGAGCAGTGCGTCACTGCCTTTTAACTCTGCTGCCGGTGCGGCGTGGAGGGCTGTTGCCGTTTACCTGGAATCGCGCCGATTTCGCCCGCCAGGCAAACTGGCGCGTAGTGTGGCCCAAAGGATGTTAAGAACATGCACGCCAACCGCAGGCCCCGTTGAAGATTGCCCAATGGCGCTGGACTCAAACCAGCCCCGGGCAAGCGTAGACACCACTTTAGCGTCGCGGGGCTCGGAAGCCATGGTTTAGATAAATTGCCGGGGTTCCTCGGATGAAGCCGAAACCCTTTTCAGGCATCAAACTTCGAACGACTCCGTCACTGCGAGGAGAACTTTCTCCGCTTTGATAAGGCAGTCACAGGAGCCCTCTTTCGATAGTGGCGTAATGACACTCCTGCAGCCATGCGTCGTGAACAACGTGAAAGGATTCACACTTATGGAACTTCAGCGTTGAAGGCCAATAACCGACCCAATAGTATTTTCCCGCCCGGGCGCACCTCTTATACGGATATTGTTCTGCGCCAGCTCGGGACTTCTGCGTTGCGCAGGCAATAAAACATTGAGGTTTGCCATGCGTCTTTCCAAACTCGCACCCGCCGCCGCCCTGTTCAGCCTGTTCACCCTGCCCGCCCACGCCGCCGACCTGAGTGCCCTCACGGGTGCGCTGTCGTCTGCCCTCGGTGGTGCCAACAACAGCACCGTCAACGCCAATAACAGCAACAGTGCCTCCTGCCAGCAGCAGGTTCGCGACCTGCAGGCAAACATCAATGCCGCCAATGCCAAGGGCGACACCTTGCGCGCAACCGCTTACCAGGCGGCGCTCACGCAAACCAACAAAAGCTGCAGCAACTCGACCTACAATACCCAGGCGCAGGTCGACACCAACCCGCAACGCCAGCAGAACGTCAACAAGGCGGCGGATGCTATCAACGCCATTGGCGGATTGTTCAAGTAGTCCGTAACACACAATGAAAAAGGCCCGCGAATGCGGGCTTTTTCATATGTATCCGTCCACCCCAGGCACTGTTGGAAGCGATAAATCAGGCGCGCTGTAGTGCGATTTGGAAACTTGGCCTGCCGGCGACCAGCGTTCTGGGGCTGCGTAGATGCCTTGGCCAAACGGACGTGATCGGCGCATCCGTCACCCCTAGGTATCAACATGCCACTAGCACATCTGTTCTATGTTACTGCCCCCATCATGATGCTAGCTTCTTGACCCCTTAGATAGCCACTTCGCAAGTTCAAGGAGTTGAACAGCAGATGTCTTTTTATTCTGGGATCAATCAACGTCGTCTCCTATTGGTTGCGCTCCTATCAGTATTTACTTGCGCATGGGCCAATGACTCAAGTCCCACCGGAGATTGGTGGATCATCTACGGTGATGGCGCGCCCGGGAAGAATGTGACCTATGTCGCAGACCGAACTTCCGTGACGCCCTCTAAAAAAACCAAGGGAGCCCAGTTAGTCGCCGTTACTTTAGTTTATGAAGAACTGGGCAAGCCCATGATTGATGTCTACAACATGGAGGTCCAGTGCCCAACGCATAAGTTTCGATTTATCAATGGTCAATCTGTCTCGCGCATGGGTAGCCTACGGCACTTGAAAGTATCGGAAAAATGGCAGGACGTGAAAGACCCCTGGGTCCAGCGCAGTGCTGAGTTCGTCTGCTCGCCGAAGAGCAAAGATATGATTGCGATGGGCAAGATGGAATATATGCAGATGATTAATATTACCCAGCAGATGTTCTTTAAGCTGGCGCCCATCCGCGAGAAAAGTCAGATGATGGAGGACCTGGACTCGATACTTGGCAATAAATAGCAAATCGATCCGTACGCTGAGGGCGATGGACACTTAGGGATTGCGAGCGCGTCAACTTGAACGGGGCGTCGCGATGGATAAGTCTTCGCTCGACCCCAAGACATGCATCAGATGTGGTTTTTTACTTTTAGCGAGACAGAGGGCGTCAGGATGGAGAAGTTGGCTAAAGCAGTATTGCTGGGGGTAGTCATTTCATCAGTACTGCTTTTGAATGGTTGTAGCACTATTGCCCAGTCCCGCTGGGAAGGGCGAGACCTCCAAGAGGCACTGGATTTATTTGGCAAGCCCGATTCAATGAAAAAGCAAACAGGCCCGAACGGTGAGGCGCTCGCGGTACTGACTTGGTATAAGTCCTCAAGTTGGACCAATACTGAAGCAGCAGGAACCTCGATGAACCACACGGGCAATGGCATGGTGTACACGGAACACTATCAAACGGTCGGACATAGCTCTTCTTGCAAACTTGAGGCGACGGTCAACAAAGCCAAAAAAATCGTACTTTTCAGAATCGAGGATGGGCGTATCCTCCATGGCAAGTGCACGAACGTCCCTTACGTACCTGGGTATATCCCCCCAGGCTTTTAAAACTGAGCCATCCAATGATAGATGGCTCCCGCGAGCTTCTAAGCGCCTCACCCAATTTATAGAGTGTGAGTCTGTCGATCTGAATGAAGCCCTTACAAGCTTCCATAGAGAAGATAACTGCAACTGCGTTTGGGGTTTCGCCACCCACAGGTCCTGAGTATCCAAGCTAAAAATCCAGTCCGTCCTCCTTATAACGAGGATGCCGGCCTATTGAGGCACTCTCTAGCGTCGGGCACACTCACGTGGACTCATCGGTAAAAAAGGAATTTACAGTGCCGTTTTCATTGGATGAAAGAACCGCTCTGCTCGCACTCAAAGGTGTAGGGCCAACCGTAATGACTCGACTTGAGCAAATGGGTATCGAATCGCTCGCCGAACTTCGAAAATCAGATGTGGGTGACATCCTGGCTCGAGCATCCGCGGAATTAGGCTCGACTTGCTGGAAGAACAGCCCTCAAGCCAGAGCAGCCATCACCGCCGCAGTGGAGCTTGCGAAGAGCTCTACAGATTAAATCCCGGCCCGGTACAGACGTGTTGGGGGAGCCCCTGAAACCGACTCGCTGACATCGAGTTGCGGAAACTGCCTGAGACGATGCGCAAACGATCGGGGCTTTAACTAAAAGAGCCGCCAACCGCCAGAAACGCAAAAGCCCCGCATTGCGGGGCTTTCGTTTGAATCTTGGCGGGAAACCAGGGATTCGAACCCTGGAGACGCTATTAACGTCCGCCGGTTTTCAAGACCGGTGCATTCAACCACTCTGCCAATTTCCCTTGTGCATCACAGGATTATAGTAGCCTATCCCGTCTCAGCGGGCGCCATAATACCCGAATGAAACACACTGTCAAACTCTCGCCATCGCTTGTTACAGAGCGTCTGTTATGATCTTTGCGACTGAACGTTTCAAAACCGAAGGAGTGTCGCCATGCGCGAACAGAATTACGCAGTGAATGGTAACGCGCAGGCTGAGCAGCTTGAAGTCAGCCGCGTGTTGCGCAACACCTATGGCTTGCTTGCCCTCACCCTCGCCTTCAGCGGCGTGATGGCGTTCGTGGCCCAACAGATGCGCGTCGGCTACCCGAACATCTTTGTCGTGCTGATCGGCTTCTACGGTCTGTTTTTCCTGACCAACAAGCTGCGTGACTCGGCCTGGGGCCTGGTGTCGGCGTTTGCCTTGACCGGTTTCATGGGCTTTATCCTCGGCCCGATCCTCAACCGTTACCTCGGCATGGCCGGCGGTGCGGAAGTGGTCAGCTCGGCGTTTGCCATGACGGCCCTGGTGTTTGGTGGTCTGTCGGCCTACGTGCTGATTACCCGCAAGGACATGAGCTTCCTGGGTGGCTTCATCACCGCGGGCTTCTTCGTGCTGCTGGCGGCCGTGCTCGCCAGCATGTTCTTCCAGATCAGCGGCCTGCAACTGGCGATCAGCGCAGGTTTTGTGCTGTTCTCCTCGGTGTGCATCCTGTTCCAGACCAGCGCCATCATCCACGGCGGTGAGCGCAACTACATCATGGCGACCATCAGCCTGTATGTGTCGATCTACAACCTGTTTATCAGCCTGTTGCAGATCTTCGGCATCATGAGCCGCGATGACTGATTCACCCGCGCAATAAAAAATGCCCCGTATCGAAAGATACGGGGCATTTTTGTTTTCAGCGGTTCAGTACTGGTTGGGTTCCATTTCCAGGTCGACCTTGAAGCGCTCGGCGATATCCTGCTGGATACGCCTGGCCAGGTTGGCAATGTCTTGCCCCGACGCAGCGCCATAGTTGACCAGCACCAGCGCCTGCAACTTGTGCACGCCCGCATCGCCTTCGCGAAAGCCCTTCCAGCCTGCCTTGTCGATCAGCCAGCCGGCAGCGAGTTTCATCTGCCCATCGGCCTGGGGATACGCCACCAGGTCCGGGTACAGCTCCTGCAGCTCCGCAGCCAGCGCCTGGGACACCAACGGGTTCTTGAAGAAGCTGCCGGCATTGCCAAGCTCCGACGGGTCCGGCAGTTTCTCGCGACGAATGCTGCAGATTGCCCGGCTGACATCACTTGGCGTCGCCTCGGTGATGCCCTGCCCGGCCAGGCGCTGCTGCACCGGGCCGTAGTCGAGCTTGAGGTGGCTGGCGCGACTCAGGGCAAAGCGCACCCGCAGGATCAGCCAGCGCCCGGTCTCGTGCTTGAACAGGCTGTCGCGGTAGGCAAAGTTGCACTCTGGCAGGCTGAAATCGCGCAGCTCGCCCGTGTGCCGGTCCAGGGCAGTCAGGCCGGCGAATACATCCTTGATCTCTACACCGTAGGCACCGATGTTCTGCATGGGCGCAGCGCCCACCGTACCAGGGATCAGACTGAGGTTTTCCAGGCCGCAGAAGCCCTGCGCCAGGGTCCACAGCACGAACGGGTGCCAGGCTTCGCCCGCCTCGGCTTCAACCACCACCTGCACGCCGTCATCGCTGAGCACGCGGATGCCTTGGGTGGCCATACGCAGGACCAGTGCAGGAATATCCTGGGTCAGCAGCAGGTTGCTGCCGCCACCGATGACCAGCACCGGCAATGCCTTCGCGGCGCCGTAGGCCAGGGCCTCGCGCACGTCGTCATCACTGTGCGCTTCGGCGAACAGTTGGGCACGCACATCGATGCCAAAGCTGTTGAATGGCTTGAGCGATACCTGCGCAAGCACCTGCAAGGTCATAACCGCCCCTTCAATTCGATCACCAATAAGTCACAGGCGCGCTCGATCAGGTCCAGCACCCGCTCGAAGCCTTGCTCGCCTTCGTAGTAAGGGTCCGGCACTTCGTCGACTTCAGCCTCAAAGCGGCGCAGGAACAGGTCCAGCTCGGCCTTGCCCTGCGCTGGCTGCAGGGCCTTGAGGTTGCGCAGGTTGCTGTTGTCCATCGCGAGGATCAGGTCATAGCGCGCAAAGTCGGCACGTGATACTTGCTGGGCACGTTGCGCCGACAAGTCGTAGCCGCGAACCAACGCTGCACGCTGGCTGCGCTGGTCGGGCGGGTTGCCGATATGCCATTCACCGGTACCGGCCGAGGCCACTTCCACCTGCCCCGCCAGCCCGGCTTCGCGCAATTTATGGCGCAGCACACCTTCGGCAGTCGGCGAGCGGCAGATATTGCCCAGGCAGACAAACAGAACTTCCATCAAGCCCCCAGCAAGCGCCGGACGCGCTCAAGGTCTTCCGGGGTATCGACGCCGGCAGGAGGCGCTTCCAGGGCATCGCCCACGTGGATACGCACGCCGTGCCACAGGGCACGCAGTTGCTCCAGCGATTCGGTGTTTTCCAGCCAGCACGGGCCCCAGCTGACGAAGTCATGCAGGAAGCCGGCGCGATAGGCGTAGATGCCGATATGGCGGCGATACGGCACGCCTTGCGGCAACACGTCAGGCTGCTTGGCAAAGGCATCGCGGGCCCACGGCAAGGTCGAACGGCTGAACGTCAGCGCCAGGCCATTGATGTCACTGACCACCTTGACCACATTGGGGTTGAACAGTGTGTCGATGTCTTCGATCGGCTCGGCCAGCGTGGCCATGCGCGCTTCGCCATGGGCGGCCAGGTTGGCGGCCACCTGATCGATCACGCTCGGCGGGATCAGCGGCTCGTCACCCTGCACGTTGACCACGATCGCATCAGGGGCCAGGCCCAGCTGGGTGGCCACTTCAGCCAGGCGGTCGGTGCCGGAGTTGTGGTCCTCGCGAGTCAGCACCGCTTCGGCGCCGAAACCTTTGCAGGCGTCGATGATGCGTGGATCATCGGTAGCCACCACCACACGCTCGGCGCTGCTCTTGCAGGCCTGTTCCCACACCAGCTGGATCATCGGCTTGTGGCCGATCAGCTGCAGCGGTTTGCCCGGCAGACGGGTCGAGGCGTAGCGCGACGGAATGACAACGGTAAAGGCTGTGGTCATTTATCCAGACGCTCGTCGGTGGTCAGGGTGCGGGCTTCGCTTTCCAGCATCACCGGGATGCCATCACGGATCGGGTAAGCCAGGCCGGCGCCTTTGCTGATCAGCTCGGTTTTGTCGGCGCTGAGCTTGAGCGGGCCTTTGCAGATCGGGCAAGCGAGGATGTCGAGCAATTTGGTGTCCATGAATGTTTCCTGGATAGCAGCGTTTAAGGCAAGAGACGAGCGGGCAGCAGACGCATCAACTGCGTGTCGAACCAAGCGACGAACGCTGGCGACGGCACGGCATCCACTGCAAGGTACCACCAGTCTGGCCGGGCAAAGGCGCGGCACTTCACCGCGTCCTTCTCGGTCATGACCAGCGGCAATGACGGCGTAAAGTTCAGGACCTCGGCGCTGTAGGGCGCGTGGTCGGCAAAAGCATGGGGTATTGGCTGCCAGTGTAGCGTTTCAAGGGTATTGAAGAAACGTTGCGGGTTGCCGATGCCGGCGACCGCGTGCACCTGCTGGCCCGCCGGGAAGTAATCGACCGGCTGGCGCTCGCCGCTCTGCAGGTTGACCAATGCGCTGGGTTGCAGGCGAAAGGCGAAGCCGTCCTCACGGTCCGAGACGGCGCCGTTGTACAGCAACGCATCGACACTCTGCAGGCGCTCCACCGGCTCGCGCAACGGTCCGGCCGGCAGGCAGCGGCGGTTGCCCAGGCCACGGGCGGCGTCGATCAGTACCAGTTCCAGGTCACGGGCCAGGCGGTAATGCTGCAGGCCGTCGTCGGAGAGGATCAGGTCCAGGGTTTCACTCGCCAGCAGGGCCCGGACCGCGCGACTGCGGTCGGGGTCGATCATCAACGGGACACCGCAGCGCTGCACGATCAACAGCGGCTCATCACCTGCCACGTCGGCGCTGTGGCTGGCCTCGACCCGCCACGGCAGCTGCGGCGGCTTGGCACCATACCCACGACTGACCACGCCAACGCGCAAACCGCTGCGCCGGCAGTGTTCGATCAGCCACAGGATCAACGGCGTCTTGCCGGTGCCACCCACTGTGATATTGCCGACCACCACCACCGGCACAGGCGACTGGTAGATCTCGCCCTCGCCCGCCAGGAATCGCGCACGCTTGCGCTGCACCACGCGGCGATACAGGGATTCCAGCGGCCGCAACAGGGCGAGCGCCGGATGGCCGGTGTACCAGGCCTTGAGCAAACGATCGGACATGGCCATCAGGGTTGGCTCGCCGCCTCGACGGTGGTCATGCGCAGATGGCTGAAGCCGAGCTTGCCGGCCGCGTCCATGGCGGTGATCACGGCCTGGTGCTGGGTCTTGCCGTCTGCACTGATCGACAGCGGCATCTTGGTATCACCGCCGGATTCCTTCTGCAGCGCGTCCATCAGGCTGTTGAGGTCGTTTTTCTCAAGCAACTGGTTATTCACCGAGAACACCCCGTCGGCGCTGATGGCGATGTCGAGTTGCTTGACTTGCTGGTCTTCGGCCGGCGAACCGCTCACGGCTTCCGGCAGGTCGACACGCAGCTGGGTTTGCCGGGTGAACGTGGTGGTGACGACAAAAAACAGCAGCAGGATGAACACCACGTCGATCAGCGACGCGAGGTTGATATCGACATTTTCCCGTTGCTTGCGGCGAAATTTCACGCTCTGCCCTCGACCAGGTCCACATCACGGTCGCCCTGCACCACTTCCACCAACTTGATGGCTTCCTGCTCCATGCCAACTACCAGTTCATCGATGCGGCGTTGCAGGAAGCGATGGAAGAACACCGAAGGAATACCGACCATCAGGCCTGCGGCCGTGGTGATCAAGGCCTTGGAAATACCACCGGCCAGCACCGCGGCGTTGGTGGTCATGCCCGAGCCCATGAACGAGCTGAAAATATCGATCATGCCCAATACCGTGCCCAGCAGCCCCAGCAACGGCGCCATGGCGGCGATGGTGCCGAGGGCGTTGATATAGCGTTCCAGTTCATGGATGACGCGGGCCGCGGCTTCCTCGATGCACTCTTTCATGATCTCGCGACCATGCTTGGAGTTGGCCAGGCCTGCGGCGAGGATCTCACCCAGCGGTGAGTTGGCCCGCAGTTCCTTGAGCTTGTCCTTGTCCAACTGTTTGTTCTTGATCCAGCCCCAGACCTGCCCCAGCAGATGCTCGGGGGTGACGCGACTGGCGCGCAGGGTCCACAGGCGTTCGGCGACGATGCCGAGTGCGGCGATGGAACTCATGATGATCGGCAACATCATCCAGCCGCCGGATTTGACCAATTCCCACACAGTGAATGTCCCCTCGAAAAAGTGCGCCACTTTACCATATAGGTTCGCCGGCGGGGTCCGCCGGCCATGCAGCGGTCGACGGTACGATCAGGGTAACCACTCGCGCCAGAACCGGCGTTGACTGCGCGCAACAACCGGTGCTGCAAAGGCCCCCAGCTGCAGGCGCACGGCCCCCTGCTCGGCACTGTCGTAGACCTGGCTTCCCAGCGCCTGATAACGCTGCAGCACCTGCGGATGGGGATGGCCGAACGCGTTGCCACGCCCACGCGATATCAGCACCGAACCGGGCGACAATCGTTGCAGGAAGGCCTTCGACGACGAACTACGGCTGCCATGGTGGGGCGCTTGCAGCCAATCGGTCGGCACGGCCAGCGGCGAAACCAGGAAAGCCTGTTCGGCGGCGCGATCAATGTCGCCGGTGAGCAACAGGCGCTCGCCATTCGCCTGCACCTGCAGCACGCAGGACTTCGCATTACCGTTGTCGGCGCCTGGCCATTGCCACAGTTCGAATGAAACACCGTCCCACTGCCATTGCTCACCGCTGACGCAAGGCTGGGTGCCGAGGAACGCTGGCAGGCCTTCGACTTCACCGCCCACCACACGCTGGATCGGCATGCCCCTGGCAATCGCCGCCGCGCCGCCCGCGTGATCCGCATCGGCATGGCTGAGCAACATCATGTCGAGCCTGTCGACCCCGAACTTTCGCAGCGACGGCAGCACCACCCGCGCACCGAGGTCAAATGTTCCGGTACGCGGGCCGGCATCGTAGAGCAAGGTGTGATGGCGGGTTCGCAGGATCAGGGATTGCCCCTGCCCGACATCCAGCTGAATCACGTCCACCTGCCTATGGGGCACCCGCTCCTGCGGCGGAAAGACGGCAAGCAGCAGCATCGGCAACCCCAGCAGGCGCAACGGCACACCGTTGGGCAACAACAGCAGCACCGTGCCCAGCAGGCTCAACCACCAGTAACCCAGCGGCACCTCGGCCGGGACCCACGCCGGCTGCAGTCCGGCGAGCCAGGCAAGGCCCTCGAACAGCCCGGCCAATGCACCGCCGGCCAGCCACAACAGGCTCTCCCCCAACCACGGCAACGGCAGCAAGGCCGTCCCCAGCAAGGCCAGCGGCAATACCACCAGGCTGATCCAGGGCACCGCCACCAGATTGGCCAACGGTGCACTCAGGCTGATCGGCAACCCCAGCACCAGCAATACCGGAAACAGGCCGATGGCGATCAGCCACTGCGGTCGGGTCCATGCCTGCCACACACTCCAGGGCCCCAGCCGCCCGGCGAAGGCCAGGATCAGCACCGCCACCGCGGCAAAGGACAACCAGAAGCCTGGCTGCAAACTGGCCAACGGCTCCAGGATCAGCACGCCATTAAGCGCCAGCAACAATGGCCACCACACCCCCAGGTGACGAAAGCGCAAACGCCACACCAGCACCAATCCGACCATCACACAGGCACGCTGGACCGGTACGCCGAACCCTGCCAGCAGGCCGTAACCCAGGGCTGCGCCGAATGCCAGGCCGCACGCCCATGGCAGCCACGGCCAGGCGCGCGGCCAGCACCCGTAGCGCGCCAACCCGGCGATCAGTCCGTAGACCAGCCCCGCCAGCAGGCCGATATGCTGGCCGGAAATCACCAGCAGGTGCACGGTGCCAGTAGCCTGCAAGACCTGCCAATCTTCGGCCGCCAACCCCGAACCGTCGCCCAGCACCAACGCAGCCAGGCCCGCCTCGCGACCTTGGGCATCCACCGCCATCAGGCGTTGGCGCACGCTGTCGCGCCAGGCATTGCGCGCCGGCGCCAGGCGCTCGCCGTCCTTCACCGACGCGGTGGCACCGATGCGCTGGGCCAACAGCCAGGCCTCTTGATCGAACCCATGAAAATTCAGCAGGCCCGAGGGCCGCTTGAGGCTGACTGCCAGGCGCCAGCGCTCGCCACTGCGCACCTCGGGCCCGCCCCGCCAGGACACGCGGATACGCTTGGGCAGCCGCGCCTTTCGCGAGCGGCTGTCGGTCAGTTCAAAACGTACGCCCTCGCCGGTTCGTTGCGGTAACCCGGTGATCCGCCCTTCGACCCAGCGGGTCTGCCCGTCCAGCGCCGGGTCGAGACGATCATCCAGGGCCGATTGCGCGCTGAGGCAAGCCCAGCTCAAACCGAACAGCAAGAACGCCAGCGGGTAGGTGCGAAACGGCAACAGCATCAGCGCCACCACCAGCAGCGTCACCAGCCATCCCGTCGACGGCAACGCCGGTAACCAACGCAAGGCCAGTAACCCCAGCGCCAGCGCAAACATCCCTGTCTTCATGAATCATCCTTTGCAAGTGATCCACTCAGTCTTAGCGGGTTGCCGGGCAGCGCCTATGATGTTTTGTCACAAAGTCTGAATTTTCTGTTTATAGAATGCGGGCATACTTGCCCCTCGAACTGACCTGGACCCCTTATGCCCCGGCGCTTATTCAAACGGTACATGCCCGACCCGACCAGTATCAGGGAACACAAGTCATTACAGTTTCTCGGCACGCTGCTGCATGACCCGAACCTCTGGCACCTGAACCGGCACTCGGTGGCCCGGGCCATGGCGGTCGGCCTGTTCGCGGCCTTTATCCCGATCCCGTTGCAGATGCTGCTCGCGGCCATCCTGGCGATTAAGGTGCGCGGCAATATGCCCATCGCCGTCAGCCTGGTGTGGCTGACCAACCCGATCACCATGCCGGTGGTGTTTATCTGCACCTACCTGACCGGCGCGTGGCTGATGAATGTACCGCCACGCAGCCTGCCCGATGACCTCACCTGGGAATGGATCAGCAGCCAACTGAGTACCTTGTGGCAGCCCTTCCTGCTGGGTTCGGTGGTATTGGGGCTGGTGTTGGGGGCGCTGGCCTATTGCCTGACCATGCTCTATTGGCGCTGGTGGGTGGCGCACCAATGGAAGAAACGCAAACAGCGTCGCGCGTGAGGGTCAGCGCGCCCGCAGACGCAGGTGCACGCGCAGGCCGCTGCCGGTGTTTTCCGCCCACAGGCTGCCTTCCTGGCGCTGCACGGCGTTGCGCGCAATGCTCAAGCCCAGGCCGAAGCCACCGTCGCCGGGGCGTGAACCGTCCAGGCGGGTAAAGGGCGCGAAGATTCGCTCCAGGTCCTGCTCATCGATCCCCCCGCCCTGATCTTCCAGCCAAAGGTGCCAGTACTCGCCATCACGCAGCCCGTCCAGGCTGACAATACCGTCCACTGGCGAATGCCGGATGGCATTGCGCAGGATATTTTCCAGGGCCTGGGCCAGGGTATTCAGGTTGCCACGCACCCAGCAATCGGCGCCCAGCAGGCACGGCAGGCGCGACGGCGACCAGTCACTTTCAAAGCATGCGTTTTCGCGCAACATGTCCCACAGCGCCTGGAGCTGGATGTCTTCCTGCGGCAACGGCGCCCGCTCGGTGTCCAGCCAGGCCAGTTGCAGGCTGTCTTCCACCAGGCGCTGCATCGCGTCAATCTCGCGGCCGAGTCGCTCGCGCAGTTGCGCCAGGTCCTGCTCACTGTCACAGGCCACGCGCAGGCGGCTTAACGGGGTGCGCAGTTCATGGGACATGTCTCGCAGCAATTGCTGCTGCAGTAGCACGGTCCCTTGCAGGCGCTCGGACATCTGGTCGAAAGCCCGGCCCAACTCGCCCAGTTCATCCTGACGGCTGGTGGCCGCGTGGGACAACCGCGTATTCAACTGATCGGCACGCCAGGCGTTCGCCTGCTCGCGCAGTTGGTTGAGCGGCATGATCAACAGCCGGTACAAGCCCACACACAGCAACAAGGTAAACAGGCCGGGGATCACGCCGTTGGTCACCACCCGCCAGAACAGTTGATAACGCCCCGGCATGAAGCGCTGCGGCAACTCGATCACCAGCGAGCCAGCGTTGGGGTCCACGGGGAATGGGATCTTCAACCACGGCAGGCCTTTGACATGCCGGCTGACCGGCCATTCCAGGCCACGCAGGAAAGTCAGGCGCTGGCTTTCCTTGACCGCCAGCGGCTTGCTGCTCAGCGATTGCAAGTCGTTGCCGATCACACCGATCCAGGTCGACTCGCGCTTGGCCATGACCTGCAACCATGCGTCCACTCCGGCACGTCCCTGGGTACTCCACGCCAGCTCGGCGCCTGCCGCGTAGCCCTTGAGGATCTCGCGGGGTTCCTCGGCCAGATAGGCGTTCTGCTCTTCCATGTAGCGGCCCCAGGACCAACTGAGCCAGATCATCAGCAGACAGAAGGCGATCAGCAGGCAAGCCAGCTTCCAGAATAACGAGTGCTTGCCCGGCAACCGCTTCAACGGACGATCAAAGTCCGTCATCAAGAGCACTCAGCACATAACCCTTGCCCCACACCGTGCGCACTTCGCGCTCGGCATAGCCGATGGCCTTGAGCTTGCGGCGGATCTGGCTGATATGCATATCGAGGCTGCGGTCGTGAGGCGCATAGCCACGTTGCAGCACATGCTGGTAGAGGAAGGCTTTGCTGAGCACTTCGTCGCCATTGCGGTGCAGGGTTTCGAGCAGGCGGTATTCGCTGCGGGTCAGCCCGGCCCAGTGTTGCTGGTAGAAGACGTCGCACAGTTCATCGTCAAAACGCAGCGTGCGTGCGTCATCGCGCGCCAGGGTGAGGCTCGGCAATGGACGCCGATCCAGGGCCACTCGACGCAGGATGGCTTCGATGCGCACGCGCAGCTCGATCATGCTGAACGGCTTGGGCAAGTAATCGTCGGCGCCCAGGCGAAAACCACTGACGCGGTCGGCTTCGGCGCCCAGGGCCGACATCAGGATCACCGGGATCGAATGGCTCTGGCGCAGATGGGTCAGGATCGACAGGCCATCCAGCCCCGGCAGCAGGATATCCATCAACACCACGTCGAACGCCTGGTCGCGGGCCATCTGCAGGCCTTGCTGGCCGTTCTGGCACCAGGTGACCTGGAAACCATAGCGGCCCAGGTGCTCATGCACGTAGGCACCGAGCACGGGGTCGTCTTCGATGGTCAGGATACTGGGTAGGCCAACTGCTGCGGGATTCATTAGCGTCTGCAAGTCATTCTCAATGACTGATTATTCAAGATTACCCCGCGCCAGGCAATCGCCACCCGGCGCCAAATGGCGCGAAGATTGCCGTATGTCATTAATTTGCAAGATTCCTCGCCGTGCAAATGGCTACACTGCGCAAGTGGTGCGGGCCGGATGCCCGGGCAGAAATTCGATAACACTGTGGTAGCAGGAGAGTGGCGTGCTTAGAAGAATGGGGATAAAGGGTCGCGTACTGTTGCTGACCTTATTACCGACCAGCCTGATGGCCTCTTTGCTGGGGGGCTATTTCACCTGGATGCAGCTCTCGGAACTGCAGTCGCAATTGCTGCAGCGCGGCGAAATGATCGCCGAGCAGCTGGCACCGCTGGTGGCACCCGCCTTGAGCGCGCGCAACACGGATCTGCTGGAACGCATCGCCACTCAATCCCTGGAACAGCCGGACGTACGCGCCGTGTCCTTCCTCGCGCCAGACCGCGCGTCCCTCGCCCACGCCGGCCCGACCATGCTCAATCAGCCGCCGGTCGGCAACAGCTCGCACTTGCTGCAGCGCACCGGCAATGACGCCACGCGGTACCTGCTTCCAGTGTTTGGCCGCCATCGCAACCTCGCCGGCGACCTGATTCCCGATGAAGCCGACCGCCTGCTTGGCTGGGTCGAGGTGGAGCTGTCCCACAACGGCATGTTGCTGCGTGGCTACCGCAGCCTGTTCGCCAGTCTGCTGCTGATCGCCATCGGACTGATCTGCACCGCGGCCCTGGCGCTGCGGATCAGCCGCACGATCAACTCCCCGATCGGCTTGATCAAGCAAGCCGTGGCCCAGCTCAAGGACGGTAACCTGGAAACCCGTCTGCCCGCCCTCGGCAGCCAGGAACTGGACCAGCTCGCCTCGGGCATCAACCGCATGGCCGAGACCCTGCAGAACGCCCGGGAAGAGTTGCAACACAGCATCGACCAGGCCACTGAAGACGTGCGCCAGAACCTGGAAACCATTGAAATCCAGAACATCGAGCTGGACCTGGCGCGCAAAGAGGCGCTGGAAGCCAGCCGCATCAAGTCCGAGTTCCTGGCCAATATGAGCCATGAAATCCGCACGCCGCTCAACGGCATCCTCGGCTTTACCCACCTGCTGCAAAAAAGTGAATTGACCCCGCGCCAGCTGGACTACCTGGGCACCATCGAAAAATCCGCCGACAACCTGCTGGGCATCATCAACGAGATCCTCGACTTCTCGAAAATCGAAGCCGGCAAGCTGGTGCTCGATAGTATCCCGTTCAACCTGCGCGACCTGCTGCAGGACACCCTGACCATTCTCGCCCCCGCCGCGCACGCCAAGCAGCTCGAACTGGTCAGCCTGGTGTACCGCGACACCCCGCTGGCACTGGTCGGCGACCCGCTGCGCCTCAAGCAGATCCTGACCAACCTGATCAGCAACGCGATCAAGTTCACCCGTGAAGGCACCATCGTCGCCCGAGCGATGATCGAGGACGAGCAGGAAGACAGCGTGCAACTGCGCATCAGCGTGCAGGACACCGGCATCGGCCTGTCCAGCCAGGACGTGCGAGCGTTGTTCCAGGCCTTCAGCCAGGCCGACAACTCGTTGTCGCGCCAGCCCGGTGGTACTGGGTTGGGCCTGGTGATTTCCAAGCGCCTGATCGAGCAGATGGGCGGTGAAATCGGCGTCGACAGCACGCCTGGCGAAGGCTCGGAATTCTGGATCAGCCTCAACCTGCCCAAGACCCGCGACGATGTCGAAGACCTGCCGTGTGCGCCGCTGCTGGGCCATCGCGTGGCCGTCCTGGAAAACCACGAACTGGCGCGCCAGGCCTTGCAGCACCAACTCGAAGACTGTGGCCTGCAGGTCACGCCGTTCAACAGCCTCGAAAGCCTGACCAACGGCATCACCAGCGCGCATCAAACCGAACAGGCCATCGATCTTGCGGTGCTCGGCGTGACCGCCAATGACATTCCGCCGGAACGCCTCAACCAACACCTGTGGGACCTCGAACACCTGGGCTGCAAAGTGCTGGTGCTGTGCCCCACCACCGAGCAGATGCTGTTCAACCAGTCGGTGCCCAACCCCAACAGCCAGTTGCAGGCCAAGCCGGCTTGCACGCGCAAGCTGCGCAGGGCGCTGTCCGACCTGATCAGCCCGCGCCCTTCGCGCAGCGAACCTGGCGAGCCGCTGTCCAGCCGTGCACCGCGCGTGCTGTGTGTGGATGACAACCCGGCCAACCTTTTGCTGGTGCAAACTCTGCTCGAAGACATGGGCGCACGGGTGCGTGCCGTGGAAAGCGGCTATGCGGCCGTCGACGCGGTGAAGCAGGACACCTTCGACCTGGTGCTGATGGACGTGCAAATGCCCGGCATGGACGGTCGCCAGAGTACCGAGGCGATTCGCCAGTGGGAAAGCGAGCGGCACGGCACGCCGTTGCCGGTGGTCGCCCTCACCGCCCACGCCATGGCCAACGAAAAACGCGCGCTGCTGCAAAGTGGCATGGACGATTACCTGACCAAACCCATCAGCGAGCGGCAACTGGCGCAAGTGGTGTTGAAATGGACCGGCCTGGCCCTGCGCAACCAGGGCCCGGAACGCAGCGCCGATGGCCTCGGCCCTCGCGAGCAACTGCCGGTGCTGGACCACGAAGAAGGCCTGCGCCTGGCCGCCGGCAAGACCGACCTCGCGGCCGACATGCTTGCCATGCTGCTGGCGTCGCTGGAAGCCGACCGCCTGGCCATCAACGTCGCCCGTGATGCCAATGACAACAACGCCCTGATCGAACGCGTCCACCGCCTGCATGGCGCCACTCGCTATTGTGGCGTGCCACAGCTGCGCGCGGCCTGCCAACGTGCCGAAACCCTGCTCAAGCAGGACGACGCCAAAGCCATGCACGCGCTGGACGAACTGGACATGGCTATCGCCCGGCTCGCCAGTGAAGCGCGGGTCAGCGCCTGAACACCGCTGTAGGACCACGATTGCTGTGACAAGGGAGGTGGCGAGAGCGCTTGCTCGCCACGACACCCCCTCTGCAACACACTTGCTGCAGCAAGTCGCGCCTACTAGCAACGCAACCATTCTACGATCGCAGGGAGCTATTCAATGCGCGTGATTCTTTTCAGCAGCCAAACCTACGACCGCGACAGCTTTCTCGGCGAGCCCTTGCCCGATGGCCTGGAGCTGCAGTTCCAACCGGCCCGGCTCAACCTCGACACCGTGGCCCTGGCCGAACATCACGACGTGGTCTGCGCGTTTATCAATGACGACCTCAGCGCGCCGGTGCTGGAGCAATTGGCCAAGGGCGGCACACGGCTGATCGCCCTGCGGTCGGCCGGCTATAACCATGTGGACCTGCCGGCCGCCCAGCGCCTGGGCCTGACCATCGTGCGTGTGCCCGCCTACTCGCCCCATGCGGTGGCCGAACATGCAGTGGCGCTGATCCTCGCGCTCAATCGCCGCCTGCACCGCGCCTATAACCGCACCCGCGATGGCGATTTCAGCTTGCACGGCCTGACGGGTTTCGACCTGGTGGGCAAGACCGTCGGCGTGGTCGGCACCGGGCAGATCGGCGCCACGTTCACCAAGATCATGGCTGGCTTCGGTTGCCAGTTGCTCGCCTTCGACCCCTTCCCCAACCCGCAGGTCGAGGCCCTCGGCGCCCGCTACGTGAGCCTGCCCGAACTGCTCGCCGAAGCGCAGATCATCAGCCTGCATTGCCCGTTGACTGCCGACAGCAAACACCTGATCAACGCGCGTTCGCTGGCACAGATGCAACCCGGCGCGATGCTGATCAACACCGGTCGCGGTGGCCTGGTCGACACGCCGGCACTGATCGAGGCGCTCAAGGACGGCCAGCTCGGCTACCTCGGCCTGGATGTGTATGAGGAAGAAGCCCAGTTGTTTTTCGAGGACCGCTCTGACCTGCCGCTGCAGGACGATGTACTCGCGCGCCTGCTGACCTTCCCCAACGTGATCATCACCGCACACCAGGCTTTCCTCACCCGCGAGGCCCTGGCGGCGATTGCTGGCACGACCCTGGCGAACATTGCAGCGTGGGCCGATGGCCGCGCCCAGAACCGCGTCGAAGGATGATCAGCGGTCATATACCAGGCGCATGATCGGCAGGCACCCGTGATAGGATGCCGCGCCTATTTGGAGGATCCATGGCCGAACACGATTTCCGCTTCAGCTTGCTGAGCCCGCAACACACCCTGATCGAATGCCGCGCCCTGGTGCCGGGCCGTTACCAGGTCACCGGCAACGGTGGCTCGATCAAGCACGGCGACGTGCTGATCGTCACCCTGCGAGGCAGCAAAACCCTGTCGATGCGCCTGACCGTCGAAGGTGACGCGCGCTACTCCATCCGCCCGGCAGGCCAGTGGGTCGCCATGGCCCAGGGGCCGAAATTCGGCGAACTGGAAATTCACACCTGGAAGGTCAACTGCGACAGCTGCGACGCCGTGCTGGAGTTTGAATTCGCGGTGGAAACCAAGCTGACCAAAGAGCCGCTGCAACCGGCCGCCAATGCGCGCATCAAGGAACTGGGTTGGGCCAGCGAGGGCGACAAACACCGCTGCCCGAAATGCCAGCAGGCCGCGCAATGAAAGGCCTGCTTCTGCTCGCCGCCCTCGGTGCGGCCCTGACGGGTTGCGCCGGTGACGCGGTCCGGCTCAAGCAGGATCACAGCTACGTGGTGGAGTGGATTGGTGAGCGGCCGCTGATGGATTACGCGCACCTGACCGTCACCCTCGGTGCCGACGGGCGCGCCTACGGCAATGGCGGTTGCAACCACTGGTTTGCGCCGTACACCGTCGACGGCGACAAGCTCAGCTTCGGCAAGATCGGCAGTACCCGCAAACTCTGCGCCGAGGCGCTGATGGAGCAGGAACACCGCTTCTTCCAGGCCCTGCAAGGGGTGCAGCGCTGGGACATCTCGCCGATCGAACAGACGCGCTTCTGGCCAGCCGAGGGCCAGCCCATCCGCCTCTGGCTGGAAGAAGGCTGACCCATTCCATCCAGAGATGGCTGAGGTCTAAATGTGGGAGGGGGCTTGCTCCCGAAGGCAGTGTGTCAGTCAGCACGTGTATTGGCGGAGCCACCGCGTTCGGGAGCAAGCCCCCTCGCACATTTGATCGGGGCCCGCCTTTAGCCGCGCAGGGCCTTGAGCTTGGCCAAAACGCCTTCTGCAGTCTGCTCACCCATCAACTGCTCGCGCACCTTGCCCTTGTCATCGATGATGTAGGTCACCGGCAATGCTTCGCTGCGCGGAATATCGAAGATCCCGTCCGGGTTCTGCGCCAGCACTGTGAACTTGATGCCCAGCTTGTCGCTGGCTTCCTTCAGCTCTGCGCCTTGCACATTGTCGAAGTTGACCCCGAACACACCCACGCCCTGCCCCTTCAACTGCTCCGCCAGGGCGTTGAGTTCAGGGATTTCCGTGCGGCACGGGCCACACCATTCCGCCCAGTAGTTGACCACCAGCCATTGCTTGTCCAGGCGCTCGGCCGCCACCTTCTGGCCGTTCTGGTCAACGCCGTAGTCATTACCGCAGCCGCTGAGCAGCAGAGTTGTGATGATCGCCAATGCACCGATCAGTCGCCTAGTCATGGGGTAATCCTTCGCAAAAATGAACGTAGGCTGCGACCTATCGCCTCTAACGGTTTAAGGACCGGGCGCAGCGCAGGTAGAATACCTGCCACCTTACGCAAGATGCGACCCGCACATGACCGATCTGACGCTTTATCACAACCCGCGCTGCTCGAAATCCCGCGGTGCGCTCGAACTGCTGGAAGCCCGTGGCCTCGCCCCGACCGTAGTGCGCTACCTGGAAACCCCGCTTGACGCCGCGCAATTGCAGGCCTTGCTGGCCAAGCTCGGCATCAGCGCCCGGCAACTGCTGCGCACCGGTGAAGACGAATACAAGGCCCTCGGCCTGGCCGACGCCAGCCTCAGCGAAGCGCAATTGATTGCCGCCATCGCCGCGCACCCGAAGTTGATGGAACGCCCGATCCTGGAAACCGCCGACACAGCCATCATTGGCCGCCCGCCGGAAAACGTGCTGGAGATCCTGCCGTGACGTCGCCGTATGTGCTGGTGTTGTATTACAGCCGCAATGGCTCGGTGAGCGAAATGGCCCGGCAGATTGCACGGGGCATCGAGCAAGGCGGGATGGAGGCGCGCTTGCGCACCGTGCCGGCGATCTCCACCGAGTGCGAAGCCGTGGCGCCGAGCATCCCGGAGGAAGGCGCGCTGTATGCCAGCCTCGACGACTTGAAACACTGTTCCGGCCTGGCCCTCGGCAGCCCGACGCGCTTCGGCAATATGGCCGCGCCGCTCAAGTACTTCCTCGACGGCACCAGCAACCTGTGGCTCACCGGCGCGCTCGTCGGCAAGCCGGCCGGGGTGTTCACCTCCACCGCCAGCCTGCACGGCGGCCAGGAAACCACGCTGATGTCGATGCTGCTGCCGCTGCTGCACCACGGCATGCTGATCACCGGCCTGCCGTACAGCGAACAAGCACTGCTCGACACCCAGGGTGGCGGCACTCCGTATGGCGCCAGCCACCATGCCGGGCCGGATGGCAAGCGCCTGCTCGATCAACACGAAATCAGCCTGTGCCGCGCCCTCGGCCTGCGCCTGGCCACCACCGCCACGTTGCTGGAGAACGGCCGTGGCCAGAAAGCCTAAGGTCCTGCCGCCCCAGGCGTGGCTGGAGCCACGGGTCAAGCTCGCGCGCACGCTGAGCCTGCTGGCGTTTTTCGCCCTGGTAGGGTTGCTCTGCGTGTACTACCTGTTCATCGCCGACCTGCACGGCGCCCGCCCGTGGGTGATCCTGCTGATCGAACTGGTGCCGCTGCTGATCCTCGCGCCGGGCATGTTGCTGGGCAGCGCGCGCGGACATTCGTGGATGTGCTTTGTGGTGAACCTGTATTTCATCAAGGGCGCGCTGGCGGCGTATGACCCGAACCGCCAGTGGTTCGGGGTGCTGGAGATGCTCGCGAGCCTGGCGGTGTTCTGTACGGCGTTGCTGTATGTGCGCTGGCGGCATCAGTTGAATCGAAGACTGGCAGCAGAACCTGTGTCTACCTGAGGTCCGCTATCGCAGGCAAGCCAGCTCCCACATTTTGACCGCGGCGCCGATCAAATGTGGGAGCTGGCTTGCCTGCGATGGCCTCACCACAGCCTCAGTGATTCACGGTGTAAGCCAGCATCATCGACAACTGGCACATCGGCCGGCCGCTCTCGGCATGCCATTGGTTGAACGCGCCCTGCACCGTCGCCAGGTCCCGCAGGCTGGTCGGCGCCTTGTCGACGATCTTCTGCGCATTCAGCGCGGCCACCACGTCATAACTCGGCACAAACGTATCCTTGCCGACCATGCGCAAAAAGCGCGGCGCCGACAGGCCGCCCAATTGGTGGCCGTGCTTGCTCAGGTACTTCCACAACCCAACGATATCGGTCACCGGCCAGTCGGCGACAAACGCACCAAAGCTGCCCTTTTCCTGCTCGATGTCGAGGATCATCTGCGCGTTGCGCGGCACGCTCTTGAGCTTGCCCAGGTGGCGGATGATGCGCGTGTCCTGCATCAGCCGCTCCAGGTGCTCGGCGCCCATCAACACGACTTTTTCCGGATCGAAGCCGAAGAATACTTGCTCGAACGCCGGCCACTTGGCGTCGACCACGCTGTGTTTCAAGCCAGCGCGAAAGACCCGCAGCGCCAGGGTCGACAGGTAGCGGTCATCACTGATTTTGCGCAACTGCGCCGGGGTCTTGGGTACAGGCAGGTGGGCTTCCAACTCGGCCGCTGAACCGAAGCGGTTCAGACAATATTCGTGCAGCCACTTGTAATCGCGCATGCCCTCTCCTGGCAATGGAATTGAAAACGGCGCTCGCAAGCGCCGTGTGTCAGAGCGTTGAATCGGCTCAGAGGTTCACAACATTGACGAAGCGCGACGCGGCGGTTTCATCAATCTTCAGGCTGGTGAAGTCAAACAGGTTGCGGTCGGCCAGCTGTGACGGGATCACGTTCTGCAGGCTGCGGAAGATGCTCTCGGTACGGCCTGGGGTCTTGCGCTCCCAATCCACCAGCATCTCCTTGACCACCTGGCGCTGCAGGTTTTCCTGGGAGCCACACAGGTTGCACGGGATGATCGGGAATTGCTTGAAGTCGGAATAGGCCTGGATGTCCTTCTCATTGCAATACGCCAGCGGGCGAATCACCACGTTGCGCCCGTCATCGGCACGCAGCTTGGGCGGCATCGCCTTGAGAGAGCCGTTGAAGAACATATTCAGGAAGAAGGTCTCGACGATGTCGTCACGATGGTGCCCCAGGGCCATCTTGGTCGCGCCGATCTCATCGGCGAACGTGTAGAGCGTGCCACGGCGCAGGCGCGAGCAAAGCGAGCAAGTGGTCTTGCCTTCCGGGATCAGCTCCTTGACCACCGAGTAGGTGTCTTTCTCGACGATGTGGTACTCGACGCCCAGCTCCTTGAGGTAGGCCGGCAGCACGTGCTCAGGGAAACCCGGTTGTTTCTGGTCCATGTTGACGGCGACGATCTCGAACTGGATCGGCGCGACCTTTTGCAGGTGCAGCAGCACGTCAAGCATGGTGTAGCTGTCCTTGCCGCCGGAGAGGCAGACCATGACCTTGTCGCCGTCCTCGATCATGTTGAAATCGGCGACCGCTTCACCGGCCAGGCGACGCAGGCGTTTTTGCAGTTTGTTCTGATTGACCGTAAGAGTGCCCATGGCGCTTGGATCCGCTAGAGGTGTGTGACGAAAAGCGCGGTATTTTACCGATAAGCACCACCGAGTTCCATTGTAGGCGCTGGCTTGCCGGCGATAGCGGTGGTTGCCGTTCCGTGGCAGCCCGTTATAGCGCAATCGCCGGCAAGCCTACGCCTACACAGACCTCACCGCGATTAGGGCCAATGTTTACAGCGCGATTTGCTCTAAAGCCCTACAGTTTTTCCGGTCATCCCTTCCTATACTGCGACTTGAGGTCGCACATCACTATCCAGACCTTTCAGGCCAATTGGCCGGTGGGCGCTCCGATGGGGGGCGATGGTAATAACGACAGGAGTGACTGGCATGATCCATCACGTCGTGGGGCTGTTTACCCATCCCGACCAGGAATGGCGGGAAATTCGTGGCGATAAAGAAGAAAGCATCAGCCACATGTACCTCACTCACACCTTGATTCTCGCGGCGATCCCCGCCGTGTCCGCCTTTATCGGTACCACCCGGGTCGGTTGGGTGATCGGCAGCCGCGCGCCGGTCATGCTGACCCAGGAAAGCGCGTTGTGGATGACCATCATGTCGTACGCGGCCATGCTCGGCGGCGTGGCAGTGATGGGCGCGTTCATTCACTGGATGGCCCGCACCTACGACGCCAACCCCAGCATGGCGCGGTGCGTAGCCTTTGCCACCTACACCGCGACCCCGCTGTTTATCGGCGGGCTGGCGGCGCTCTACCCACATATGTGGCTGGGCATGGTGGTCGGGACGGCGGCGATTTGCTACACGGTGTACCTGCTGTATGTGGGGCTGCCCACCTTCATGAGCATTGATCCCGACGAGGGCTTCCTGTTTTCCAGTTCGGTACTGGCCGTGGGCCTGGTGGTCCTGGTGGCAATCATGGCGTTTACCGTGATTGTCTGGGGGCTGGGCGTCGGCCCGATCTATACCAACTGACCGGTCAAAGGGGTAGGCAAAGCCGCCGCAAGGTGGCTTTGTGCGTTATGCATGACCATTCGGCGCCTGACAGATTCGGAAACACCCGGTTTTGCGGCATACTGGACGTCTCTGGAGATATGGTCAGCATGCCCGAGCAACTCAATACCCGCGTCGAAGATTGTTTCCTGCAAGCCGAATCCTTTTTCAAACGAAGCTTCAAACGCCCCCAGGTCAGCCTCAAGCTGCGGGGCCAGAAGGCCGGTGTCGCGCATTTGCACGAGAACCTGCTGCGCTTCAACCCACAGCTCTACCGCGAAAACAGCCAGCACTTCCTGAAGCAGACCGTGGCTCATGAAGTGGCGCACCTGATCGCCCACCAATTGTTTGGCGAGCGCATCCAGCCCCATGGCGAGGAATGGCAACTGATCATGCGCGGGGTCTACGAACTGCCGCCGGACCGTTGCCACACCTATGCAGTCAAGCGCCGCCAGGTGATGCGCTACATCTACCGTTGCCCGTGTGCGGACAGTGATTTTCCGTTCTCGTCACAGCGCCACGGGATGGTGGCCCAGGGGCGGCGGTATTTGTGCAGGCGGTGCCGGCAGACTTTGGTGTTTACCGGCGAAACCCGGGTGGAGTGAGGGCCTCTTCGCAGGCACGCCCACCCCCTCATTTGAATGCATTACGAGGATAGTGCGCGGTCAAAATGTGGGAACGGGCTTGCCCGCGAAAGCGCCTGTTCAGTCACCCCACAACTTTGGCCTGCCGCAAATCGGCTATCCGCTGCGCACTCAAGCCCAGCTCCGCCAGCACTTCATCACTGTGCGCCCCTACGGCGGCGCCAATATGCCTAGGCTGCGGCAACGCCTCGGAGAACTTCAACGGGCAGGCAATCTGCGCCTGGGTCGAGCCATCGCCCCGTGGCACCTGGGTGACCAACGCCCGTGCCTTCAACTGCGGATGCTGCACCGCCTCACTCAAAGCGAGGACAGGCTCCACACACGCGTCCACCCCGGCAAACAACGCGCACAGCTCATCAAAACTACGCTTTTCGAACTCGACCTGCAGCGCCAGCTTCAAGGCTTGCTGCGCCTGCGGCTGGGGTGACAAGCCTTGCGCCGCCAGCTCCGGGCAACCCAATGCCGTGCAGAGTTGTTGCATAAACCCGGGCTCCAGGCTGCCCACTGACATCCAGCGCCCATCCCGCGAGCGGTAATAATCGTAGAAACTGCCGCCATTGAGCACATGCCCCTCCCACGCCGGCTCGACGCCACAGGCCAGGTAACCGGCGCCAGCCATGGCATTCAGGCTGAACGAACAGTCGGTCATGCTCACATCCAGGTACTGGCCGAGGCCACTGGTTTGCCGGGCAATCACTGCCGCCAGCAGCCCCACCACCGCATGCAGCGAACCGCCGCCCACATCCGCCAATTGCACGCCCAAGGGCAGCGGCCCGCTGTCCTGGCGACCGGTGTAGCTGGCGACGCCGGCCAGGGCGAGGTAATTGATGTCATGCCCGGCACGATCCTTGTAGGGGCCGGTCTGCCCGTAACCCGTGATGGAAACGTAGATCAGCCGCGGGTTGATCGCCTTCAACGCTTCATACCCCAGGCCCAGGCGCTCCATCACCCCGGGGCGGAACTGCTCGAGCACGATGTCGTACTCCTTGACGAGCGCGTGCACGATCTCCAGCGCTTCGGCTTGCTTGAGGTCCAGCGCCAGGCTGCGTTTGTTGCGATTGAGGTAGGCGTGGCTCGCCGATGTGCCGTGATCGTGCGGCGGCAATACCCGCAGCAGGTCCATGCGCGTGGGCGATTCGATACGCAGCACCTCGGCGCCCATGTCGGCGAGCATCAATGACGCAAACGGGCCGGGCAGCAAGGTGGAAAAATCCAGCACTTTGAGGGACGCCAAGGGACCTGACATGAACACTCCAGTTGTGTTTCGGGTTCCCACAGACTAGGCAGCCTGGCGCCGACCGGCAATCGTCAGAACGATCAGCGGGGGTGACCGTTTTGATCACGGCGGGCTTTTTCGTGCAGGCGGCTTTATCATTGGCCCACGTTTGCTTGCAGAGTGTTCCATGAAGTTTGCGATTGCAGTGTTTTCCGCCGCCCACGCGCCCTCCTCGCGCCGCGCCCTGCGCTTTGCCCAGGCGGTGCTGGCCGGTGGGCATGAGATTGTGCGGCTGTTTTTCTATCAGGACGGCGTCTACAGCGCTGCCAATAACATCGTCGCGCCCCAGGACGAGCAGGACATCGCCCGCCAGTGGCGCGAGTGGGTCAGTCAGCACCAACTCGACGGCGTGGTCTGCATCGCCGCCGCGTTGCGCCGTGGCGTGCTCAACACCGAGGAAGCCACGCGCTATCAACGCAGCGCAGTGAACCTGGGTGCGCCGTGGGTGCTGTCGGGCCTGGGGCAATTGCACGACGCCGCCCAGGCCGCCGACCGCCTGATCTGTTTTGGAGGGCCGTGAGATGTCCAAATCCTTATTGGTGATCAGCCGCCAGGCACCGTGGTCCGGGCCGGGCGCGCGCGAAGCACTGGATATCGTGCTGGCCGGCGGCGCGTTTGATCTGCCGATCGGCCTGCTGTTCCTCGATGACGGCGTGTTCCAGCTGGCGCCTCATCAAGACGCCAAGGCCGTGCAGCAGAAGGACCTCAGCGCCAACCTGAAGGCACTGGGCCTGTTCGGCGTCGATGATGTGTTCGTCTGCAGCCACAGCCTGGCCGAGCGCGGGCTTATCTCCCCGGCCAGCGCCCAGCCATTGGACAGTGCCGCCATTTCCACGCTGATTGAGCGTTACGACCAGGTGATGACCCTCTGATGTCGACTTTACATGTGGTTTCCCACTCGCCGTTCACCGACAGCCGCCTCGCCAGTTGCCTGCGCATCTGTGGCGCCGACGATGCAATCCTGCTCTGCGGCGACGGCGCCTACGGGCTGCACAACCCGGCCCTGCAGGCCAAGGGTGTGAAGGTCCTGGTGCTGGCCGAAGACCTGCTGGCGCGCAATCTGCCGCTGCCGGATTGGGCCGACAGCGTCGACTACCCGGGTTTCGTGCAACTGTCGATCGACTACGACAAGGTCAACACCTGGCTATGAACACCCTGACCGTCGGCGCACGCACCCTGGAACTGGACAAGGACGGCTACCTCGTCGACCTGAACGAGTGGTCGACGGAGGTGGCCCACGCCCTGGCCGTCGCCGAAACGCTGGAGTTGACTCCGGACCATTGGGAAATCCTCACGCTGCTGCGCCAGTTCTATGCCGAATTCCAGCTGTCCCCCGCCACGCGCCCGCTGATCAAGTACACCGCCTTGAAGCTGGGCCCGGAAAAGGGCAATAGCCTGCACCTCAACAAACTGTTCAACGGCACTCCCGCCAAACTCGCCGCCAAGCTGGCGGGCCTGCCCAGGCCGACGAATTGCTTATGACCGATTTTGCCCCGCTGACCCTTGAAACCCCTGCCGAGCACCCATTTGCGCAATTCGTGCGCATCCTGGGTAAAGGCAAGCGCGGCGCGCGCAACCTCACCCGTGAAGAAGCCCGCGAAGCCATGGGCATGCTGCTCGACGAAAAAGTCGAAGACACCCAGCTCGGCGCCTTCCTGATGCTGCTGCGCCACAAGGAAGAAAGCCCGGAAGAACTCGCCGGCTTCACCGAAGCCGTGCGCGAGCGCCTGCACGCCCCGGCCTTGAACGTGGATGTAGACTGGCCGACCTATGCCGGCAAGAAGCGCCACCTGCCGTGGTACCTGCTGGCGGCCAAGTGCCTGGCGCAGAACGGTGTGCGCATCCTCATGCACGGCGGCGGCGCACACACCGCCGGCCGCCTGTACACCGAGCAGTTGCTGGAGGGCTTGCAGATCCCGCTGTGCCGCAACTGGCAGCAGGTCGGCGCCGCGTTCGAACGAGGCAACCTGGCATTTATTCCCCTGGGCGACTGGGCGCCGCAACTGCAGCGCATGATCGACCTGCGCAACACCCTGGGCCTGCGCTCGCCGATCCACTCCCTGGCACGCCTGCTCAACCCGCTGAATGCACGCTGCGGCCTGCAAAGCATCTTCCACCCCGGTTATCAGGGCGTGCACCGTGATGCCAGCGGCCTGCTCGGCGACAATGTGATTGTGGTCAAGGGGGATGGCGGTGAAGTCGAGATCAATCCCGACACCATCAGCCACCTGTACGGCACCACCGGTGGCGAAAGCTGGGACGAAGAATGGCCCGCCCTCTCCGCCCAGCGCCACGTCAAACCCGCGAGCCTTGAGCCGCAACATTTAAAAGCCGTGTGGCGCGGCGACGCCGAAGACAGCTACCCGCAACTGGCGCTGATCGCGACCATGGCCCTGGCGCTGCGTGGCCTGGGCCACTCACGGGAACAGGCGTTCACATTGGCCCAGCAGTACTGGGATGCGCGAGATAAATCGATTTAATCGATGATTCACGCCCGGTCTTTGCGCTTTTAGTTCGAACTCATCCCTTTAGACTGGGCTCCAACGCTTATTAGCCAAGGAGCCAGTCATGGGTTTGCTGATCGAAGGGCACTGGAAGGACCAGTGGTACGAAAGTAGCGCCGACGGCGCTTTCCAGCGTGAACAGGCGCAACGCCGAAACTGGGTGACCGCCGATGGCGCGCCCGGCCCCAGCGGCGAAGGCGGCTTCAAGGCCGAAGCCGGTCGCTATCACCTCTACGTCTCCCTTGCCTGCCCTTGGGCGCATCGCACGCTGATCCTGCGCAAGCTCAAGGGCCTGGAAAGCCTGATCGACGTGTCAGTAGTCAGCTGGTTGATGCTGGAAAACGGCTGGACCTTTGACAAGACCCACGGCTCCACCGGCGACACGCTGGATGGCTTCGACTTCATGCACCAGCGTTACACCGCCGACACCGCCGACTACACCGGGCGCGTCACCGTGCCGGTGTTGTGGGACAAGAAACTGCAGCGCATCGTGAGCAATGAGTCAGCGGAAATCATCCGCATGTTCAACAGCGCCTTCAACGAGCTGACCGGCAATACCCTGGACTTCTACCCGCAGGCACTGCGCCCGAGCATCGACGCGCTGAACGAGCGGATCTACCCGGCCGTGAACAATGGCGTGTACCGCGCCGGCTTTGCCACCTCGCAAAAGGCCTACGAAAGCGCATTTGATGATGTGTTTGCCGAGCTGGATCACCTGGAGCAGCACCTGCAAGTACATCGCTACCTGGCCGGTGAGTACCTGACCGAGGCAGATGTGCGCCTGTTCACCACGCTGATCCGTTTTGATGCGGTGTATTACAGCCACTTCAAATGCAACCTGCGGCGGATTGCCGATTATCCGAACCTGTCGAATTGGTTGCGGGAGATGTACCAGTGGCCGGGCGTGGCCGAGACGGTGGATTTCGCGCATATCAAGGGGCATTACTATGCGAGCCACCGGACCATCAATCCGACGGCAATCGTGCCGAAGGGGCCGTTGCAGAGGTTTGATGCCGCCCATGATCGGGCTCGCCTTGCCGGGAAAGGCGTCTTGAGCTGAGGCGACCCGGTGTCTGTGGGGCGGGGCTTGCTATGGCTGGCAAGCTTCTCGGAGCCAGTGGGCATCTTGAGGTTAGTGGGCTTCTTGTGGTCAGCGGGTATCTTGAGGTCAGCGGGCATCTTGAAGTCAGCGGGCTTCTTGTGGCGAGCGGGCTTGCCCCGCGTTGGGGCGCGAAGCGGCCCCAAAACCTGCCTACACGGTCTTCCTGAAACTGCGCAGCGAGTGTACTGGGGCCGCTTCGCGCCCCAACGCGGGGCAAGCCCGCTCGCCACAGGAATCTCACTGACCACAGCAATTTCACTGGACTCTGGAATCTCCACTGGCCTCAGGAATCTCCACTGACCACAGTAATTTCACTGGCCTCTGGAATCTCCACTGACCACAGGAATCTCACTGGCCTCTGGAATCTCCACTGACCTCAGGAATCCCACTGGCCTCAGAAATCCCACTGACCTCAGGAATCCCACTGGCCTCAGAAATCTCCACTAACCACGGTAATCCCACTGGCCACAACAACTGCGCAGCCTCAAGAAGCCCGGCAATCACACAGACCTAAACCTGCGACTGCGCGCCCTCAAACCACTTCAGCTTCTCGCGCAACACCACCACTTCACCGACGATCACCAGTGTCGGTGCATGCACTTCATGCTCCGCCACCATGCGCGGCAGGTCCGCCAGGGTGCCGGTGAATACGCGCTGGTTGGAGGTGGTGCCCTGCTGGATCAACGCCGCGGGGGTGTCCGCCGCGCGGCCATGCTTGATCAGTTGTTCGCAGATGATCGGCAAGCCAATCAAGCCCATGTAGAACACCAGGGTCTGCGACGGTCCCACCAGGTCATGCCAGGGCAGGTCCGAGGTACCGTCCTTCAGGTGCCCGGTGATAAACCGCACCGACTGCGCATAGTCACGGTGAGTCAGCGGAATCCCGGCATACGCCGCGCAACCGCTCGCCGCCGTGATGCCGGGCACCACCTGGAACGGAATGCCATGGGCCGCGAGTTCCTCGATCTCTTCGCCACCCCGGCCAAAGATGAACGGATCGCCACCCTTGAGCCGCAATACACGCTTGCCCTGCTTGGCCAGGTCCACCAGTTGCTGGTTGATCTGGTCCTGCGGGACGGCGTGATCGGCGCGACGCTTGCCGACATAAATACGCTCGGCATCGCGGCGGCACAGTTCGAGAATCGCCGGGGCCACCAGGCGGTCGTACAGCACCACGTCGGCCTGCTGCATCAGGCGCAAGGCGCGGAAGGTCAACAGGTCCGGATCACCCGGCCCTGCCCCCACCAGGTACACCTCGCCCGGTGCATACGGCGGCGCGCCGTTGACCTTTTCGATCAGCAGGCGCTCGGCCTCGTCACCCTGCCCGGCCAATTGACGGTCGGCAATCGGGCCCTGGAACACCTCTTCCCAGAACGCACGGCGTTGCTGCACATCCGGGTACAGGCCTTTGACCTGGGCGCGAAAACGCGCCGCGAGCCCGGCCAGTTGCCCGTAGGTGGACGGAATCCAGGTTTCCAGCTTGGCCCGGATCAAGCGTGCCAGCACCGGCGCATCGCCGCCGCTGGACACCGCGATCACCAACGGTGAACGGTCGACAATCGCCGGGAAGATCACGCTGCACAAGGCCGGCGCATCCACCACATTGACCGGCACGCAACGACGCTTGGCATCGCTGGACACTTGCGCGTTCAGCGGCTCGTCATCGGTGGCGGCGATGATCAGGGTGCAGCCGTCGAGGTCGGCCTCCTGATAACCGCGCAAAATCAATTCCCCGCCACTGCCCAGCACCAACACACGCAGCTGGTCTTCGATCTGGGGAGCAACCACCCGCAGCACTGCACCGGCGTCGGCCAGCAGCCGGGACTTGCGCAAGGCAATCTCCCCACCACCGACGACCAATACACGGCTGCCGCGCAGGTTATGAAACAGCGGCAGAAACTCCATTTAGCGGATGACCTCGACGCCCGCCATGTACGGCTTGAGTACTTCCGGCACACGGATCGAACCGTCGGCCTGCTGGTAGTTTTCCAGCACGGCCACCAACGTACGGCCTACCGCCAGGCCCGAACCGTTGAGGGTATGGACCAGTTCCGGCTTGCCGGTTTCCGGGTTGCGGAAGCGCGCCTGCATGCGACGAGCCTGGAAATCGCCACAGTTGGAGCACGACGAAATCTCGCGGTATTTGTCCTGGCTCGGCACCCACACTTCGAGGTCGTAGGTCTTCACGGCACTGAAACCCATGTCGCCGGTGCACAGCGCCAGCACGCGGTACGGCAGCTCCAGCAGTTGCAGGACGCGTTCGGCGTTGGCGGTCAGGCCTTCCAGGGCTTCCATGGAAGTCGACGGCTCGACCACCTGCACCATCTCGACCTTGTCGAACTGGTGTTGGCGGATCATGCCGCGGGTGTCACGGCCCGATGCACCCGCCTCACTGCGGAAGCACGGGCTGTGGGCGACAAATTTGATCGGCAGTTGCTTGGCGTCGAGGATCTCGCCGGCGACGATGTTGGTCAGCGACACTTCGGCGGTCGGGATCAGGTACAGATCGGCTTCGCCATCGCGGCTGATCTTGAAGAGGTCTTCCTCGAACTTCGGCAACTGGCTGGTGCCCATCAGCGCCGGTGCTTGCACCAGGTACGGGGTGTAGGCCTCTTCGTAGCCATGCTCGCCGGTGTGCAGGTTGATCATGAACTGCGCCAGGGCGCGGTGCATGCGTGCGATCGGGCCGCGCAGCAAGGCAAAGCGCGCGCCGGACATCTTCGCAGCGGTTTCGAAATCCAGGCCGCCGGTCAGTTCGCCCAGGGCGACGTGGTCCTTGATCTCGAAATCAAAAGTCGTCGGCGTGCCCCAGCGGCGCACTTCGACGTTGCCGTCTTCGTCTTCGCCGACCGGTACGGACTCATGGGGAATGTTGGGAATGCCCAGCAGGATCGAATCCAGCTCGGACTGAATCTTTTCCAGCTCGACTTTACCGTTAGACAGCTCGGTGCCCATGCGCTCGACATCCGCCATCAGCGGCGCGATGTCTTCGCCGCGCTGCTTGGCCTGACCGATGGATTTGGAACGCGCATTACGCTCAGCCTGCAGTGCTTCGGTGCGGGTCTGGACGGTCTTGCGCTGTTCTTCCAGCGCTTCGATGCGCGCAACATCCAAGGCAAAGCCACGGGATGCCAGGCGGTCCGCTACGTCCTGAAGGTTGCTACGTAACAGTTTGGAATCGAGCATGTCGGTCTCTCGTTTATCAAAGTTTGGTCAAGGACAGGCCGGCCCAGGTGGCGAGCAGCCCGCCGAACACGCTGATGCCCAGATACCCGAAGGCGACCAGGGCCTGCCCGCTTTCCAGCAGTCGCAGCGTGTCCAGTGAAAAGGATGAAAAGGTCGTCAGACCGCCTACAAAGCCGACAATCAAGCCGGCGCGAATTTCAATCGGCACTTCCGGACGCAACAGGAACCAGCCGTACAACAACCCGATGATCAAACAGCCCACCAGGTTGACCGCCAGGGTCGCCGCATAAAAATGCTTGGGCCAGTTAGCGCTGACCCAGTTACCGGTGGCGAAACGCAATAATGTACCAGCGATGCCGGCTGCGGACACGGCAAGAATCGTCTTGAGCACTACTTTCTCCGCTGTTTAGGGCTGAGGCGATCGAGTTGGGCCAGGTGATTGAGCTTTTCGCCGATCTTCAGCTCCAGTCCACGCGGCACCGGCTGATAGAGCGGCAGCGGCTCAAGCTCATCGGGAAAGTAATCTTCGCCAGCGGCGTAGGCGTCAGGCTCATCGTGGGCATAGCGGTATTCGTCGCCGTAACCCAGTTGTTTCATCAACTTGGTGGGCGCGTTGCGCAGGTGCAGCGGCACTTCGAGGGAGCCGTATTCGGCGGCGGCGCGCAGTGCGGACTTGAAGCCCATGTACACCGCGTTGCTCTTGGGCGCACAGGCCAGGTAGGTAATGGCCTGGGCCACGGCCAATTCACCTTCGGGGCTGCCGAGGCGCTCCTGCACGTCCCACGCGGCCAGGCACAGGCTCAGTGCACGCGGGTCGGCGTTGCCGATGTCTTCGCTGGCCATGCGCACCACGCGGCGGGCCAGGTACAGCGGGTCGCAGCCGCCGTCGATCATCCGCGCAAACCAGTACAACGCGCCGTCCGGGTTGGAGCCGCGCACGGATTTATGCAGCGCCGAGATCTGATCGTAGAAAGCTTCGCCGCCCTTGTCGAAGCGCCGACGCGTATCGCCGAGCAGGCTTTGCAGGAGGTCGACGCCAATTTCGCTGCCGTCTTCGGCCAGGTCGGAGGCGTTTTCCAGCAGGTTGAGAAAGCGCCGGCCATCGCCATCGGCGGCAGTCAGCAAAATCTTGAAGCCTTCGTCGCTCACGCTCAGTTGGCGCTTGCCCAGCCCCTTGTCTTCGTTCAAGGCGCGGTGCAGCAGCTTTTGCATCGCCGCTTCGTCGAGGCTCTTGAGCACATAGACCCGCGCCCGCGACAGCAAGGCGTTGTTGAGTTCGAACGAAGGGTTTTCGGTGGTGGCGCCGATAAAGATCAGCGTGCCGTCTTCGACATAGGGCAAGAACGCATCTTGCTGCGACTTGTTGAAGCGGTGCACTTCATCGACAAACAGGATGGTGCGCTTGCCGTATTGCCCGGCCTGCTGCTTGGCGACCTCGACCGCCTGGCGGATCTCCTTGACCCCGGCCAGTACCGCCGAGACCGTTTCGAAGTGCGCATCCGAGACTTTTGCCAGCAGCCGCGCCAGGGTGGTCTTGCCCACGCCCGGCGGCCCCCAGAAAATCATCGAGTGCAGCGCACCCTGCTCCAGGGCTTCGCGCAAAGGCTTGCCGCGAGCGAGCAGGTGTTCCTGCCCGACATACTCATCCAAGTTGGTCGAGCGCAAGCGCGCGGCCAGTGGCTGAGCAATCGGGTCACTTCGAAACAGGTCCATGGGCAGCGTTTGAAACCTCTTGGCAGATTATTCCTGGATCACGTCGGCACCCTTGGGGATGTCGAACTTGAACTTGGACGCCGGCACCGGCTCATTGGCCTTGACCCCGGAGAACAGGATATCGGTGCGCTGGCCGACGCTGTCGACCAGGCGCATGTTGTTGATCACGCCATTGCCAAACGACAGGGACAGCGTGTCAAACAGCGTGTCCTTGGATTTGGGCTTGAGGGTGAACTCGATCACGTTACTGGTTTGCTTGGAGGTGATGTCGAAACTCTCGTTGATTTTCGACACATCACCCGACAGCAGCAGCGCTGGAGTCTGGTTCAGGCGCGGGTCAAGCTTCTTGATGGTCGCCTGCTCCAGGTCCGGGTCCCACAGCGTGACTTTCTGGCCGTCGGAGACGATGGTCTGCTCGGCCTTGCCTTCGGTGTGCCAGTAGAACAGCCCAGGGCGCTGCACGGCCATTTCGCCGGCGGTTTCCTGCAACTGGGTGCCGCCCGCGTCCAGGGTCAGCTGGGAGAAGCGCGCGGTCAGGGTCTTGGATTTGTCCAGCAGGTTGGTCAGGCTGGCCACGGAGGCCGGGTCGGCGTGGGCCGAAACAGCAGTCAGGGCCAGTGCTGGCAACAACAGCATGCGGATAAGACGCATGGGAGTCCTCATTGAGTCGTTAGGGCGCGCCGCGTGCTGCCACGCGGCACGTGATCAGTCGCGCATCTGCCCGGGGGCGATGACTTCGCGCGAGCCGTTGGTGTTCATTGCGGTCACGACGCCGGCCATTTCCATGGCTTCGATCATGCGCGCGGCGCGGTTGTAGCCGATTTTCAGCTTGCGCTGCACCGCGGAAATCGAGGCACGGCGACTTTCCAGCACAAACGCGACGGCCTCGTCGTACAGCGCGTCGGTCTCGGCATCATCGTCGCCACCGCTGCTGCCGCCGTCGAAGCCGCTGCCGGCTTCCTCGACGCCCGCGAGGATGTCGTCGTTGTATTCCGGAGCGCCACGCAGTTTCCAGGCTTCCACCACGCGGTGCACTTCGTCATCGGAAACGAAAGCGCCGTGCACCCGAATCGGCAGGCTGGTGCCCGGCGGCATGTAGAGCATGTCACCGTGGCCGAGCAGCTGCTCGGCGCCACCCTGGTCGATGATGGTCCGCGAGTCGATCTTGCTCGACACCTGGAACGCCATACGCGTCGGAATGTTGGCCTTGATCAAGCCGGTGATCACATCCACCGACGGACGCTGGGTCGCGAGGATCAAGTGAATACCCGCCGCCCGCGCCTTCTGGGCGATACGCGCGATCAGTTCTTCGACCTTCTTGCCGACGATCATCATCATGTCGGCGAATTCGTCGACCACCACCACGATGGTCGGCAGCTTGCTCAGCAGCGGCGCTTCGTCGTGGATGCTCTCGCGCTTGTACAGCGGGTCGGTCAGCGGCGTGCCGGCGTCCTGGGCTTCCTTGACCTTGGCATTGAAGCCCGACAGGTTGCGCACACCCATCTTCGCCATCAGCTTGTAGCGGCGCTCCATCTCGGCCACGCTCCAGCGCAGGGCGTTGGCGGCGTCCTTCATGTCGGTGACGACCGGGCACAGCAGGTGCGGAATGCCTTCGTAGATCGACAGCTCGAGCATCTTCGGGTCGATCATGATCAGCTTGGCGTCTTCCGGGCCGGACTTGAACAGGATCGACAGGATCATCGCGTTCACACCCACCGACTTACCCGAACCGGTCGTACCGGCAACCAGCAAGTGAGGCATTTTCGCCAGGTCGGTGATCACCGGCTTGCCGCCGATGTCATGACCCAGGGCCAGGGTGACCGGCGATTTGAAGTTGTCGTATTCCGGCGTCGAGAGTACTTCGGAGAAGCGCACGATCTGGCGGTCCTCGTTGGGAATCTCGATACCTACGGTGGTCTTGCCGGGAATCACTTCAACCACGCGCACACTGGTCACGGCCAGGGAGCGCGCCAGGTCTTTGGCCAGGTTGGCGATACGGCTGACCTTGACGCCTGCCGCCGGCTGGATTTCGTAACGGGTAATCACCGGGCCGGGGTGGATCGAGTCCACCGACACTTCGACGCCGAACTCCTTGAGTTTGATTTCCAACAGGTGGCCGACAGCCGCCAGGGACTCGGGGGAATAGTTGAGTTGCTTCTTTTCGGCCGGATCGAGGATCGAGATCGGCGGCAAGGTGCCTTCGACGGCGCTGTCGACAAACAACGGTGCCTGTTTCTCTTTCTGCACGCGATGGCTTGGCTCGGCGGGCTTGGGCGGTGCCGGAGCGATCACCGGCGGCACCTGCTTCTCGCGGTCCGACATGTGCTTGCTCAGGGCCTGCTCGCGCTCGATCAGGCGCTCCTTGACCTTGGCCTGCTCGCGGCGGTCCGGCGTGCTCGGGGCGACCACCTCGTTGACGCGGGTGTCGACCTCACGCAACTGGGCGACCATGCGCTTGCGCTCGACCCGGGCCGCCCACCAACGGTTGGCAGCGCCCTGGAACAGCTCCAGCAGGTCGAGGGTGATCTTGCCGGTCACGTCCATCACCTTGAACCACGACAGGTCGGTGAACACGGTGAGGCCGAACAGGAACAGCGCGATGAACATCAAGGTGCTGCCTTGGATATTCAGGGTCCTGCGCGCCAGGTCGCCCAGGCTTTCGCCCAGCGCCCCGCCCGCGCCCGCCGGCAGGCCGGTCGGCGCATGAAAGTGGATATGCGCCAGCGCCGCGCCGGACAACACCAGGAACACCAGGCCGATCAGGCGCCAGGAAAACAGCCAGCCGCTCCACTGCCACGGCTCATGCCGCTGGCGGAAGATCTGCCAGGTCTTGATCGCCAGCAGCAAGGGGAAGATATACGCGAAGTAACCGAGCACCATGAACAGGATATCGGCGCTGTAGGAGCCGGCAGGTCCACCGAAGTTCTGCACGTCTTCGATCTTGCTGTTGTGGCTCCAGCCCGGATCGTCCTTGCCATAGGTGAGCAAGGCCATCATCAGGAACAGGCACAGCGCGCCGATAGCGATCAGCGCACCTTCCTTGAGTCGGTAGTGCAGGTGCTGGCGCCAGGCCGGCACGACTGCTGCTTTGGGTGTTGCGGCGGATTTCTTCAAAACGGGTCTTTTCCTGCGCCTTTAGCGCGTCCATCTGTTGAATAACTGTAAATACTGCCCAATCCGAGCAGCTGAAAAATGAACGAACGTCGTTGAATCTACTTTTAACACTGGGCGATTGCTGGATGAAATGGCGATAACGCCACAATCGCCGCATTGTACGGGTTTGTGCCCCTGATGCCACACCACTTGGCGCTCTTCAAGCAGCATAGCCAATTGTGTGTCACAAGATGTTCAATTTGAGCATGCATTGTCTTTGCTGACAAAGGCTTATGAGCTGTTTTTACCAATCCAGGCAAGCTTGGCAAATGGCCTGCATCGGCCAGACCCGATTACGACCACGCCTCAGGCACAGAGTTGCAGAAACACGCGCTCACGCTAATGCGCGCCGATGGCCGATTCGGGCTGGCCCCACAGCGCTGTGTCGACAATAATCACGCTCTCGGTGCAGGCGACACTCCTGCCACTCCCCTCCCCTTCCGTAAGCCTGGATGCCATGCTGACCTGGTTACAACGCGACACCCTGACATTCCCGCCACTGGCCAAAGCCATGCGCGAACCTAACGGCCTGCTCGCCGCCGGCGGCGACCTGTCGGCCGAACGCCTGGTCCAGGCCTATCGCCACGGTTGCTTCCCGTGGTTCTCCGAAGGCCAGCCGATCCTCTGGTGGTCGCCCGATCCGCGCACGGTGATCTTCCCCGACGAGCTGCACGTCTCGCGCAGCCTGGGCAAATTGTTGCGCCAGCAGCGCTACAGCGTGACATTCGACCAGGATTTCGCCGCTGTCATCCAGGCCTGCGCCGCGCCGCGCGCCTACGCCGATGGCACCTGGATCACCGAGGGCATCCAGAGCGCCTACCTGGAGCTGCATACGCGCGGCTATGCGCACTCGGTCGAGGTTTGGGACGACGGTGAACTGGTAGGCGGCCTGTATGGCCTGGCGATGGGCCAATTGTTCTTCGGCGAATCCATGTTCAGTCGCGCCGACAACGCCTCGAAATTCGGCTTTGCCACACTGACTCGGCAACTGCAGGCCTGGGGATTTGTGCTGATCGACTGCCAGATGCCCAACGATCACCTGCACAGCCTGGGCGCCCGCGCCATCCCCCGCAGCGAATTCGCGGGCCTGCTGCGCGACCATCTGGATCAACCCAACACTGGACCGTGGGTTTCCTAGGCGACTTGCGCGCACCTGGCTTACACTTATTTCAAAGCTTACCCGAGGGTTGATCATGACCGAGTTGGCGCGTTTGAAGTTTTATGCCACTCAACCCCACTCTTGCAGCTATCTGCCCGACGAGCAGGCCACCACGCTGTTCCTCGATCCCAGCCAGCCAATGGACGTGCATGTGTATGCCGATCTCTCGGAAATGGGCTTTCGGCGCAGCGGCGACCACCTGTACCGGCCCCATTGCCAGAACTGCAATGCCTGTGTCCCGGCGCGCATCCCTGTGGCGCAGTTTGTACCGGACCGCAACCAGAAACGCATCCTCAAGCGCAACGCCGACCTGACGGTGACCTCGGCCAAGCCGAGATTCAGCGAAGAATATTTCGACCTTTACCAGCGCTACATCGAGCAACGCCATGCTGACGGCGACATGTTCCCGCCCAGCCGCGATCAGTTTTCCACCTTCCTGGTGCGTGAGCTGCCGTTCTCGCGATTCTACGAGTTTCGCCTCGATGGTCGCCTGGTGGCCGTCGCTGTGACCGATTTGCTGCCTAACGGCCTGTCGGCGGTCTACACCTTCTACGAACCAGCCGAAGAACGCCGCAGCCTTGGGCGCTTCGCGATCCTCTGGCAAATTGGCGAAGCCATGCGCCTGGAACTCGAGGCGGTGTACCTCGGATACTGGATCAAGAACTGCAAAAAGATGAACTACAAGACCCAATATCGGCCTATTGAACTGCTGATTAATCAAAGATGGGTCACGCTTAACTAGAACCCCTTGGCTTAAACACCCTTTTTCGGGCACAATGCACGCCGCTTTTGCCTGGCGCAGTTGCACCGGGCCATTCACTGGATACCGAGGGCTTTACTGCATGTCGAAAGAAGACAGCTTCGAAATGGAAGGCACTGTCGTCGACACCCTGCCCAACACCATGTTTCGTGTGGAGTTGGAAAATGGGCACGTCGTAACCGCGCATATCTCCGGCAAGATGCGCAAGAACTACATTCGTATTCTTACCGGTGACAAAGTGCGCGTCGAGCTGACGCCCTATGACTTGAGCAAAGGGCGCATCACTTACCGCGCTCGTTAAGCAAGTCAATACAAAACGCCCGGTTATGCCGGGCGTTTTTGTGTGCGCGCTATTTATGCAGGACTCATGTGGGAGCTGGCTTGCCTGCTCCCACCTCTGAGCTGCGTAAACCCGGGCATAGGCCTCACCCCCAATCCCCTGTGGGAGCGGGCTTGCCCGCGAAGGCGGCCTGGCAGTTGATGCATTTGGTGGCTGACCCACCGCTTTCGCAGGCAAGCCAGCTCCCACATTTGATCTGCGTGCACCCGGGAACCTAGGCCTCATCCCCAACCCCCTGTGGGAGCGGGCTTGCTCGCGAATGCGGTGTGTCAGTTAATGCATTCGGCGACTGACCCAGCGCTTTCGCAGGCAAGCTAGCTCCCACATTTGATCTGCGTACATCCGGGGTCTCAGGCCCCACCCCAATCCCCTGTGGGAGCGGGCTTGCTCGCGAAGGCGATCCGTCAGTTGATGCATTCGGCAACTGACCCACCGCTTTCGCAGGCAAGCCAGCTCCCACATTTGATCTGCATACATCCGGGGTCTCAGGCCCCACCCCAATCCCCTGTGGGAGCGGGCTTGCCCGCGAAGGCGATCCGTCAGCTGATGCATTCGGTGGCTGACCCACCGCTTTCGCAGGCAAGCCAGCTCCCACACTTGATCTCCACCAACATCAAGACAGCAAAAAGGCGCCTTTCGGCGCCTTTGCTTTAGTACAGTCAACGATCAGGCCATTTCCGCCGTGGTCTCGAAGTCGAAGGTCAGCTCGCCATCCTTCAGGTCGATATGCACCACGCCGCCATGGTCGGACAGCTCGCCGAACAGGATCTCTTCGGCCAATGGCCGCTTGATCTTGTCCTGGATCAGACGCGCCATCGGGCGAGCGCCCATTGCCGCGTCGTAACCACCTTCGGCCAGCCAGTTGCGCGCCGCGTCCGTCACGTCCAGCTGCACGCGCTTGTCTTCCAACTGCGCCTGAAGCTCGGTGAGGAACTTGTCCACCACGCTCTTGATAACCTCATGACTGAGGCGACCAAACTGGATAATGGTGTCCAAGCGGTTGCGGAACTCCGGCGTAAAGCTCTTCTTGATCACTTCCATGGCATCGGAAGAGTGATCCTGATGGCTGAAGCCGATCGAAGCCCGCGCGGCCGTTTCGGCACCGGCGTTGGTGGTCATGATCACGATCACGTTGCGGAAATCCGCCTTGCGCCCGTTGTTGTCGGTCAGGGTGCCGTGGTCCATCACCTGCAGCAGCAAGTTGAAGACTTCAGGGTGCGCCTTCTCGATTTCATCGAGCAGCAATACGCAATGCGGCTGCTTGGTGATCGCTTCGGTCAACAGGCCGCCCTGGTCGAACCCGACATAGCCCGGAGGCGCACCGATCAGGCGCGACACAGTGTGACGCTCCATGTATTCGGACATGTCGAAACGCACCAGCTCAATGCCCATGGCCTTGGCCAACTGCCGTGCAGCTTCGGTCTTGCCGACGCCGGTAGGACCGGCGAACAGGAACGAACCCACAGGCTTGTCCGGCGACTTGAGGCCCGCACGCGACAACTTGATTGCGGTGGACAGCGAGTCGATGGCCGCATCCTGGCCGAACACGGTCAACTTGAGGTCACGCTCCAGGTTACGCAGCAGTTCCTTGTCGGAACTGGTGACGTGTTTTGGCGGAATCCGCGCGATCTTCGCCACGATGTCCTCGACCTGAGGTACGTCGATGCGTTTCACACGCTTCTCGACCGGCTGCAGGCGCTGGTAGGCACCCGCCTCGTCGATCACGTCGATGGCCTTGTCCGGCATGTGCCGGTCATTGATGTAGCGCGACGCCAGCTCAGCGGCCGAACGCAGGGCTTCATCGGTGTACTCGATGCCATGGTGCGCTTCGAAACGCCCCTTGAGCCCGCGCAGGATGCCAATGGTGTCTTCCACCGAAGGCTCGGACACGTCGACTTTCTGGAAGCGACGCGCCAAGGCGCGGTCTTTCTCGAAAATGCCGCGGAATTCCTGGAACGTGGTCGAACCGATGCAGCGGATATCACCCGACGACAGCAGCGGCTTGAGCAGGTTCGAGGCGTCCATTACCCCACCGGATGCCGCACCGGCACCAATGATGGTGTGGATCTCATCAATGAACAGGATCGCCTGCGGGCGTTTTTTCAGCTCACCGAGCAACGCCTTGAAGCGCTTCTCGAAATCGCCACGGTACTTGGTCCCGGCGAGCAAGGCGCCCAGGTCAAGGGAGTAGACGACACTGTTGGCCAGCAGGTCAGGCACCTGATTGTCGACGATGCGCTTGGCCAGGCCCTCGGCAATCGCGGTTTTACCCACGCCAGCCTCACCCACCAGCAACGGGTTGTTCTTGCGGCGACGCGCGAGGATCTGCGCTACACGCTCGACCTCAAGCTCACGCCCCACCAGCGGATCGATCCGCCCCTGGCGCGCCAGCTCATTGAGGTTACTGGCATAGGCATCCAGTGGATTGCCCGAAGAAGAAGACTCACCGCCCTCGTCGTCCTGCATATCCTGTTCACCCTCGGAATGATCGCCGTGCCCAGGCACCTTGGAGATACCGTGGGCGATGTAGTTGACGACATCAATACGGGCAACGCTCTGCTGCTTGAGCAGGAACACTGCCTGGCTTTCCTGCTCGCTGAAAATTGCCACCAGCACGTTGGCGCCTGTGACTTCACGCTTACCGGAGCTCTGTACGTGGAAAACAGCACGCTGCAATACCCGCTGGAAGCCCAGGGTTGGCTGGGTCTCGCGGTCCTCGTCATGCACGGGGATCAGTGGCGTGGTGGAGTCGATAAACTCCTGCAGGTCATGCTTGAGTTTGTCGAGGTTGGCGCCGCACGCACGTAGAACGGTGGCGGCAGCTTCGTTATCCAAAAGTGCCAGCAGCAGGTGCTCGACGGTCATGAATTCATGACGCTTCGAACGGGCCTCCTTGAAGGCAAGATTGAGGGTGACTTCGAGCTCGCGGTTTAACATAGCTTCACCTCATACCCAAGTGGTCGGCGTTAACCGTCCTTCTCGATTTCACAGAGTAGCGGATGCTGGCTTTCCCTGGCGTACTGGTTGACCTGCATGGCCTTTGTCTCGGCGATGTCGCGGGTAAACACTCCACATACTGCCCGTCCTTCTGTGTGAACGGCCAGCATTACCTTGGTCGCCAACTCGCGGTTCAGGTTAAAAAACACCTCGAGTACTTCGACCACGAAATCCATCGGTGTGTAGTCATCATTGAACAAAACCACCTTGTACATCGGCGGCGCCTGTAAAGCAGGCTTGGCCTCCTGAACAGCAATGCCTGCAGAACCGTCGTCATCGTGTTCGTGATCCGGTCGATCCTGATTGAATGTTAGTCGAATCTGGCTGATTGCATGCATGGAAAGAAAGGTTCGTCAGTGGTTCAAATACAGTGGTGGGGGCGACCTGTCAGAATTTCAACTGCTGACCGGCCAGTCGCCTTGACTATCGGCAAAACGGTGTTACAACCAATAGAACCCACAGTGGGTAAAAAAGGTCCGCGCAGTCAACCTTATTTATTCGGGTTAGGACGGATAAACTGGATGATACTCCAGTGATGGAGTCTGGTGCAGAGGGATATGGGCATGGCTAGTGGTAAGGTCAAGTGGTTCAACAATGCCAAAGGTTACGGCTTCGTCGTAGAGGACGGTAAGTCCGAGGATCTCTTTGCGCATTACTCAGCGATCAAGATGGATGGCTACAAGACGCTGAAAGCGGGCCAATCTGTAAGTTTCGAAATCATTCAAGGACCGAAAGGGTTGCATGCCGTGGAAATCGCCGCCATGGCACCTGAAACCCCCGCGGTGTCGACCGCTCATAACGAAAACAAGCAAACGGCCTGATCCGCCGTCGAGCGCGCAAACGCAATAAAAAACCGGCCACCCCAGCAAGATTGGGACGGCCGGTTTTTTATGCCTGCGCCTTACATATGCGAAATCAGCGCATCACCAAAGCCCGACGACGACACCAACTTCGCGCCGTCCATCAGGCGCTCGAAGTCATAGGTCACGGTCTTGGCCGAAATCGCGCCATTGGTGCCCTTGATAATCAGGTCAGCCGCCTCGGTCCAGCCCATGTGGCGCAACATCATCTCCGCCGACAGGATCAATGAACCCGGATTGACCTGGTCCTTGCCCGCATACTTGGGCGCGGTGCCATGGGTCGCCTCGAACATGGCCACGGTGTCGGACAGGTTGGCCCCCGGCGCAATGCCGATACCGCCCACCTCTGCCGCCAGCGCGTCGGACAGGTAGTCGCCGTTCAGGTTGAGTGTCGCAATCACGTCATATTCGGCCGGACGCAGCAGGATCTGCTGGAGCATGGCGTCGGCAATCGCATCCTTGACCACCACATTCTTGCCGGTTTTCGGGTTCTTGAACTGCATCCATGGACCGCCGTCGAGCAGGGTCGCGCCGAATTCCTGCGCCGCCACTTCGTATGCCCATTCCTTGAAGGCCCCCTCGGTGAACTTCATGATGTTGCCTTTGTGCACGATGGTCAGCGAGTCGCGGTCGTTATCCACTACATATTGCAGGGCTTTACGCGCCAGGCGCTGGGTCCCCTCCTTGGAGACCGGCTTGACGCCGATGCCGCAATCCTGGTCGAAACGGATCTTGGTCACGCCCATTTCTTCCTTGAGGAACTTGATCACCTTGATCGCTTCGGGCGAGCCGGCTTTCCACTCGATCCCGGCGTAGATGTCTTCGGAGTTCTCACGGAAGATGGTCATGTCCACATCGCCTGGCTTCTTGACCGGGCTCGGCACGCCTTCGAACCAGCGCACCGGGCGCAGGCACACATATAAGTCGAGTTGTTGGCGCAGGGCCACGTTCAGCGAACGGATGCCGCCACCGACCGGGGTGGTCAGCGGGCCCTTGATGGACACCACGTAATCCTTGACCGCATCCAGGGTTTCCTGGGGCAGCCAGGTGTCCTGGTCGTAGACTTGAGTGGCTTTCTCGCCGGCATACACCTCCATCCAGGAGATCTTGCGCTTGCCGCCGTAGGCCTTTTCAACAGCCGCGTCGACCACCTTGATCATCACCGGGCTGATGTCGACGCCAATACCGTCACCTTCGATATAAGGGATGATCGGTTGGTCAGGAACATTGAGAGAATGGTCTGCATTGACGGTGATTTTGTCGCCGACTGCCGGAACCTGAATCTTCTTGTATCCCATGCTGAACTCCATCTATGGATTGAACATCTGGCTGCGTTCGAGCCTACTCCAGATAAATGGCGACTGAAACCTCACGCCATGCTCATTTGCATCGAAAACAGCATAAATTGTCGCCTACAAGCCTGAAAGCAAAGGCAAAATCGCCAATCTTGAGCACTGCATGCGACCTTGGTAGCATGTTGGGCCCTGCGACCTTTAGACCAATGGACGACACACCTTTTGTATGAAGGCTCGGCGTAAGCATAGCGACCTATGTATAATGCCGCCGCTGACCAAAGAGTCACGACGGCGGACCGCTCTAGAACACAGCCTTCCGCTACAAAGCAGGACTAATACAATAGTCCACCCGCTTGACGCTCGACTGATGCAACCCAACATCACCGCGAAGAAACCTCGACATTTCGCTCATGGATGACTTTGAACGAACGCGCTCCACCCGGCGCATCTCGAGTTTCTGCGCACGCTTTCAGCAAAGAAGAGAGTTAATCCGAATATGCCCACCCGCTCGAAGATCATCTACACCTTCACCGACGAAGCCCCAGCCCTCGCCACCTATTCACTGCTGCCTATCGTAGAGGCCTTCACCGCTTCCGCTGATATTGCCGTGGAAACCCGCGACATCTCCCTCGCCGGGCGCATCCTCGCAAGCTTCCCTGAGCAACTGGGTACCAAGGCCATCCCGGACCACCTCGCCGAACTGGGCGACCTGGCCGTTACGCCTGAAGCCAACATCATCAAGCTGCCTAACATCAGTGCCTCGACGCCTCAGCTGCAAGCTGCGATCAAGGAACTGCAGGCCCAGGGCTACGCCCTGCCGGACTACCCTGAAACCGTAACCACCGACGCGGAAAAAGAAACCCGTGCACGTTACGACAAGGTCAAGGGCAGCGCCGTGAACCCGGTCCTGCGCGAAGGCAACTCCGACCGCCGCGCCCCGCTGTCGGTCAAGAACTACGCGCGCAAGCACCCGCACAAGATGGGCGCCTGGGCCGCCGACTCCAAGTCCCACGTGGCTCACATGAGCAGCGGCGACTTCTACGGCAGCGAAAAAGCCGTTCAGATCGAAGCCGCCGATGCTGTCAAAATCGAGCTGATCGCCAAGGACGGTACCGCGACCGTCCTCAAGGAAAAGACTTCCGTACAGGCTGGCGAGATCATCGACAGCGCCGTACTGAGCAAGAACGCCCTGCGCAGCTTCATCGCCGCTGAAATCGAAGACGCCAAGAAGCAAGGCGTGCTGCTGTCGGTTCACCTGAAAGCCACCATGATGAAGGTCTCCGACCCGATCATGTTCGGCCAGATCGTTGCCGAGTTCTACAAAGACGCGCTGGCCAAGCACGCCACCGTGCTGGAGCAGATCGGCTTCAACCTGAACAACGGCATCGGCGACCTGTACGCTCGCATCAAGGCCCTGCCGGCCGACCAGCAAGCACAGATCGAAGCCGACATCCAGGCGGTCTACGCCGCTCGCCCTTCCCTGGCGATGGTCAACTCCGACAAAGGCATCACCAACCTGCACGTGCCGAGCGACGTCATCGTCGACGCCTCGATGCCAGCCATGATCCGTGACTCCGGCAAGATGTGGGGCACCGACGGCCAGCTGCACGACACCAAGGCCGTGATCCCGGATCGCTGCTACGCCACCATCTACCAAGCGGTCATCGAAGACTGCAAGGCCAATGGCGCTTTCGACCCAACCACCATGGGCAGCGTGCCAAACGTTGGCCTGATGGCGAAGAAAGCCGAAGAGTACGGCTCCCACGACAAGACCTTCCAGATCAAGGCTGACGGCGTCGTCCGCGTCACCGACAGCAAGGGCAACCTGCTGATGGAACAGAACGTCGAGGCCGGCGACATCTTCCGCATGTGCCAGACCAAAGACGCGCCGATCCAGGATTGGGTCAAACTGGCCGTCAACCGTGCCCGCGCCAGCAACACCCCAGCCATTTTCTGGCTGGACCCGAAGCGCGCACACGACGGCGTCGTGGTCGAGAAAGTTCAGGCTTACCTGAAAGACCACAACACCGAAGGCCTGGACATCCGCATCATGTCGCCGGTCGACGCGATGAAGTTCACCCTGGAGCGCACCCGCAAGGGCCTGGACACCATCTCGGTGACCGGTAACGTACTGCGTGACTACCTGACCGACCTGTTCCCGATCATGGAACTGGGCACCAGCGCCAAGATGCTCTCGATCGTGCCGCTGATGAACGGTGGCGGCCTGTTCGAAACCGGCGCCGGCGGTTCGGCTCCCAAGCACGTGCAGCAGCTGCTGGAAGAAAACTTCCTGCGCTGGGATTCCCTGGGCGAGTTCCTGGCCCTGGCCGCTTCCCTGGAACACCTGGGCGTCACGTACAACAACCCGAAAGCCCTGGTGCTGTCGAAAACCCTGGACCAGGCGACTGGCCAGTTCCTCGACAACAACAAGTCGCCATCGCGCAAAGTCGGCAACATCGACAACCGCGGCAGCCACTTCTACCTGGCGCTGTACTGGGCTCAAGCCCTGGCCGCCCAGACCGAAGACACTGCACTGCAAGCGCAGTTCGGCGAACTGGCCAAGACCCTGACTGCGAACGAAGCAACCATCGTTGCCGAGCTCAACGCCGTACAGGGCAAGCCAGTGGACATCGGCGGCTACTACGCGCCGAACCCTGAGCTGACCAGCAAGGCCATGCGTCCAAGCAACACCCTAAATGCGGCGATTGCTGCACTGGTGTGATGCGCTGATGTGACGATGCTTGATTGATCGTCACACCACAGCAAAATCCGGAACCTGAAAGGGTTCCGGATTTTTTTTGCGCTTTTTTCCGCAAGTGGGCGCAGGACTTGCTTTGTGTTTTTGCTCAAGCCATTCCAGAAAACAACAAATAAGGAAGTTTTTATGCAAAGAGCTCACTTCCAGGCCCTGGCCTGGGCCTCGGCAATCGCCCTGCTGACCGCCTGCGCGAGCCACTCGCCACCCTACCCGCATGCACAGGAGCCGATTGGCGACGTGCAGACCATGTACGACGGCAAACTCAGCCCCGACGCCGCCGTCAGCACCTTTCGCAATATCGACCGCTTGTTTCCGGTGCGCACCATCAAGGCCGGCGGCCACCCTTTCCCACTGCCGCACAGCAGCCGGGCGCTGGGACCGGTTGCATTCGATTACGAAGGCAAACGCTATAGCCTCGATGACTACGTCACCCTCAACCGGGTAACAGGCCTGTTGGTGATCAAGGACGGCCAAGTCGTTACTGAACGCTACGAAAAAGGCAATACCGCCGAAACCCGCTGGATGTCGATGTCGGTGGCCAAGTCGATTACATCGACCCTCGTCGGCGCGGCCTTGCAGGACGGTTCGATCAAGAGCCTGGATGACAAAGTGACCGAGTATTTGCCTGCACTCGCCGGCAGCGGCTACGACCAGGCCACCGTGCGCCAAGTGCTGGCGATGCGTTCGGGGGTCAAATGGAGTGAGAAATACGCCGACCCGACGTCGGATCGACGCATGATGCTCAAGCTGCAGACCGAACAAGTGCCCGGCTCCGCCCTCAAGTTCATGGCGAGCCTGCCCAGCGCCGCGCCGCCTGGCACCCGCACCAACTACAGCACCGGCGAGACACAAGTGCTGGGCCAACTGGTCAGCGCCGCCGTGGGCAAGCCCCTGGCGAACTACCTCAGCGAGAAAATCTGGGCGCCTTATGGCATGCAGACCGATGCGAACTGGTGGCTCGACGGCCCGAACGGCAACGAAGTGGGCGGCAGCGGCATCAGCGCAACATTGGAAGATTACGGGCGCTTCGGACAGTTCGTACTCAGTGGCGGCAAAGCCGGCGACAAGCAAGTGCTACCCAAAGGCTGGATGAGCTTTGCCAGCGCCACCACCGGCACCGATGCCGCCTACGGCGACTTTGCCTCCATGTGGTGGCCGGCCTGGACTGCCGCGTCCAAAGCCGACAAAGCCTTCACGGCTGCCGGCATTTTCGGCCAGTTCATCTACATAAACCCTACGCAAAACGTGGTGATCGTCGTATGGCAAGCGCAGACCAAAGCCACCGGCGGTGAAGTCATTGACGACATGGTCGCCTTCGACGCCATCACCAAGGCCGCCCGGTAACCGAGCGCAACACTCGGCGGGCGCCCCTGTATGATGGGCGCCTGCCCCACTGATCGCTTGAGAGCCCTCCATGACCTGGCAACCCCACATCACCGTCGCCACCCTCGTAGAAGACAACGGCCGCTTCCTGATGGTCGAGGAACTCAAGGGCGGGCGCGCCGTGCTCAACCAGCCTGCCGGCCACCTCGACCCGCACGAAACCCTGACCGAAGCCGCCGTGCGCGAAACCCTCGAGGAAACCGGCTGGGACGTGGAAGCCACCGGCATCGTCGGCATCTACCTGTACACCGCCCCCAGCAATGGCGTGACCTATCAGCGGGTGTGCTTTATCGCCAAGGCGCTGAAACACCATCCCGACTATCAACTCGACGAAGGCATCCTGCGCGCCCGCTGGATGACCCGCGACGAACTGATGGCCGTGCGCAATGACTGGCGCAGCGAGCTGATCATCCGCTGTATCGATGATTATTTGGCCGGCCAGTGCCACAGCCTCGAACTGATCCGCCCTTCTCTTTAGCCTTGCGGGCCCAGGCCTGCTAGAATCGCGTCCTTTTTCAAGACACCCGTTGAAATCCTATGCGTGATCCAGCCCCTTCTGACACACAAAAGAAGCGCGTCATCGTCGGCATGTCCGGCGGCGTGGATTCTTCCGTTTCCGCCGTTCTGCTCATGGAGCAGGGTTATGAGGTGGAAGGCCTGTTCATGAAGAACTGGGAAGAAGACGATGGAACGGAATATTGCACCGCCATGGACGACCTGGCGGATGCCCAGGCCGTCTGCGACAAGATTGGCATCAAGCTGCACACCGCCAACTTCGCCGCCGAGTACTGGGACAATGTGTTCGAGCACTTCCTGGCCGAATACAAGGCCGGCCGCACGCCGAACCCGGACATCCTGTGCAACCGCGAGATCAAGTTCAAGGCGTTCCTCGACTACGCCATGATGCTCGGCGCCGACCTGATCGCCACCGGCCACTATGTGCGCCGTCGCGACGTTGATGGCCGCACCGAACTGCTCAAGGGCCTGGACCCGAACAAGGACCAGAGCTATTTCCTGCACGCCGTCGGCGGCGAACAGATCGCCAAGACCCTGTTCCCGGTGGGCGAGCTGGAAAAACCCGAAGTCCGCAAGATCGCCGAGAAACACGGCCTGGCCACTGCCAAGAAGAAGGACTCCACCGGTATCTGCTTTATCGGCGAGCGCCGCTTCAGCGACTTCCTCAAGCAGTACCTGCCCGCGCAACCCGGCGAGATCAAGACCACCGAAGGCGAAGTGATCGGCCGCCACCATGGCCTGATGTACCACACCATCGGCCAGCGCCAGGGCCTGGGCATCGGCGGTTTGAAAGACGCCGGCGAAGAGCCGTGGTACGTGCTGGTCAAGGACCTCGAGCACAACGTGCTGATCGTCGGCCAGGGCAATGAGCACCCGTTGCTGTTCTCCGGTGCACTGCTGGCGTCGGAGATCTACTGGGTCAACCCGATCGACCTGAGCACCCCGCGCCGCCTGACCGCCAAAGTGCGCTATCGCCAGAGCGACCAGCCCTGCACCCTGGAAAAAACCGCCAGCGGCTACCGCGCCACCTTCGATGACCCGCAACGCGCGGTCACGCCGGGCCAGTCCGTGGTGTTCTATGACGGCGAGATTTGCCTCGGCGGCGGCGTGATTGAAGTCGCCGAGCCCTGGAGCAACCCGGCATGAGCCCGACCCAGGAGCAATTGACCGCCCTCGGCGGGGTATTCCTCGCCGCGGTGCTGGTCGACAAGATCGCCAAGACCGGCCAGGTCACCGAGGCAGGCCTGACCTGCATGCTCGGCAGCCTGCTGATCCGCGACCCCAAGGACACACTGGAAGTGTATGGCGGCGACGACCTGGCGCTGCGCGAAGGTTACCGCGCGCTGATCGGCGCCCTGGAGCGCGACCCGAGCACCTTGCAGCGCGAGCCGCTGCGCTACGCCCTGTCGATGCTCGGCCTGGAGCGCCAACTGGCCAAGCGTGAAGACATGCTGGAAGTCATCGGCAAGCGCCTGCCGCAGATCCAATCCCAGGTAGAGCACTTCGGCCCGGCCCACGAAAACGTGATTGCCGCCTGCGGTGCGCTGTACCAGGACACCTTGAGCACCTTGCGCCAACGGATTCAGGTGCACGGCGACATGCGCAACTTGCAGCAACCGAACAACGCCTCGAAAATCCGCGCCCTGCTCCTGGCCGGTATTCGTTCGGCACGGTTGTGGCGCCAGTTGGGTGGTCATCGTTGGCAACTGGTGATCAGCCGACGCAAATTGCTCAAAGAGCTTTACCCGTTGATGCGCAACGAATAAGTCGCAACAGCCACGTTTTTTTATAGCCTCACGCGTAATACGCCGGTCAGTTGGCAACGGACCGGCGGATTTTTTCATGTATGATACGCGCCCCATTTCGTTGCCCGACTGTCCGAGAACACCCCATGCAGCTTTCTTCGCTCACTGCGGTTTCCCCTGTTGACGGCCGCTACGCCGGCAAAACCCAGGCCCTGCGCCCTATTTTCAGCGAATACGGCCTGATCCGTGCTCGTGTACTGGTTGAAGTGCGCTGGCTCCAGCGCCTGGCCGCTCACCCCGCCATCAGCGAAGTGCCGGCGTTCTCCGCCGAAGCCAACGCTGTGCTCAACACCCTGGCGGAAAACTTCTCCCTGGAGCACGCCGAGCGTGTGAAAGAGATCGAGCGCACCACCAACCACGACGTCAAGGCCATCGAATACCTGCTCAAGGAGCAGGCGGCCAAGCTGCCGGAATTGGCCCAGGTCAGCGAGTTCATCCACTTTGCCTGCACCAGCGAGGACATCAACAACCTGTCCCACGCCCTGATGCTGCGCGAAGGCCGTGATGACGTGATGCTGCCGCTGATGCGCCAGACCGCCAACGCCATCCGCGAACTGGCCATCCGTTTCGCCGACGTGCCGATGCTGTCGCGCACCCACGGCCAACCGGCGTCGCCGACCACCCTGGGTAAAGAACTGGCCAACGTGGTGTACCGCCTGGAGCGCCAGATCGCTCAAGTGGCTGCCGTCCCGCTGCTGGGCAAGATCAACGGCGCTGTCGGCAACTACAACGCCCACCTGTCGGCCTACCCCGAGATCGACTGGGAAGCCAACGCCCGCGCCTTCATCGAAGACGAACTGGGCCTGGGCTTCAACCCGTACACCACGCAGATCGAACCGCACGACTACATCGCCGAGCTGTTCGACGCCATCGCGCGCTTCAACACCATCCTGATCGACTTCGATCGCGATATCTGGGGCTACATCTCCCTGGGCTACTTCAAGCAGCGCACCATTGCCGGTGAAATCGGTTCGTCGACCATGCCGCACAAGGTCAACCCGATCGACTTCGAAAACTCCGAAGGCAACCTCGGCATCGCCAACGCGCTGTTCCAGCACCTGGCCAGCAAGTTGCCGATCTCCCGCTGGCAGCGCGACCTGACCGACTCCACCGTACTGCGTAACCTCGGCGTGGGCTTTGCCCACAGCGTGATCGCGTACGAAGCCAGCCTCAAGGGCATCAGCAAGCTCGAGCTCAACGAGCAGAAGATCGCCGCTGACCTGGACGCGTGCTGGGAAGTATTGGCCGAGCCGATCCAGACCGTGATGCGTCGCTACAATATCGAAAACCCTTACGAGAAGCTGAAAGAATTGACCCGCGGCAAGGGCATCAGCCCCGAGGCGTTGCAGACTTTCATCGACGGCCTGGACATGCCAGCCGCGGCCAAGGCCGAGCTGAAACTGCTGACCCCGGCCAACTACATCGGTAACGCTGTAGAGCAAGCCAAGCGCATCTGATCCACGCACGACCCTTTGAGACGCCCGGCCGCGCCGGGCGTTTTTATTCCAGTCTGAAAAGTGCTTTTTTTCAATAGGTTACACATGAATCCTGATATCCCTCTTCAACTTCTGGGCGGCATCACGGCACGGGAATTCCTGCGCGACTACTGGCAGAAAAAACCACTGCTGATCCGCCAGGCCATCCCTGACTTCGAAAGCCCGATCGACGCCGACGAACTCGCAGGCCTCGCGCTGGAAGAAGAAGTCGAATCGCGCCTGGTGATCGAGCACGGCGAGCGCCCGTGGGAACTGCGTCGCGGCCCGTTCGCCGAAGACGCTTTCAGCACCCTGCCCGAGCGCGAGTGGACCCTGTTGGTACAGGCCGTCGACCAGTTCGTGCCGGAAGTCGCCGAATTGCTCGAACACTTCCGTTTCCTGCCTAGCTGGCGCATCGACGACGTGATGATCAGCTTCGCCGCACCGGGCGGCAGTGTCGGTCCGCACTTCGACAACTACGATGTGTTCCTGCTGCAGGCCCAGGGCAAGCGCAACTGGAAGATCGGCCAGATGTGCAACGCCGAAAGCCCGCTGCTACAACACGCCGACCTGCGCATCCTGGCCGAATTCGAAGAGAGCGCCGAATGGGTGCTGGAACCGGGCGACATGCTCTACCTGCCGCCGCGCCTGGCGCATTTCGGCATTGCCGAAGATGACTGCATGACCTACTCGGTCGGCTTCCGCGCGCCGAGCGCAGCCGAAGTGCTGACCCACTTCACCGACTTCCTCAGCCAGTACCTGACCGACGAAGAGCGCTACACCGACGCCGATGCCCAGCCGGTCAGCGATCCGCATCAGATCCAGAGCGATGCACTCGACCGCCTCAAGAGCCTGCTGGCCGAGCACATGAGCGACGAGCGCATGCTGCTGACCTGGTTCGGCCAGTTCATGACCGAACCGCGCTACCCGGAACTGGTAGCCGGCGAAGAGCTGGGCGAAGACGACTTCGTCACCAGCCTGCAAGACGGCGCGATCCTGGTGCGCAACCCGAGCGCGCGCCTGGCCTGGTCCGAAGTCGACGACGACGTGCTGCTGTTCGCCAGCGGCCAGAGCCGTTACCTGCCGGGCAAATTGCGTGAGCTGCTGAAGCTGGTGTGCTCTGCCGATGCGCTGCACAGCGAGAACCTTGGCGAATGGCTGGCCGACGAAGATGGCCGCGACCTGCTGTGCGAGCTGGTCAAGCAAGGAAGCCTGGGGTTTGCCGATGAATAAGATTCACGTAAGTGTCGCGGACTGGCAAAAGGATATCGCCGAGATTCGGCGCATTCGTGAAGCGGTCTTTATCGCTGAACAATCGGTCCCACCTGAGCTGGAATGGGACGCGGACGACGCAGACGCAGTGCATTTCCTAGCCTTCGAAGGCGACTTTCCGATCGGTACTGCGCGCCTGCTGCCCAGCGGGGAGATCGGCCGCGTGTCGGTACTCAAGGACTGGCGCGGCCTGAAGGTCGGCGACAAGCTGATGGAAGCGGTGATTGGCGCGGCCGAGCAACGCGGCCAGACCCGGCAATTTCTCAGCGCACAGGTGTATGCGGCGCCATTCTACGAGCGCCTGGGTTTCAAGATCGTCAGTGACGAGTTCCTTGAAGTCGGGATTCCGCATGTGGATATGGTGCGCGGGGACTGATCCAAAACCGCGCCGCTGCTATCGCCGGCAAGCCAGCTCCCACATTTTGACCCAGTACATCCTTTGAAATGCGGTCAAGTGTGGGAGGGGGCTTGCCCCCGATAGCCAATTCAGCAACACCAACAATGCCCTGGCCTGCCAGGGCATTTTGCCGTCTACGATTCAACTTGCGCCCTGCCAGGCCGACAAACTGGCACTATCACGCCTAAATGACTCGCAGAGATAACGGACATGTCCCTACGCACCCTGCTCACCGCCCTCCTCCTGGCTGCCAGCTGTTCGGCCATGGCCGACACCGAAGTCGTCAACCTCAGCAATCGCACGAGCGCCGACCTGCTGCCGGTGGCGCAGAATTTCATCGGCAAGGACGGCACCGTCAGCGCCTACGGCAACCAGCTTATTGTTAACGCCGACCCCGGCAAGATCCAGGACCTGCGCGCCCTGCTCGCGCAGCTGGACACGCCGGCCAAGCGCCTGCTGATCACGGTCGACAGCAATGAAAACAACCAGCAGAACAGCGGTGACAGCCAGACCCGCATCATCAGCTACGGCACTGCCAGCCGCGACGGTGGCATCCAGCAGATCCAGGCGAGCGAGGGTGTGCCCGCGCTGATCCAGGTCGGCCAGAGCGTCCCCCTGACCACCACCCAGCCGGATGCCTACGGCCGCCCGCAAAACCAGACCCAGTACCGCAATGTCACCCAGGGTTTCTATGTCACCGCCAGCGTTACCGGCGAGACCGTACACCTGGCGATCAGTACCAACCGTGACCGCATGAGCCAGGAACGTCCCGATGTAGTGAACGTGCAAAGCACCGACACAACCATCAGCGGCCGCCTTGGCGAATGGATTCCACTGGCCGGCATCAATCGCGAGACGCAGGCCGACAAATCCTCTACAACCCGCAGCTACTCTACTCAAGGCCGCGATGACCTGACTGTGCGGGTCAAGGTCGACACCCTGAACTGAAGCACCAAAAACTGACTGATGAGTCGTATTAGACTAAAGATGTAGTGCTTGAAAAAAAGCACTACAAAACATTTGACGATCCAAAAAAGCATGGGCATGATGGCCTCGCTCCCGCTAATCAGGGGCCCTGGCAAGGGCCTTCGGATCGCCGCTCTAAGCTACCCACCTGAGCCGATTCGTGTCTGTACCGCCCACAAGGTGTGTTTGACGAGGTTGCGACTGGAACGAAGTTGTCCCGAGGGACGGAAGCTAACCAGGTAACCCGGCAACACGCTGTTGGATCGTACAAAGGCCCACGACGCCCGAAGACCGTTCGCAGTTCGCCCTTACCTGCTCAACTCTCCCTTGAGCCCCATCGTTCATCCCGTCGCCTTCTCCGTCGAACCTGTCTTGAGCGCCTACGCTTCTGATCAGCGAGCAGCCCTGCCCACGCAATGAATGCATGGCTGGCAAACGGATACTTCAAACAAGACGCGACGAGGTTTTTCCCCATGGCACTGACACGCGAACAGCAAATTGCAGCCCTTGAAAAAGATTGGGCTGAAAACCCACGCTGGAAAGGCGTGACCCGCGCTTATTCCGCTGCTGACGTCGTCCGCCTGCGTGGCTCGGTTCAACCTGAGCACACCTTTGCAAAACTCGGCGCCGAGAAGCTGTGGAACCTGGTCACCCAGGGCGCCAAGCCGTCCTTCCGTCCCGACAAAGATTTCGTCAACTGCATGGGCGCCCTCACTGGCGGCCAGGCAGTCCAGCAGGTAAAAGCCGGTATCCAGGCGATCTACCTGTCCGGCTGGCAAGTGGCAGCGGACAACAACTCCGCTGAATCCATGTACCCCGACCAATCGCTGTACCCGGTGGACTCCGTGCCAACCGTGGTCAAGCGCATCAACAACTCGTTCCGCCGCGCCGACCAGATCCAGTGGAAAGCCGGTAAAGGCCCGGGCGACGAAGGCTACATCGACTACTTCGCACCGATCGTGGCTGACGCCGAAGCCGGTTTCGGTGGTGTACTGAACGCCTACGAACTGATGAAGAGCATGATCGAGGCAGGCGCTGCCGGCGTGCACTTCGAAGACCAACTGGCCTCGGTGAAGAAATGCGGCCACATGGGCGGCAAGGTACTGGTTCCTACCCAGGAAGCTGTACAGAAGCTGACCGCTGCGCGCCTGGCTGCTGACGTCGCCGGTACCCCGACCATCATCCTGGCCCGTACCGACGCCAACGCCGCTGACCTGCTGACCTCGGACTGCGACCCGTACGACCAGCCGTTCGTGACAGGCGAACGCACCCAGGAAGGCTTCTACAAGGTGCGCGCCGGTCTCGACCAGGCCATCGCCCGTGGCCTGGCCTACGCGCCGTACGCCGACCTGATCTGGTGCGAAACCGCCAAGCCGGACCTGGACGAAGCGCGCCGCTTTGCCGAAGCGATCAAGAAGGAATACCCGGACCAACTGCTGTCCTACAACTGCTCGCCTTCCTTCAACTGGAAGAAGAACCTGGACGACGCGACCATCGCCAAGTTCCAGCGCGAACTGTCCGCCATGGGCTACAAGCACCAGTTCATTACCCTGGCCGGCATTCACAACATGTGGCACAGCATGTTCAACCTGGCGCACGACTACGCCCGCAACGACATGACTGCCTACGTGAAGCTGCAGGAGCAGGAATTCGCTGACGCCGCCAAGGGCTACACCTTCGTGGCGCACCAGCAGGAAGTGGGCACTGGCTACTTCGACGACATGACCACAGTGATCCAGGGCGGCACCTCGTCCGTGACCGCGCTGACCGGTTCGACCGAAGAAGAGCAGTTCCACTAAGCACCGCGTACACGGCCACTGCGGCCCCAAGGAAGACCTAACCGCAGTGCCGCACCACAATCACGCCCCGACTGGTTCGGGGCGTTTTTTTTATTTGAAGAACACCAAAATCCAAGGTGGAACTGGCTACAGGGAGTTGGGGATGAGGCCTTAGTCCCCGGGTGTATGGAAATCCAATGTGGGAGCTGGGGATAAGGCCTAGGTCCCCGGGTGCATGGAGATCAAATGTGGGAGCTGGCTTGCCTGCGAAAGCGCTGGGTCAGTCGCCGAATGCACCAACTGACGGATAGCCTTCGCGGGCAAGCCCGCTCCCACAGGGGGATTGGGGTGGAGCTCAGGTGCCCGGGCATATGGAGATCAATGTGGGAGCTGGCTTGCCTGCGAAAGCGGTGGGTCAGCCGCCGAATGCATCAGCTGACACGCCGCCTTCGCGGGCAAGCCCGCTCCCACAGGGGATTGGGGTGGGGCTCAGGTGCCCGGGCATATGGAGATCAATGTGGGAACTGGCTTGCCTGCGAAAGCGGTGAATCAGTCACCGAATGCATCAACTGACGGATCACCTTCGCGGGCAAGCCCGGCTCCCACAGGGAATGCTGGCAACCTGGGGATTTTGCGCAAAACATTGATCCAGAGCGGTATTTACTCGACTCAAATCAGTTAAAAGATCCCCTCCACCAACTAGCACCACTCCAGCAAGTAACGGCAACTTCCCCCGCCACATGAGAAACAATCGCTTAAACCCCACGCAAACAATATTCATTATCATTTAGCGCATGAAAACTTCGTTACAGGTTAAACAAAACATAATTGGTGAAAAGCCCGCTAATGCCCACACCGCAAGGGCTGCAGCCCCACAAAGGTGCACTATGTCCTTATTCCATCGAATAATTTCGCTATAGGAATTTTACTTGCCCGGTGTTTAGCCATAAAATCACCGCGATTGATTGCAGTGCGACATATCGTCACTGCATCGTTACTTTTTCGAGCTCAGAGACCTTTGCTCTCTGTTAAGGATTTCCAGCATGACCGAAGCGACAGGACTCATGGCCCACAACTGGGGCTTTGCCATTTTCCTCCTCGGTGTTGTCGGCCTGTGCGCCTTCATGCTCGGCGTCTCCAGCCTCCTCGGGTCAAAAGCCTGGGGCCGCAGCAAAAACGAACCGTTCGAGTCCGGCATGCTCCCTACAGGTGGCGCCCGCTTGCGGCTCTCAGCCAAATTCTATCTGGTCGCGATGCTCTTCGTGATCTTCGACATCGAAGCCCTCTTTCTCTTTGCCTGGTCTGTGTCCGTCCGCGAAAGCGGCTGGACCGGATTCGTCGAAGCCCTCGTTTTCATAGCAATTCTGTTGGCAGGCCTTGTCTACCTATTCCGAGTGGGCGCCCTTGACTGGGCTCCGGAAGCTCGTCGTAAGCGGCAAGCGAAGCTGAAACAATGAGGCTTTGGCGATGCAATACAATCTCACCAGGATCGACCCGGATGCTCCTAACGAGCAGTACCCCATCGGCGAACGGGAAACCGTTTCCGACCCGTTAGAAGACCAAGTCCACAAAAACATCTACATGGGCAAGCTGGAAGACGTGCTTAGTGGCGCGGTCAACTGGGGGCGTAAAAACTCCCTGTGGCCGTACAACTTCGGTCTTTCGTGCTGCTACGTGGAAATGACCACCGCCTTCACGGCGCCCCACGACATCGCGCGCTTTGGCGCCGAAGTTATCCGGGCATCGCCGCGCCAGGCGGATTTCATGGTTATCGCCGGAACCTGCTTCATCAAGATGGCGCCGATCATTCAGCGTCTCTACGAGCAAATGCTCGAGCCGAAGTGGGTTATCTCCATGGGTTCGTGCGCCAACTCCGGTGGCATGTACGACATCTACTCCGTGGTTCAGGGGGTGGACAAGTTCCTGCCCGTGGACGTCTACGTGCCCGGCTGCCCGCCTCGCCCTGAAGCTTTCCTGCAAGGCTTGATGCTGTTGCAGGAGTCGATTGGCAAGGAGCGTCGCCCGCTTTCCTGGGTCGTCGGCGATCAAGGCGTGTACCGCGCCGAGATGCCTTCGCAAAAGGAACAGCGCCGCGAACAGCGAATCGCAGTCACCAACCTGCGCAGCCCCGACGAAGTCTGATCCAGCCCCGCTTCTTTTATAGAACGAAAACCTGGCTTCATTCTTTACGTTGACCGAAAGCGATAAAAAACCATGACTACAGGCAGTGCTCTGTACATCCCGCCTTATAAGGCAGACGACCAGGATGTGGTCGTCGAACTCAATAACCGTTTTGGCCCTGACGCCTTCACCGCCCAGGCCACACGCACCGGTATGCCGGTGCTGTGGGTGGCGCGTGCCAAGCTTGTCGAAGTCCTGACTTTCCTGCGCAACCTGCCCAAGCCGTACGTCATGCTCTATGACCTGCATGGCGTGGACGAGCGTCTGCGCACCAAGCGTCAGGGGCTGCCGAGCGGCGCCGACTTCACCGTGTTCTATCACCTGCTGTCGATCGAACGTAACAGCGACGTGATGATCAAGGTCGCCCTGTCCGAAAGCGACCTGAGCGTGCCGACCGTGACCGGTATCTGGCCGAACGCCAGCTGGTACGAGCGTGAAGTCTGGGACATGTTCGGGATCGACTTCCCGGGCCACCCGCACCTGACGCGCATCATGATGCCGCCGACCTGGGAAGGTCACCCGCTGCGCAAGGACTTCCCTGCGCGCGCCACCGAATTCGACCCGTTCAGCCTCAACCTCGCCAAGCAACAGCTTGAAGAAGAGGCTGCGCGTTTCCGTCCGGAAGACTGGGGCATGAAGCGCTCCGGCACCAACGAGGACTACATGTTCCTCAACCTGGGCCCGAACCACCCTTCGGCTCACGGTGCGTTCCGCATCATCCTGCAACTGGACGGCGAAGAAATCGTCGACTGCGTGCCGGACATCGGCTACCACCACCGTGGTGCCGAGAAGATGGCCGAGCGTCAGTCCTGGCACAGCTTCATCCCGTACACCGACCGTATCGACTACCTCGGCGGCGTGATGAACAACCTGCCGTACGTGCTCTCGGTCGAGAAGCTGGCCGGCATCAAGGTCCCGGACCGCGTCGACACCATCCGCATCATGATGGCCGAGTTCTTCCGGATCACCAGCCACCTGCTGTTCCTGGGTACCTATATCCAGGACGTCGGCGCCATGACCCCGGTGTTCTTCACCTTCACTGACCGTCAGCGCGCCTACAAGGTCATCGAAGCCATCACCGGCTTCCGCCTGCACCCGGCCTGGTACCGCATCGGCGGTGTCGCCCATGACCTGCCTAACGGCTGGGAACGCCTGGTCAAGGAATTCATCGACTGGATGCCCAAGCGTCTGGACGAGTACCAGAAAGCCGCGCTGGACAACAGCATCCTCAAGGGCCGCACCATCGGCGTCGCCCAGTACAACACCAAGGAAGCCCTGGAATGGGGCGTCACCGGTGCTGGCCTGCGCTCCACCGGTTGCGATTTCGACCTGCGTAAAGCGCGCCCGTACTCCGGCTACGAGAACTTCGAATTCGAAGTCCCGCTGGCGGCCAATGGCGATGCCTACGACCGTTGCATCGTGCGCGTCGAAGAAATGCGCCAGAGCCTGAAGATTATCGAGCAGTGCATGCGCAACATGCCGGCCGGCCCGTATAAAGCGGATCACCCGCTGACCACGCCGCCGCCGAAAGAGCGCACGCTGCAGCACATCGAAACCCTGATCACGCACTTCCTGCAAGTTTCGTGGGGCCCGGTGATGCCGGCCAACGAATCCTTCCAGATGATCGAAGCGACCAAGGGTATCAACAGTTATTACCTGACGAGCGATGGCGGCACCATGAGCTACCGCACCCGGATTCGTACCCCAAGCTTCGCGCACTTGCAGCAGATCCCTTCGGTGATCAAAGGCGAGATGGTCGCGGACTTGATTGCGTACCTGGGTAGTATCGATTTCGTTATGGCCGACGTGGACCGCTAAGCATGAACAGCACGCTTATCCAGACAGACCGTTTCACCCTCAGTGAAACCGAGCGCTCGGCCATCGAGCACGAGCTGCATCACTACGAAGACCCGCGCGCGGCGTCGATCGAAGCCTTGAAGATCGTCCAGAAGGAACGTGGCTGGGTGCCGGACGGCGCCCTCTACGCCATCGGCGAGATCCTCGGCATCCCGGCCAGTGATGTTGAAGGTGTGGCAACGTTCTACAGCCAGATCTTCCGCCAGCCCGTGGGCCGCCACATCATTCGCGTGTGCGACAGCATGGTCTGCTACATCGGTGGCCACGAGTCGGTGGTCAGCGAAATCCAGAACAAGCTGGGCATCGGCCTTGGCCAAACCACCCCGGACGGCCGCTTCACGCTGCTGCCGGTGTGCTGCCTGGGCAACTGCGACAAGGCGCCGGCGTTGATGATCGACGACGACACATTCGGTGACGTGCAGCCTGCTGGCGTGACCCAATTGCTCGAGGGCTACCCATGACCCTTACATCTTTCGGCCCGGCCAACCTGATCAAGCGTTCGCCTGAGACCCACCCACTGACCTGGCGCCTGCGTGACGATGCCGAGCCGGTATGGCTCGACGAGTACCAGGCCAAGAACGGCTACGCCGCTGCGCGCAAAGCCTTCGCCGACATGGCCCAGGACGATATCGTCCAGACCGTGAAAGACGCCGGCCTCAAAGGTCGCGGCGGTGCAGGCTTCCCCACTGGCGTGAAGTGGGGCCTGATGCCCAAGGACGAATCCATCAACATCCGCTACCTGCTGTGCAACGCGGATGAAATGGAGCCGAACACCTGGAAAGACCGCATGCTGATGGAGCAACTGCCCCATCTGCTGATCGAAGGCATGCTGATCAGCGCCCGCGCGCTGAAAACCTACCGGGGCTACATCTTCCTGCGTGGCGAATACACCACCGCCGCCAAGCACCTCAACCGTGCCGTGGCAGAAGCCAAGGCCGCCGGCCTCTTGGGCAAGAACATCCTCGGTTCGGGTTTTGACTTCGAACTGTTCGTGCACACCGGCGCCGGGCGTTACATCTGCGGTGAAGAAACCGCACTGATCAACTCCCTCGAAGGCCGCCGCGCCAACCCGCGCTCCAAGCCGCCCTTCCCTGCCGCCGTGGGCGTGTGGGGCAAGCCGACCTGCGTGAACAACGTCGAGACCCTGTGCAACGTGCCGGCGATCATCGCCGACGGCGTCGACTGGTACAAATCGTTGGCCCGCGAAGGCAGCGAAGACATGGGCACCAAGCTCATGGGCTTCTCCGGCAAGGTCAAGAACCCGGGCCTGTGGGAGCTGCCTTTCGGCGTGACCGCCCGCGAGCTGTTCGAGGACTACGCCGGCGGCATGCGCGACGGCTACACCTTGAAAGCCTGGCAGCCAGGCGGTGCCGGTACCGGCTTCCTGTTGCCCGAGCACCTCGACGCACAGATGTATGCCGGCGGCATCGGCAAGGTGGGCACCCGGATGGGTACCGGCCTGGCGATGGCGGTGGACAACACCGTGAACATGGTCTCGCTGCTGCGCAACATGGAGCAGTTCTTTGCCCGTGAATCGTGCGGTTTCTGCACCCCATGCCGCGACGGTCTGCCGTGGAGCGTCAAGCTGCTGATGGCCCTGGAAAACGGCGAAGGCCGCGAGGGTGACATCGAGACCCTGCTGGGTCTGGTCGGTTTCCTCGGCCCAGGCAAGACCTTCTGTGCTCACGCACCGGGCGCCGTGGAGCCATTGGGCAGCGCAATCAAATACTTCCGCTCGGAGTTCGAAGCCGGCATCGCGCCTACCAGCGCCGCCGTCCCGCCTCTGGCGAGGCCGATCGTAGTCGGCGCGTAACGCTTAAAGAGCGAAGGGTCCGTGCCCTTCGCTTTCTCATGTGCTGACGCCGTCAAGGCTGTGTAGATGCACATGAATAACAAGATTCCATTAGCCACGCCCGCTGACAACGGGCCAACGAAGAACTTTGAACCATGGCCACTATCCACGTAGACGGCAAAGCGCTCGAAGTCGATGGGGCGGACAACCTGTTACAGGCGTGTCTGTCACTAGGCCTCGACATCCCTTATTTCTGCTGGCACCCCGCGCTTGGTAGCGTCGGTGCCTGTCGCCAGTGTGCGGTCAAGCAATACACCGACGAGAACGACACCCGTGGTCGTATCGTCATGTCCTGCATGACCCCAGCCACCGACAACACCTGGATTTCCATCGACGATGATGAATCCAAGGCGTTCCGCGCCAGTGTTGTCGAATGGCTGATGACCAACCACCCCCACGACTGCCCGGTCTGTGAGGAAGGCGGTCACTGCCACCTGCAAGACATGACGGTGATGACCGGCCACAACGAGCGTCGTTATCGCTTCACCAAGCGTACCCACCAGAACCAGGACCTCGGCCCGTTCATTTCCCACGAGATGAACCGCTGCATCGCCTGCTATCGCTGCGTGCGCTTCTATAAAGACTACGCCGGCGGCACCGACCTGGGCGTCTTCGGCGCCCACGACAACGTGTACTTCGGTCGCGTTGAAGACGGCGTGCTCGAAAGCGAGTTCTCCGGCAACCTCACCGAGGTCTGCCCGACCGGTGTGTTCACCGACAAGACTCACTCCGAGCGCTACAACCGTAAATGGGACATGCAGTTCTCGCCGAGCATCTGCCATGGCTGCTCCAGCGGTTGCAACATCTCCCCGGGCGAGCGCTACGGCGAACTGCGTCGGATCGAAAACCGCTTCAACGGTTCGGTCAACCAGTACTTCCTGTGTGACCGTGGCCGCTTCGGCTATGGCTACGTCAACCGCGAAGACCGCCCACGCCAGCCGCTGCTGGCCGGTGGCGCGAAGCTGAGCCTGGACGCGGCGCTGGATAAAGCCGCCGACCTGCTGCGCGGGCGCAACATCGTCGGTATCGGTTCGCCACGCGCCAGCCTCGAAAGCAACTACGCGTTGCGCGAGCTGGTCGGTGCCGAGCACTTCTACTCCGGTATCGAAGCCGGTGAACTGGAGCGCATCCGCCTGGTGCTGCAAGTGCTGAACGACAGCCCGCTGCCCGTGCCGAACATGCGCGACATCGAAGACCACGACGCCATCTTCGTGCTCGGTGAAGACCTGACCCAGACCGCTGCTCGCATCGCCCTGTCGCTGCGCCAGTCGGTCAAGGGCAAGGCTGAAGACATGGCCGAGGCCATGCGCGTACAGCCATGGCTCGACGCCGCCGTGAAAAACATCGGCCAGCACGCGCTGAACCCGCTGTTTATCGCCAGCCTGGCTGAAACCAAGCTCGACGACATCGCCGAAGAATGCGTACACGCAGCCCCCGACGACCTGGCCCGCATCGGTTTCGCCGTGGCCCACGCCCTTGACGCCAGCGCGCCTGCCGTCGACGGCCTGGACACTGAAGCCGTCGAACTGGCCCAGCGCATCGCCGACGCCCTGCTCGCGGCCAAGCGCCCGTTGATCATTGCCGGTACCTCGCTGGGTTCCAAGGCGCTGATCGAGGCGGCTGCCAACATCGCCAAGGCCCTGAAGCTGCGCGACAAGAACGGTTCCATCAGCCTCGTCGTGCCGGAAGCCAACAGCCTTGGCCTGGCCATGCTCGGTGGCGAATCGCTGGACGCGGCGCTGCAAACCGTGATCGACGGCAACGCCGACGCGATCGTGGTGCTGGAAAACGACCTGTACACCCGCACCGATGCCGCCAAAGTTGACGCTGCGCTCGACGCCGCCAAGGTGCTGATCGTTGCCGACCACCAGAAGACCGCTACCAGCGACCGTGCCGACCTGGTTCTGCCAGCCGCCACCTTCGCCGAAGGCGACGGCACCCTGGTCAGCCAGGAAGGCCGCGCCCAGCGCTTCTTCCAGGTGTTCGATCCGAAGTACATGGACGCCAGCATCCTGGTTCACGAAGGCTGGCGCTGGCTGCATGCCCTGCGTGCGACCCTGCTGAACCAGCCGATCGACTGGACCCAGCTCGACCACGTCACCGCTGCTGCCGCCGCAAGCGCACCGCAGCTGGCACGTATCGTCGATGCTGCACCGTCCGCCTCGTTCCGCATCAAGGGCTTGAAACTGGCCCGCGAACCGCTGCGTTACTCCGGTCGTACCGCCATGCGCGCTGACATCAGCGTGCACGAGCCGCGTACCCCGCAAGACCCGGACACCGCGTTTGCCTTTTCCATGGAAGGTTACTCGGGTTCGGTCGAGCCGCGTCAGCAAGTGCCATTTGCCTGGTCGCCGGGCTGGAACTCGCCGCAGGCCTGGAACAAGTTCCAGGACGAAGTCGGTGGTCACATCCGTGCTGGCGACCCGGGCACCCGCCTGATCGAAAGCACGGGTGATTCGCTGAACTGGTTCGCCGCGGTACCGCGTCCGTTCAACCCGGCCCAGGGCACCTGGCAGGTTGTGCCGTTCTTCCACCTGTTCGGCAGTGAAGAAACCTCTTCCAAAGCCGCGCCGGTACAAGAACGCATTCCAGCCGCCTATGTGTCCGTGGCCAAGTCCGAAGCCGACCGCCTGGGCGTCAACGACGGCGCCCTGCTCAGCCTCAGCGTGGCTGGCCAGACCCTGTGCCTGCCGCTGCGCATCAACGAAGAGTTGGGTGCCGGCCTGGTTGCACTGCCCAAAGGCTTCGCCGGTATTCCAGCGGCGATCTTTGGCAAAACCGTTGACGGTCTGCAGGAGGCAGCGCAATGACATGGTTCACCCCTGAAGTGATCGACGTGATCATCGCGGTCGTCAAGGCCATCGTGATCCTGTTGGCCGTGGTCGTCGCGGGCGCCCTGCTCAGCTTCGTCGAACGTCGCCTGTTGGGCTGGTGGCAGGACCGTTATGGTCCGAACCGCGTTGGCCCATTCGGTATGTTCCAGATCGCCGCCGACATGCTGAAAATGTTCTTCAAGGAAGACTGGACCCCGCCGTTTGCCGACAAGGTGATCTTCACCCTGGCACCCGTCGTGGCCATGAGCGCCTTGCTGATCGCCTTCGCGATCATCCCGATCACCCCGACCTGGGGCGTCGCGGACCTGAACATCGGCTTGCTGTTCTTCTTCGCCATGGCCGGCCTGTCGGTCTACGCGGTGCTGTTCGCCGGTTGGTCGAGCAACAACAAGTTCGCCCTGCTGGGCAGCTTGCGGGCCTCGGCCCAGACCGTCTCCTACGAAGTGTTCATGGGCCTCGCGCTGATGGGCATCGTGGTGCAGGTCGGCTCGTTCAACATGCGCGACATCGTCGAGTACCAGGCGCAGAACCTGTGGTTCATCATTCCGCAGTTCTTCGGCTTCTGTACCTTCTTCATCGCTGGCGTGGCCGTGACTCACCGTCACCCGTTCGACCAGCCGGAAGCGGAACAGGAACTGGCCGACGGTTACCACATTGAATACGCCGGCATGAAATGGGGCATGTTCTTCGTCGGTGAGTACATCGGCATCATCTTGATCTCGGCCCTGCTGGTCACGCTGTTCTTCGGCGGCTGGCACGGTCCGTTCGGCATCCTGCCGCAGTTGGCGTTCTTCTGGTTCTTCCTGAAGACCGCGTTCTTCATCATGTTGTTTATCCTGCTGCGCGCTTCCATCCCGCGTCCACGGTATGACCAGGTGATGGATTTCAGCTGGCGTTTCTGCCTGCCGCTGACCCTGATCAATTTGCTGGTGACGGCTGCCGTTGTGTTGTTGAACACGCCAGCCGGCGCGGTTCAGTGAGGATTTGACCCATGTTCAAATATATTGGCGACATCGTTAAGGGTACCGGTACCCAGTTGCGAAGCCTGGTGATGGTTTTCGGCCATGGCTTCCGCAAACGCGACACCCTGCAATACCCGGAAGAAGCGGTGTACCTGCCGCCGCGCTATCGCGGCCGCATCGTGCTGACTCGTGACCCCGATGGCGAGGAGCGTTGCGTAGCCTGCAACCTGTGCGCCGTGGCGTGCCCGGTGGGTTGCATCTCCCTGCAGAAAGCTGAAACCGAAGACGGTCGCTGGTACCCGGACTTCTTCCGCATCAACTTCTCGCGCTGCATTTTCTGCGGCCTCTGCGAGGAAGCTTGCCCGACCACCGCAATCCAGCTGACACCGGATTTCGAGATGGCCGAGTTCAAACGTCAGGACCTGGTGTACGAGAAAGAAGATCTGCTGATCTCTGGTCCCGGTAAAAACCCTGATTACAACTTCTATCGTGTTGCAGGTATGGCCGTTGCCGGTAAGCCGAAAGGCGCCGCACAAAACGAAGCCGAGCCGATCAACGTGAAGAGCTTGCTGCCTTAAGGAAGAAAGATGGAATTCGCTTTCTATTTCGCATCGGGTATTGCAGTGGTGTCCACGCTTCGCGTGATCACCAACACCAACCCCGTGCACGCCCTGCTCTACCTGATCATTTCGCTGATCGCCGTGGCCATGACCTTCTTCAGCCTCGGCGCACCGTTCGCCGGTGTACTGGAAGTGATTGCCTACGCCGGCGCCATCATGGTGCTGTTCGTGTTTGTGGTGATGATGCTCAACCTGGGGCCGGCCTCGGTCGCCCAGGAACGCGTCTGGCTCAAGCCCGGCATCTGGCTCGGCCCGGTGATCCTGGCAGCCCTGCTGCTGGCTGAACTGCTGTATGTGCTGTTCGCTCACCAGAGCGGCCAGGCCATCGGCCACACCACCGTGGACGCGAAAGCCGTGGGCGTCAGCCTGTTCGGCCCGTACCTGCTGGTGGTCGAACTGGCTTCGATGCTGCTGCTCGCTGCAGCCATCACTGCCTTCCACTTGGGCCGCAACGAAGCCAAGGAGCAATGACGATGCCTGCTATCCCTTTGGAGCATGGTCTGGCGGTTGCCGGCATCCTGTTCTGCCTTGGCCTGGTCGGCCTGATGGTCCGCCGTAACATTCTGTTCGTGTTGATGAGCCTGGAAATCATGATGAACGCCGCTGCACTGGCATTCATCGTGGCCGGTAGCCGTTGGGGCCAGCCGGATGGACAAGTGATGTTCATCCTGGTGATCAGCCTGGCAGCCGCCGAGGCCAGTATCGGCCTGGCGATCCTGCTGCAGCTGTATCGTCGCTTCCACACGCTTGATATCGACGCTGCCAGTGAGATGCGCGGATGAACATGATCTTTCTGACTTTCGTATTTCCCCTGATCGGTTTCCTGCTGCTGTCGTTCTCCCGTGGACGCTGGTCGGAAAACCTGTCTGCCCTGATCGGCGTGGGTTCCATTGGCCTGTCGGCGATTGTCGCCGCCTACGTCATCTGGCAATTCAACGTGGCACCGCCGGAAGGCGGCCACTACACCCTGGTGCTGTGGCAGTGGATGTCGGTGGAGGGCTTCAAGCCCAACTTCGCCCTCTACATCGACGGCCTGTCGATCACCATGCTCGGCGTGGTCGTCGGCGTGGGCTTCCTGATCCACCTGTTCGCGTCCTGGTACATGCGCGGTGAAGCCGGTTACTCGCGCTTCTTCTCGTACACCAACCTGTTTATCGCCAGCATGCTGTTCCTGGTGCTCGGCGATAACCTGTTGTTCCTGTACTTCGGCTGGGAAGGCGTGGGCCTGTGCTCGTACCTGTTGATCGGTTTCTACTACAGCAACCGCAACAACGGTAACGCGGCACTCAAGGCCTTTATCGTGACCCGGATCGGCGACGTGTTCATGGCCATCGGCCTGTTCATCCTGTTCCAACAGGTGGGCACGCTGAACATCCAGGAATTGCTGGTGCTGGCACCGCAGAAATTCCAGGTCGGCGACTTCTGGATCACCCTGGCGACCCTGATGCTGCTGGGCGGCGCCGTAGGTAAATCGGCGCAACTGCCGCTGCAAACCTGGCTGGCGGATGCCATGGCCGGTCCTACCCCGGTTTCCGCACTGATTCACGCGGCAACCATGGTGACCGCCGGTGTCTACCTGATCGCACGTACCCATGGCCTGTTCACCCTGGCGCCGGAAATCCTGCACCTGGTGGGCCTGGTCGGCGGCGTGACCCTGGTACTGGCCGGCTTCGCCGCGCTGGTGCAGACCGACATCAAGCGCATCCTCGCCTACTCGACCATGAGCCAGATCGGCTACATGTTCCTGGCCCTGGGCGTCGGTGCCTGGGACGCGGCGATCTTCCACCTGATGACCCACGCCTTCTTTAAAGCCCTGCTGTTCCTTGCTTCCGGTGCGGTGATCGTTGCCTGCCACCACGAGCAGAACATCTTCAAGATGGGCGGCCTGTGGAAGAAACTGCCACTGGCCTACGCCAGCTTCATCGTCGGTGGTGCCGCACTCGCAGCCCTGCCACTGGTGACCGCAGGTTTCTACTCGAAAGACGAAATCCTCTGGGAAGCCTTTGCCAGCGGTAACCAGAACCTGCTGTACGCAGGCCTGGTCGGTGCCTTCATGACCTCGCTGTACACCTTCCGCCTGATCTTCATCACCTTCCACGGTGAAGCCAAGACCGAAGCACACGCAGGCCACGGCATTTCCCACTGGTTGCCACTGTCGGTGCTGATCATCCTGTCGACCTTCATCGGCGCCATGATCACTCCGCCACTGGCCGGCGTCCTGCCGGAAAGCGCTGGCCATGCCGGCGGTGCTGCCAAGCACAGCCTGGAGATCGCCTCGGGCGCCATCGCCATCGCCGGTATCCTGCTGGCCGCGCTGCTGTTCCTCGGCAAGCGCCGCTTCGTCACGGCCGTTGCCAACAGTGGCATTGGCCGCTTCCTTTCGGCCTGGTGGTTCGCCGCCTGGGGCTTCGACTGGATCTACGACAAACTGTTCGTCAAGCCCTACCTCGCCATCAGCCATGTACTGCGCAAAGACCCGCTCGACCAGACCATCGGTTTGATCCCGCGCGCCGCCAAGGGTGGTCACACTGCCCTGAGCCGCAGCGAGACTGGCCAATTGCGTTGGTATGCAGCTTCCATGGCGGCTGGTGCCGTCCTGGTGATCGGCGCCATTGTTGTGGTAGCGGTCTGATATGAACTTTGCGAACTTGCGAAAGGAAACGAGCCCGTCATGATTCTGCCCTGGCTAATCCTGATCCCCTTTATCGGCGGCCTGCTCTGCTGGATGGGTGAACGCTTCGGCGCCACCCTCCCCCGCTGGATTGCGTTGCTGACCATGTCCCTGGAACTCGCTCTCGGCCTTTGGCTGTGGGCCCACGGCGACTATTCATTTGCTCCGGCGCCTGGCGCCGATCCGACCTGGGCGCTTGAGTTCAAGCACGTCTGGATCCAGCGCTTCGGCATCAACGTGCACCTGGCCCTCGACGGCCTGTCGCTGTTGATGATCCTGCTGACCGGCCTGCTGGGTATCCTCTCGGTACTCTGCTCCTGGAAAGAGATTCAGCGTCACGTGGGCTTCTTCCACCTGAACCTGATGTGGATCCTGGGCGGTGTGGTCGGCGTGTTCCTCGCCCTCGACCTGTTCATGTTCTTCTTCTTCTGGGAAATGATGCTGGTGCCGATGTACTTCCTCATCGCGCTCTGGGGGCACAGTTCTTCGGACGGCAAGAAAACCCGGATCTACGCGGCGACCAAGTTCTTCATCTTCACCCAGGCTTCCGGCCTGATCATGTTGGTGGCGATCCTGGGCCTGGTACTGGTCAACTTCAACAACACCGGCGTGATTACCTTCAACTACGCCGACCTGTTGAAAACCAAGATGTCGCTGACCACCGAGTACATCCTGATGCTGGGCTTCTTCATCGCTTTCGCGGTGAAGCTGCCGGTGGTGCCGTTCCACTCCTGGCTGCCGGATGCGCACGCCCAGGCGCCAACCGCAGGTTCTGTGGACTTGGCCGGTATCCTGCTGAAGACCGCTGCTTATGGCCTGCTGCGTTTCGCCCTGCCGCTGTTCCCGAATGCCTCGGCCGAGTTTGCGCCGATCGCCATGACCCTGGGTCTGATCGGGATCTTCTACGGTGCATTCCTGGCCTTCGCACAAACCGACATCAAGCGCCTGATCGCCTTCTCGTCCGTTTCCCACATGGGCTTCGTACTGATCGGCATCTACTCCGGCAGCCAACTGGCGCTGCAAGGCGCAGTGATCCAAATGTTGGCCCACGGTGTTTCGGCCGCTGCCCTGTTTATCCTGAGTGGCCAGCTGTATGAGCGCCTGCACACCCGTGACATGCGGGAGATGGGTGGCGTGTGGTCGCGCATCGCGTACCTGCCGGCGATCAGCCTGTTCTTCGCCGCCGCGTCCCTGGGCTTGCCGGGTACCGGTAACTTCATCGGCGAGTTCCTGATCCTGATGGGGTCGTTCGTCCAGACGCCTTGGATCAGTGCCATCGCGACGTCCGGCCTGGTGTTCGGTTCGGTCTACTCGCTGATCATGATCCACCGCGCGTACTTCGGCCCGGCCAAGTCCGACACCGTCCTGCAAGGGATGGATGCTCGCGAACTGATCATGGTGCTCGGCCTTGCGGTACTGCTGATCTACATCGGCGTGTACCCGCAACCGTTCCTGGACACTTCTGCCGCAACGATGCATGGCGTGCAGCAGTGGTTCGGCACCGCCTTCTCTCAACTCGCTTCGGCCCGGTAAGAGCGCTATGGAATTCACGATCCAACACTTTATCGCGCTTGCGCCGCTGCTGATCACCAGCCTCACCATCGTGGTGGTGATGCTGGCGATCGCCTGGCGCCGCAATCACTCGCAAACGTTCCTGCTGTCCTGTGCCGGTTTGAACCTGGCCCTGCTGTCGATCATCCCGGCCCTCAAGGTCGCGCCACTGGCGGTCACCCCGCTGATGATGGTCGATGACTTCGCGCTGCTGTATATCGCGTTGATCCTGGTGGCGACACTGGCCTGCGTCACCCTCGCCCACGCCTACCTCGGCGAAGGCGGCACCGGCTACCCAGGCAACAAGGAAGAGCTGTACCTGCTGATCCTGCTGGCTGCGGCCGGCGGTATCGTGCTGGTCAGCGCGCAGCACCTGGCTGGCTTGTTCATCGGCCTGGAACTGCTGTCGATCCCGACCTACGGCCTGGTCGCCTACGCCTTCTTCAACAAGCGCTCCCTGGAAGCCGGCATCAAGTACATGGTGCTGTCGGCGGCCGGTTCCGCGTTCCTGTTGTTCGGCATGGCCCTGCTCTACGCCGAAGCCGGCAGCCTGAGCTTCACCGGTATCGGCCACGCCCTGGCCGCCACCAACAGCCCGGCGCCGATTGCCCAGTTGGGCCTGGCGATGATGCTGATCGGCCTGGCGTTCAAGCTATCGCTGGTGCCGTTCCACCTGTGGACCCCGGACGTGTACGAAGGCGCCCCGGCGCCAGTGGCCGCGTTCCTGGCGACCGCGTCGAAAGTGGCGGTGTTTGCGGTGATGGTGCGTCTGTTCCAGATCTCGCCAGCGGCCAACACCGGGGTGCTGAGCAACGTGCTGACCGTGATCGCCATCGCGTCGATCCTGTTCGGTAACCTGCTGGCCCTGACCCAGAATAACCTCAAGCGTCTGCTCGGTTACTCGTCCATCGCCCACTTCGGCTATCTGCTGATCGCCCTGGTGGCGAGCAAAGGCCTGGCCGTGGAAGCCATCGGCGTGTACCTGGTCACCTACGTGATCACCAGCCTCGGCGCGTTCGGCGTGATTACCCTGATGTCCTCGCCGTACAAAGGCCGTGACGCCGACGCCCTGTACGAATACCGCGGCCTGTTCTGGCGCCGTCCGTACCTGACCGCCGTACTGACCGTGATGATGTTGTCCCTGGCCGGTATCCCGCTGACTGCAGGTTTCATCGGCAAGTTCTACATTGTCGCTACCGGTGTCGAAGCCCACGAATGGTGGCTGGTTGCCTCGCTGGTGCTGGGCAGCGCCATTGGCGTGTTCTACTACCTGCGCGTGATGGTCACCCTGTACCTGATCGAGCCAAACCTGCGCCGTGTGGACGCCGAGCTGCATTGGGAACAGAAGGCAGGCGGCGTGATGCTGCTGGCCATCGCCCTGCTCGCGTTCTTCCTGGGCGTGTACCCACAACCGTTGCTCACCCTGGTGCAGCACGCGGTACTGGGCGTTTGATCGCTTAGCAGGATGCAGTCAACAAAAACGGCACCTTCGGGTGCCGTTTTTGCGTTCTGGGCAATCGCCAGGCAAAGGTTACGCGACAGACTACGCCGCCCCTCCCCCGTCACCGCGAAACGCACTGGGGCTCACCCCCGTCCAGCGCTTGAACGCCCGCCGAAAACTGCGCACATCGCTGTAGCCGACTTCCTCGGTGATGCGCTCGATAGACAACCCCGGATTGCCCAGCAGCCCCATGGTCCGGGCGCGACGAACCTGCTCCAGCAAGGCCTCGAAGGTCAGCCCGTGTTCGGTCAGGCGCCGACGCAGGGTACGCCCGCTCATGTTCAGGTCACTCGCGACCTTCTCCAAGTGGCTGCCCTGCAAGTCGCGGGAAATTGCGCGCTCCACCGCCTGGATCAGGTCCATCTTCTGGTGCAACTGGGCACTCTCCAGCTCCAGCAACTCCAGGGCCTGGCGCAGCGCCAGGGCATGGTGATTGGGCAGACGCACATCCAGCCAATGGGGCGCCAGCACCATGCGGTTGTGCAGGCAGCCAAAACGCACATCGGCGCCAAACAGCTGCGGGTACTGCGCCGCATAAGGCGGTGCGGCATGCACGAACTCCACGCGCAGCGGCATGAACTCAGCCCCCACGAGCGCGCGGCCGTACACCATCAGGCTGGCGAAGAACTCCTCGGCGGCAAACACCTGGACCTCGGCATACGGCAGCAGGCACTCGACGTCGATAAACACCTCGTGGGGCCCTTCATGCGTGCGGGTGGTGGCGATGCCCCCGGAGGTGTGCTGATGGCGCTCGCCGATGGCAAACGCATCGCGCAAGGTCTTGCACAAGGAAATCACGTGGCCGAGCAAGCCGAGGGTGCCGAGCACATTCTGATGGCCCACCCACAGCCCCAGGCCCTGGTCGGGCAACATCCTCAGCGCACGCTGGATCATCGCCACCGCCTGGCGATAGGAAATGCGTTGGGCCGGGTCATCCAGGTCAGCCAGGGTGAACCCCAGGCCACGGCACAGGGCCTCGGCATTGGCGCCTTTCTGCGCCACCACCTGCCCGAGCGTCTGCAACAGGAACGGCGACACAAGCGCCAACTCGAAGTGCGGGTCTACGGCTTTCCTTTGCATGGCTCACGGGTTCCTGACTGAGTGCTTCAGTTCTTGTTTTGGAAACATCCTGTTAATCATAGGCGCTTGCAAGAGCCGCTGCACCATGAGTGAAAACTGTCCGGCAAAGTCCCCCTATCTGGCCGCCAAAACCCTGCCCTGCCGGGCGTCCAGGGCTTATTTCTATGGGCCAGCGGTGCCCTAACAATAATAAAGAGGCCAGACATGAACCCCACCCGTGCGTTTCACCCACTGCCGTTCGCCCTGTTGAGCCTGATCAGCCTGCCGGCCCTGGCCACCGAAGGCGGTGTCGACAACATCGGCCCCGGCACTGACGGTTTCTACATCCTGCCCCTGGATGTGAACAACCTGCCGGACCATATGTTCGCCTTCAACCTGTACTACAACCACTACGAAGCGCGGAAATTGGACATCAGCTCCCTGGGCGGCAAGGTGCCGGACGTGCGCATCAAGTCCGACGCGATCATCCCGCGCCTGGACTACCTGAGCCCGGTGCGCATTTTCGGCGGGCGCCTGGGCGGCTACATTGCCCAGCCCTACCTCAAGCAACAGGTGGCGCTGTTCGGTATGTCGGACCAGCGCGAAAGCATGGGCGACACCACGGTGGCGCCGATCATCCTGTGGGACATGGGCCCCCGCCTGACCTTGGCCACCGCCGTGGAGATCACACTGCCCACCGGCGAATACGACGCCTCGCGTTTGGCCAACACCAGCAACAATTTCTACACCTATAAACCGTTGGTCTCGGCGACCTGGATGCCTGACGATCGCACTGAACTGTCGATCAAGGCTACTTACAGCTTCAACAAGGAAAATCACGACACCGACTACCGCTCCGGGCAGATTTTTCACTTCGATTATTCGGCCAGCTACAAGGTCACTGACAACCTGAGCCTGGGGATGAATGGTTACTACCTCAAGCAGACTACCGACGATAAGCAGTACGGGCACACTGTGGTGAATATCTTTGGTGAGGAGGTGAACGACGGGGTGCGCGGACAGGTTTTTGCGGTGGGCCCGGCGGTGTATTTCACCTTTCTCAAGTACGCCAGCGCAGAGGTGCGGTGGGCCAAGGAGTTTGATGTGGAGAATCGGCCGGAGGGGGATATGTTGTGGGCCAAGGTGACGATTCCGTTTGCTTTGTGAGGGGTGGTGTACATATCCGATGTTGCGGTAATGGCTGACATTGGTTCCGCTCTTACA
>NZ_JANLOH010000092.1:0-91898 GCF_025466155.1 Pseudomonas sp. 13B_2.1_Bac1 | reverse complement strand
GCTCCCACATTTGATTTTCATTGTGTTGGAGGTTTGGGTTGGCCCCAAAAAAAATGCGCCCCTTGGGGCGCATTTTTTTGTTCGGTCAGCCATCGCCTATCAGGCAATCGCATCCCAAGCCCGATCACCGTGCTCGTCTTTGATCCGAGTCGGCAGGCCCATCACGTCCAGCGCCTTGAGGAACGGCTCAGCCGGCAGTTCCTCGACGTTGGCCATGCGTTGCACATCCCATTCACCACGGGCTACCAGCAGCGCAGCAGCGACCGGAGGCACGCCTGCGGTGTAGGAGATGCCCTGGCTGTCGGTCTCGGCGAAGGCTTCTTCGTGATCCGCCACGTTGTAGATGAACACCTCGTGCGGCTGGCCGTTCCTGGTGCCTTTGACCAGGTCGCCGATGCAGGTCTTGCCGGTGTAGCCAGGCGCCAGCGACGACGGGTCGGGCAGCACGGCCTTGACCAGTTTCAACGGCACGACTTCCAGGCCTTCGGCGGTGGTGACCGGCTTTTCGGAGAGCAGGCCGAGGTTTTTCAGCACGGTGAACACGTTGATGTAGTGTTCGCCGAAGCTCATCCAGAACCGCACGTTGGGCACGTCGAGGTTTTTCGACAGCGAGTGCACTTCATCGTGGCCGGTGAGATAGAGGTTCTGCGAGCCGACTACCGGCAGGTCGTCGGTGCGCTTGACTTCGAACATGGTGTTGCTGGTCCACTGGCTGTTCTGCCAGCTCCACACCTGTCCGGTGAATTCGCGGAAGTTGATTTCCGGATCGAAATTGGTGGCGAAGTATTTGCCATGGGAGCCGGCATTGACGTCGAGAATGTCGATCGAATCAATGCGGTCGAAATGCTGTTGCTGCGCCAGCGCGGCGTACGCGTTGACGACACCCGGGTCGAAGCCCACGCCAAGGATGGCGGTGATGTTCTTCTGTTTGCACTCTTCCAGGTGGTTCCATTCGTAGTTGCCGTACCACGGCGGGGTCTCGCAGACCTTGCCCGGCTCTTCGTGGATGGCGGTGTCGAGGTACGCGACGCCCGTGTCGATGCAGGCACGCAGGACCGACATGTTGAGGAACGCGGAACCCACGTTGATGACGATCTGCGATTGTGTCTCGCGGATCAGGGCCTTGGTCGCTTCCACGTCCAAAGCGTTCAGCGCGAAGGCCTGGATGTCGGCGGGTACCTTGAGGCTACCCTTGGCCTTGACGCTGTCGATGATGGCCTGGCATTTGGAGATGTTGCGCGACGCGATAGCAATACGACCGAGTTCGTCGTTGTGCTGCGCGCACTTGTGGGCCACCACCTTGGCGACACCTCCTGCACCAATGATAAGAACGTTCTTTTTCAATTGCTTTATCTCTCCTTTATCCGCCAGCTTACGAAAGGCTGGACAGGTAGTCGTCGTAACCAAATTCACGAACCACTTCGACTGTACCGTCGAGTTGTTTCACTACGATGGACGGCATTTTCAGGCCGTTGAACCAGTTTTTCTTGACCATGGTGTAGCCCGCGGTGTCGATGAACGACAGCCGATCGCCGATGGCCAGCGGACGATCAAATTGGTACTCGCCGAAGATGTCCCCGGCCAGGCAGGATTTGCCGCACACCATGTAGGTGTGTTCGCCCTCGCTCGGTGCCAGCTTGGCGTTGAGGCGATAGATCAGCAGGTCCAGCAGGTGCGCTTCGATGGAGCTGTCGACCACGGCCAGGTGTTTGCCGTTGTAGAGGGTGTCGAGCACGGTCACTTCCAGCGAGGCGCTGTTGGTGATCGCCGCTTCGCCGGGTTCCAGGTAGACCTGCACGCCGTACTTCTCGGAGAACGCCTTCAGGCGCGCGCAGAACGCGTCCAGCGCATAGCCTTCACCGGTGAAGTGGATGCCGCCGCCGAGGCTGACCCACTTGACCTTGTGCAGCAGCGCGCCGAAGCGTTCTTCGATGGTGCCGAGCATTTTGTCGAACAGGCTGAAATCGCCGTTCTCACAGTTGTTGTGGAACATGAAGCCTGAGATCTGCTCGATCACGCCTTCGATCTTCTCCGGGTCCCATTCGCCCAGGCGGCTGAACGGGCGCGCCGGGTCGGCCAGCAGGTAGTCGGAGCTGCTCACCTGCGGGTTGACGCGCAGGCCACGGGTCTTGCCCTCACTGCGTTCGGCAAAACGCTGCAGCTGGCTGATCGAGTTGAAGATGATCTTGTCGCAGTTATCCAGCATCTCTTCGATTTCATCGTCGGCCCAGGCCACGCTGTAGGCGTGCGCCTCGCCTTCGAACTTCTGGCGACCGAGCTTGAGCTCATACAGCGACGACGAGGTGGTGCCGTCCATGTATTGCTGCATCAGGTCGAATACCGACCAGGTGGCAAAGCACTTGAGCGCCAGCAGGGCCTTGGCGCCGGACTGTTCGCGCACGTAAGCGATCTTCTGCATGTTGACCAGAAGCTTCTGTTTATCGATGAGGTAGTACGGCGTTTTGATCATTTTTGAGAGCCTGCGGCGGTGCCTGCCAAAAAAGGACACGCATTGTGCCCGCACTTGGATCAGATCGAAAGGTTAGTGGGCGGATTTTGCTGCGCCGCCTTTAATCTGGCCTGCGAATATGACAGCCCGTGAGTATGATGAACGGTCATGGTGATTGGACCAGGCTGGAGCGACGAGAGGTGAGAATGGACACATGGACATTGCACTGGCTGGAGGCTTCGGGCGGCCTGGCCGAGTTTCGTCAGGTATTGACGGGAGAATTCGACATCGCCTATCAGGCCATTTCCCGATACCTGCCTGCCCAGCACATCCTGGCGATCGCACTCGACAAAGGATGGCTCCACACCCCCCTGTAGGAGCCGGCAAGCTGGCTCCTGCAGGTTATCGGTGACATCAAACTGTCATCTACCCACCATGTGACTGCCACATTCCCTCGCTACTGTCCTCGCCAATGAGATCGATCTCAAGCGAGTGACGATGACTGACCTGAAAGACGTTGCGCGGTTGGCCGGGGTATCCCGTGCCACTGCCGCCCGCACCTTTGCTTCTCCCGACCAGGTGCGCCCGACCACCCGCGAGCAAGTGTTCGCCGCCGCCCGCGAGCTGGGCTTTCGCCCCAATCTGCTCGGCCGCCAGTTGCGGCTGCAAACCACCCAATTGATTGGCGTGGTGGTGCCCAATCTGCTCAACCCGGTGTTCGCCGAGCAGTTCCAGGCCATGGAGCGTGCGGCGCGGTTGCGCGGCTACAGCCTGGTGCTCGCCACCACGGACTACGACAGCGAGCGCGAAAGCAGCGTGGTCGAAGAGTTGCTGCGCCAGCGCGTCGACGGCCTGGTGCTGACGGTGACCGACGCCGAAAGCAACACCGTCCTCAGCAGCCTGAACAGCGAAAAAACCCCGTTCGTGCTCGCCTACCACCAACCCGGCAACCCCAACTACAGCGCCGTGTCGGTCGACAACCGCGCGGGCATGGCCCTGGCTACCCGCTACTTGCTGGAAGCCGGTCACCGGCGCATCAGCATGGTCGCCGGGCCTGCGTTGCAGTCGGACCGGGCCCGGCTGCGTTATGCGGGCTACTGCGATGCGATGAGCGAATACGGGCTTGCAAGCCGGCCGGTGATCGAAATGCCGGCCCACACCCAAGCCGAATTCGCCGCTATCGAAGCCTGCCTGCAAGGGCCCCAGGCGCCGACTGCGCTGGTGTGTTCCAACGATTTCCTGGCTATCAGCCTGATCGCCGAACTGCGCCGCAATGCCTGGCAGGTGCCGCAGCAACTGTCGGTCGTGGGCTTTGACGGCATCGCCCTCGGCACCCAGATGCACCCGACCCTGTGCAGCGTGGTGCAGCCCATCGCACTGCTCGCCAGCACGGTGATTGATCAACTGCTGGCGCAGATCGCCGGTAACGACCCGATATCCCACTGCCTGCCTTGCCATATCCGGCCGGGCGACAGCACTCAACCCCATGAGGAGAGCTTCGATGCGCGCATTGCGTAAAACCCTGGCAGCCGTGCTGCTCTGCGGTATGGCCGGCCTGGCCCAGGCCGCCGACACCGCAATTTGCTACAACTGCCCGCCGGACTGGGCCGACTGGGGCACCCAACTCAAGGCCATCGCTGCCGACACCGGCGTGCAGGTGCCGCTGGACAACAAGAACTCCGGCCAATCCCTGGCGCAACTGGTGGCCGAGAAGGCCGCCCCCGTGGCGGACGTGGTGTATTACGGCGTGACCTTCGGGCTGCAGGCGCAAAAGGCCGGCGTGGTCGACGGCTACAAACCCAAGGGCTGGGAGCAGATTCCCGCCGGCCTCAAGGACCCGGACGGCCACTGGTTCGCGATCCACTCCGGCACCTTGGGCATCATGGTCAACGTCGACGCGCTCGGTGGCTTGCCGGTGCCGCACAGCTGGGCCGACCTGCTCAAGCCTGAATACAAAGGCATGGTCGGTTACCTGGACCCGTCCAGCGCGTTTGTCGGCTACGTCTCGGCGGTAGCGATCAACCGCGCCCTGGGCGGCGACCTCGACAACTTCGCCCCGGCCATCGACTACTTCCAGAAGCTTGCGAAAAACGCGCCCATCGTGCCCAAGCAAACTGCGTACGCGCGGGTGCTCTCCGGTGAGTTGCCGATCCTGGTGGACTACGACTTCAACGCCTACCGCGCGCGCTACAAAGACAACGCCAACGTGGCCTTCGTGATCCCTACGGAAGGCAGCATCAGCGTGCCCTATGTGATGAGCCTGGTGGCCAACGCGCCGCACCGCGCCAATGCGCAAAAAGTCCTCGACTTCGTGCTGTCCGACGCCGGCCAGGCACTGTGGGCCAAGGCTTATCTGCGCCCGGTGCGCCCGCTGAAAATGCCTGCCGACGTCGCCGCGCAATTCCTGCCCGACAGCGACTATGCCCGCGCCGGCGTGGTCGACTACGAAAAAATGGCCGCCGTGCAGGAAGCCTTCGCCGCCCGTTACCTGAACGAGGTCAAGTAAGTGGCAGCATCGGCAAAACACGCGGCCTGGGCGTTGGCCCCGGCCTGTGCGGTACTGCTCGCGTTCTGGCTGTTGCCGCTGGCCCACCTGATGCTGCTCGGCGCCGAGAGCCGCGACAGCCTCGGCAGCGGTTACTGGCAGGTACTCAGCAGTGCGCAATACCTGGGCAGCCTGGGGCAGACGCTGGTGCTGGCGGTCGTAGTGACACTGGTCGCGCTGTTGATCGGCGGCATCAGCGGGGTGTTCCTCGCGCGCCAGCAGTTCTTCGGGCGTTCGGCCCTGGTCGCGCTGCTGACCTTTCCCTTGGCGTTTCCCGGAGTGGTGGTGGGGTTCCTGGTGATCCTGTTGGCGGGGCGCCAGGGCCTGCTGGCCTCCCTCGGCCTGCAACTGGCGGGTGAGCGCTGGATCTTTGCCTACTCGCTGGCCGGGTTGTTTATCGGCTACCTGTACTTCTCGATTCCACGGGTGATCCTCACGGTGATGGCCGCGTGCGAAAGCCTCGACCGCAGCCTGGAAGAAGCCGCGCATTCGCTGGGGGCAGGGCACTGGCGCGTGGTCTGCGACGTGATCGTGCCCGGCCTGGCGCCGGCATTGGCCTCGTGCGGGGCGATCTGCTTCGCCACCTCGATGGGCGCCTTCGGCACCGCGTTTACCTTGGGCACACGCCTGAATGTGACCCCGGTGGCGATCTACAACGTGTTCACCAACTACGCCAACTTTGCCGTCGCCGCCGCGTTGTCGGTGGTGCTGGGTGCGCTGACCTGGGCGGTCTTGTTGCTCACGCGCCGGCTGGTGAAAAATGCGGGGACGGTCCTGTGAAGCGCTCATCGCTGTTTGTGATTCAACTGCTGTTCACCTTGCTGGTGTGCGCTTTCATGTTGGTGCCGGTGCTGATGTCATTGCTCGCCGGGCTCACGCGCAATTTCTTTGTGGGGCTGTCCAGTGGCTTGACCTTCGACTGGTTGATCCAGGTATGGCAGGCCTATTCGCCGACGGTGTGGCTGTCGTTGCAACTGGCGCTGGCGTGCGCGGTGTGCGTCTGCGTGATCGGCGTGCCGGCGGCCTATGCCCTGGTGCGCATGAACAACCGCTTCAGCCGTGCCTTCGAAGAGTTGATGGTGCTGCCGGTGGCGATGCCGGGGTTGGCCAGTGCGCTGGCCTTGCTGCTGACCTACGGCCAGTTCGGCACCTTCCGCAGCAGCTGGTTGTTCATCCTGGTCGGGCATGTGCTGTTTACCTTGCCGTTCCTGGTGCGCCCGGTGATGGCGGTGATGCAGCGCCAGCACTTGCCGCTTTTGGAAGAGGCGGCGGCGAGCTTGGGCGCCGGGCCGATCAAGCGCTTTTTCAGCGTAGTGGTGCCCAACTGCCGCGCGGGAATCCTCGCCGGTGTGCTGATGGTGGTGACCTTGTCCCTGGGTGAATTCAACCTGACCTGGATGCTCCACACACCGATGACCAAGACCCTGCCGGTGGGCCTGGCCGACAGCTACGCCTCGGCGCGCCTGGAAATCGCCAGCGCCTACACCCTTATCTTTTTGCTGATGATCGTGCCGCTGTTGATTGCGCTGCAGGCCATCAGCGCGCGTTTGTCCCGTGGAGAACGTCGATGACTGCTATCACTATTCGCCTGCAAGGCTGTCGCAAGGCGTTCGCCGACGGCACTGTGGCCGTGCATGACTTGAACCTGACCGTCGAAGGCGGCGAAACCCTGGCGATTCTCGGCCCGTCCGGCTGCGGCAAGACCACCACGTTGCGCCTGATCGCCGGCCTCGAACGTCCGGATGTCGGCCAGGTGTTGTTCGGCGACCAGGACGTGACCCGCCTGCCCATCGAGCGTCGCGACGTGGGCATGGTCTTCCAGAATTACGCGCTGTTCCCCAACCTGGATGTCGCCGGCAACATCGTCTACGGCCTGAAGATTCGCGGCGTGTCGGCGTCCGAACGCAACAAGCGCTGCGACGAGTTGCTGGAACTGGTGGGCTTACAGCACCACGGCAAGCGCAGCATCCACGAGTTGTCCGGCGGCCAGCGCCAGCGCGTGGCCCTGGCCCGTGCATTGGCACCGCGCCCGAAAGTGCTGTTGCTCGATGAGCCGCTGGCGGCCCTCGATGCGCAATTGCGTGAGCGCCTGCGCAGCGAGTTGGATCAACTGTTGCGGGGCCTGGGGATCACCTCGGTGTTCGTCACCCACGACCAGGGTGAAGCCATGGCGCTGGGTGATCGCATCCTGGTAATGGAACACGGCCGCGTGGCGCAGTTGGGCAGCCCGCGGGATATCTACCAGAAACCGGCCAACGCGTTCGTCGCCGGATTCGTCGGCAACCTGAATGCGTTCTCGGTGCTCGAAGCCTCGCCCCTGGGCCTGAAAGTCTGCGGCGGCGAATTGCCGTGGCAGGCGGCCAACCTGCCCGGCACGGTGTACTGCCGCCCTGAACACCTGCGCGTGATGGACGGCGAGGGGCACCTGCACGGCCATCTGCTGGCGCAGTTTTTCCAGGGCGCGCAGAGCCGCCTGCTGGTGGATGTGGGCGGTCCGCAACCGTTGCTGGTCGACAGCAGCGACAACCAGCTCTACGCCGTGGGCGCGCCGATTGCCCTGGCGATCACACCGCACATGTTGTTCACCTTGAACGCCTGAGAACTTATGTCCAATCGTGCCTTTGTTGTTGCGCAGATCAGCGATCTGCACCTTAAAGCCGGCCAGCGCCTCACCTATGGCGTGGTCGATACCCTCGGTGCGCTGCGCCGCGCCGTCGATCATCTGAACGCCAGCCACCCACGGCCCGATATCGTGGTGGTCAGCGGTGACCTGGTGGACTTCGGCCGCGCCGATGAATACGCGGTGCTGCACCCTGAACTGGCGCGCCTGCACATGCCGGTCTACCTGGTGCCCGGCAACCACGACGCGCGCGGGCCGATGCTCGATGCGTTCCGTGATCACGCCTATTTGCCGGCCTCGGCCGAGGGGCCGCTGGACTGGGTGGTGGACGCGCATCCACTGCGCCTGATCGGCCTCGACTCGACCATTCCGGGCGGCCACGGCGGGCAGTTGCTGGACAGCCAATTGCAGTGGCTCGACGAGCAGCTGGCACTGCGCCCCGACGCGCCCACGCTGCTGATCCTGCATCACCCGCCGTTTATCAGCGGCATCGGGCATATGGACCGTGAGCCCTTCATCAACGCGGCGGCTTTGGAAGCAGTCGTGGCCCGCCATCCGCAAGTGGAGCGCCTATTGTGTGGGCACCTGCACCGGCCGATGCAGCGGCGTTTCGGCGGCAGCATGAGTTGCGTGTGTCCCGGCACTTCGCACCAGATCGTGCTGGACTTGCAAGATACCGCGCCGGCGCATTTCAACCTGGAGCCGGCGGGGTACTTGCTGCATCGCTGGGATGCGCAGCAGGGGTTGATCAGCCACAACGGCGTGTTCGGGGAGTACCCGGGGCCGTACCCGTTTTATGACGCGAATGGGTTGATTGATTGAAACATCGGGCTTTCCATGGCGGGGATGGGGGCAGCTGCGCACCCCAGCGGGAGCAAGCTCCCTCGCCACGGTCCAGGACGGGGCTCAGGCCACGCGGTTTCTGCCTGAACCCTTGGCCTCGTACAAGCGCATGTCCGCGCGTTTGAGCAACGCCAGGGAATCGCGGTCCGAGGGTTCGGCCACACCGACGCCGATGCTCACCGTCACGTGGCCGACTGTCGGGAATACGGCGGCTTCCACGGCCGCGCGGATTTTTTCGGCGACCACTTCGGGGCTGTCCGGCTCCTCGACTTCGGGCAGCAGCACGGCGAACTCCTCACCGCCGTAGCGCGCGACGAAGTCGGTGGCGCGGGTGGTGTTTTCGATCAGCGCCGCGAGCTGGCACAGCACGTCATCACCGATGGCGTGACCGTAGGTGTCGTTGACGCGCTTGAAGTAGTCGGCGTCGATCAGCAGCAGCGCGAAGGTGCGCCCGGTGCGCTGGAACAGCAGGCTGTTCTCGGCCAGTTTTTCATCGAAGCGACGCCGGTTGAACACGCCGGTCAGGGCGTCGTGGGTCGCCAGTTTGAGCAGGTCGGCGTTGGCCTGGGTGAGGTCGGCGGTGCGTTGGGCCACGGTGGCTTCCAGGGAGGCGTTGGCCTCTTGCAGTTCGCGTTCCTTGGAGAGCAATGATTGCGTCATGCCGGTGAGGGAGCGACCCAGTTGGGCGATTTCCAGCACGGGGTGGTCCTGAGGGAAGACCGCGCCGGGCTGGTGGTTCTGCACCTGTTTGGCCGATTTGGCCAGGCGCTCGATCGGGCGGCTGAGGGAGGAGGCCAGGAAGTAGGCGGCGAGCACAAACACGACCGCAGCCAGCAAGCCCAGCACCAGCAATTTGTAGAGCAGGGTGCGCGCCGGTTCCAGCGCTACATCCAGCGGTTGGCGCACCATGATGTACCAGGTCATTTTCGCGTTGGACGGGCTCGGCACGGCGATGGAGGCGGTGACGTAGCCATTGCCGGTCGACCAGCCGGACGCGCTGCGCAACTGGTCTGGCGGCATTTGCTCGCCGGCCAGCAACTCCGGGTAGAGCACCTTGCCATCGAAGTCGACGATCAGCGCCTCGATCTGGGGGATCGCGTCTTTTTGCATCACGGCCGAATCGACGATTTGCGTGACCCAACGCCAGTGCGCATGAGCGCCCAACACGCCGATGGTTTCGCCTTGTGCGTTGCGAATCGGCGCGGCAAAGTCGATAAAGCGCAGCGGCTCGCCACTCGGCGAACCCGGCAACAGCTTGGCCAGCAGCACCGCCTCGTGAGGATCACCGGTGTACTCGCCGCGCATGCCGGCCTGGAACCACGGGCGCTGCTGCACCGACTGATTGACCAGCAACCCGTTGACCGCCTGGCGCACTTGACCGTTGGCGTCGGCCACGCCCATCCACGCGTACTCGGCGCGCGACTGGGTGCGCAGCTCCATCAAGGTCAGGATGTCCGGCGCATCCAGGTCGCCCTTGCGCATGATCGGCGCCTTGCTCAGCAGCGAGACTTCCAACTGGCGTTCACGCAATTGCACCGCCAGCAGCGCCGCCGTCGAGCGGGCCGTGCTCAACAGCGCGTTGCCGCTGGCCTGTTTCATCTGTTCGGTGGCGATATGGCCGACATAGACCCCCACACTCAATAACGTGAGTAGCGACAAACCGGCAAACCACAGGGTCAGGTGACTACGCAGACTGGCTTTGATCATGGGGGGCTTTCGTCGACTGGGCGTTATTACAGGGTAGGCGTAATACCACAGAGCGTGCCAGCACTTGGGACCACAAACGTTCAAGAAGCACGCCAGGGCGCCTCAGTAGACTCGCCTCACTTCTTCTATTGCAGGTTCCCCATGGATATTTTCCTCTACGCCTTCAGTGTCATGTACAGCCCAGGTCCGGTGAATTTCATGGGCCTGAATGCCGGGCTCACCGGCCAGTTCCGGCGCTCCACCGGGTTTTTCATCGGCGTTGGTTGCGCGATGCTGTTGTTGTTCGTGCTGTTTGGCTACACCGGCGAAGCGCTCATCTCCCCGGCGGTGCTGCCGTACATCTCGTTGATTGGCGGGGTGTACACGTTGTACCTCGCCTATCAGGTGTTCAACGCGCGCACCGAAGTTGAAGAGTCCGCAAACCCTGCGACCAGGACCCTCACGTTCTGGAATGGCCTGGTGATCCAGTTGCTCAACCCGAAGGGCATCATGGCAGTGTTGCCGATCACCAGTGTGATGTTGCCGGCGGCGCACATTACCGGGGCATCCATCGCCGGGGTCTCGGCATTACTGGCGTTCGGGGCGTTCGGTGCGCCGTGGGTGTATGCACTGCTGGGCGCGGTGCTGGGGCGGCGCATCAATGGAGCGTCGGCCTTCACACTGTTCAACCGGAGCATGGGCGTGGCGCTGGCGGTGTGCGCGTATTTCATGTTTCACGCGTTCTATGTGCATTTGGTTTCAACGTGAGAATACATCTGGTGCTGACCCACCGCCTTCGCAGGCAAGCCAGCTCCCACATTAGGCCGTGTTGGGTCAGAGGTATTGGAGTCCGGCCAGGTCGGGGTGGCTTGGCTTGTGTGAGTCAACTACATACCTAACTGACTGGGCGCGATCAAAATGTGGGAGCTGGCTTGCCTGCGAAAGCGGTGGGTCAGATGAATACATCTGGTGCTGACACACCGCCTTCGCAGGCAAGCCAGCTCCCACATTAGTTCGTGTTGGGTCAGATGTATTGGAGTCCGGCCAGCTCCTACACTCGGCCGTGTTGAGTCAAAGGTACTTAAGCCAAGCCAAATCCCGCCTACGGGCTTTCAGTCTGGCGAACCAACGCACTGGCACGTACAACGCCACAGGCAGGACTAACGCGACCAGCCAGATGGTGCCGATGCTGTCGGCGCCGAAATAGTTGCCCTGGTTGAGCCCGAACAGCGCCACTCCGATGACATAGAGGATTTTCAGCACATAAAGATGCAGCAAGTAGAAGAACATCGGCGCCGCGCCGAAGGTGGCGAGCACGCCGATCCAGCGTTTTTGTCCGGCACGTTCAAACGCCAGTAACAGCAGCAATCCGAGCCCTAGGGTCAGCGCCAGAAACAATAGCGAAGGCGGGTACTTGGTGACGTTGAAAAAGCTCATCAGCGTCCGCACGCCGTGGTCATAGGCCTGCCAGGGTTTCTCGCCATAGCCATTGGCCGCGCGCGCCACCAGGAACCCCACCAACGCTGCCGCACCGCTCAGCAACAGGTAGCGCTGGCGCAGCGCCGGCTGCAGGGCATTCGCGAACCATGGGCCGAGGCCGTAGCCGAGGGCAATCACGCCGATCCACGGCAGCACCGGATACGTGATCCGCAGGCGCAACGCGTCGCCAATCTCGATCCAACCGCGCTCATGCAGAATCGCCCAGGCGTTTTGCAGCGCCGACCCCGGCGTGAAGTGCAGGCCATCGAGCAGGTTGTGCCCGGCGATGATCACCAGGGCCACCGCGATCAGCAACGGACGCGGCAGCCACACCAGTGCGGCGAGGGCGAGCATGCTCACGCCGATGGCCCAGATCACTTGCATGTAGATCACGCTGGGCGGCAGTTGGAAGGTCCACGCGAAGTTGACCAGGGTGAACTCCAGCACCACCAGGAACAGTCCGCGCTTGAACAGGAACGCCGAAACATCGCGCCGGCCCTGGTACTTCTGGCCGTACAGCCACGCGGATAAACCCGTGAGCAGCACAAACACCGGTGCACACAGGTGGGCGAGGGTGCGGCTCACAAACAACGCGGGTTCGGTGCTGTCGATGTTCATCGGGTCGCTGACCTGGCGGTGCAGCAGGAAGGTTTCGCGCACGTGGTCGAGCAGCATGAACAGGATCACCAGGCCGCGCAGGGCGTCGATGGCCAGCAGGCGTGGGCGTTGGGGAACAGCGTCGGTCATGGGCGGCATCACAGGGCAGGGCGGGCGAGGAGCGTTATCCTATAACATTAATTTGCGCGTTGCCGTGCTTCGTTGTGCAGATTAGAATGCGATCAATTCTTAATTACTCCTTGGCCCCGCGCCGGTGACTCGCATGTCGTCCCCCCTCAATCTGCCTATCCAGGACCTGTACTGCGAACACCACGGATGGTTGTACCGCTGGCTCGACCGCAAGCTGGGCAACGCCAGCGACGCGGCCGACCTGGCCCACGATACCTTCATGCGCCTGCTCACCCGCCAGCCCGGCAACGGTTTTGGCAGCGAGCCGCGTGCGTTGCTCACGCATATCGCCAAGGGCCTGATGATCGACAGTTGGCGCCGCCAGGAAGTCGAGCGCGCCTACCTTGAGACCATTGCCCACCTGCCCGAGCAGGAAGTGCCGTCGCCAGAAACCCGCTGGCTGATCCTCGAAGCGCTGTACCGCATCGAAGCCATGCTGCGCGACCTGCCCGACAAAACCCGCCAGGCCTTCCTGATGTCGCAGATCGACGGCTTGACCTACGCGCAGATCGCCGAGCACCTGCAGGTGTCGTTGGTGTCGGTCAAGCGCTACATGCGCGATGCATTTCTCGCCTGCCTGAGCGTGGCATGAGCCCGTCGATCGACCCGCTGATCCTCGGCGAAGCCGCTGACTGGATGGTGCAGTTGCAGTCCGGCAGCGCCACCGACGAGGATCGCCGCGCCATCGCCCAATGGCAGTGCCGCAGCGCGCAGCACGCCCAGGCCTGGCAGCGGGCGGAAGCGATCCTCGGCGACTTCAACAGCGTGCCCGGCGCGATTGCCGGCGAAACCCTCAAGCGCATCGGCCGCAAGAAAGCCCTGGGTCGGCGCCAGGCCCTCGGGCTGTTGCTGCTGGCGGGGCCGGCGAGCTGGCTGGCCTGGCAGCACAAGCCCTGGCAGGCCTGGACCGCCGACCAGCACACCGCCATCGGCGAGCAGCGCAACCTCACGTTGCCGGATGGCACGCGCCTGCTGATCAACACCGCCAGTTCGCTGAATATCGTCTTTACCGATCAGGTGCGGCGCATCGAATTGCTGCAAGGCGAAGTGCTGATTACCACCGCCAAGGATCTGGCGCCGACGCACCGTCCGTTCAGCGTGCAGACCCGCCACGGCAGCGCGCGGGCGCTGGGGACGCATTTCAGCGTGCGGGTTGGGGAGCAAAGCAGCCGCGTGGCGGTGATCGACGGCGCAGTGGAAATGCTGCCGCTGCATGCCAGCCGGGGGCTGATCCTCAAGGCCGGTGAACAGGGCGCGTTCGGCAGTGACAGCGTGGCGGCGGTGGCGCCGCTGGAGGTGGGCGCAGTGACCTGGGAAAACGGCATGTTGCTGGCCCAGCAGATGCGCCTGGCGGATTTGCTCGAGGAACTGGGCCGCTACCGACAGGGCGTGTTGCGCTGTCACGCCAGTGTGGCCGGGTTGAGCGTGTCGGGCGCGTTCCCGCTGCGCGACACCGATGCCAGCCTGCGCCTGTTGCAGGACACGTTGCCGGTCAAGGTCAGCAGCCTGACGGGTTACTGGGTCACTGTTGAGCCACGCTGAAACTTTTTTGCCTGTTCGCTGATACCTTTTTCGTTGTCGTGCGGTGTAGGGGAGAACCCTCAACTTTGCACCGCGCCGACAGGAATGCCCATGACCTTCACATCGCACCCCATCCGCCCCTTGCAGGCCTTGAGCCTGGCCGTCGCGCTCGCGGCCATCGCACCGCTGCACAGCGCCGTGGCCGCCGAGCCGGCAAGCAGCGCGGCGCGCAGCTACAACCTCGGCGCCGGGCCGTTGGGTAATGTGCTGGCGCAGTTTGCGGCGTTGTCCGGCGTGCCGTTGTCGTTCGACTCCAAGCTGCTCAATGACCAGCACAGCGCAGGCCTGCAAGGCAGTTACACCGCGCAGGCGGGCTTTATGCAGTTGCTGCAGGGCAGCGGCTATACCCTGCAAAGCACCGGCGCGAATGGCTACACCGTGGTGCCCCAGGCCAGCGGCGATGCGGTGGAGCTGGGCGCTACCACCATCAGCGGCGAGGGCGGGGCGCAGGCGGACACCTACGGCGGTGGCCAGGTCGCGCGTTCGGCGCGGCTGGGCGTGTTGGGCAATCGTTCGATCAATGATGTGCCGTTCAGCGTGGTCAGCTACACCGCCAAGACCATCGCCGACCAGCAGGCGCGCACCGTGGGCGATGTGCTGCTCAACGATGCGTCGGTGCGCCAGTCTTCCGGGTTCGGCAACTTCTCCCAGGTGTTCACCATCCGTGGCTTGCCGTTGAACACCGATGACATTGCCTTCAATGGCCTGTACGGCGTGCTGCCGCGGCAAATCATCACCACCGAGGCGCTGGAGCGCGTCGAGCTGTTCAAGGGCCCCAACGCCTTCGTCAACGGCGTGTCGCCGGCTGGCAGCGGCATTGGCGGCAGCGTCAACCTGGTGCCCAAGCGCGCCGAAGACATCGCCACGCGCAGCGTCACCCTCGACACCACCACCGATGGCCAGGCCGGCGGCCACCTCGACGTGGGCCAGCGCTTTGGTGAAGACAACCGCTTCGGCGCGCGGGTCAACCTGGCCCGGCATGGCGGCGATACTGCCATCGAGGATGAATTCAAAAGCTCGCAACTGGTGGCCGTGGCCCTGGATTACCGGGGTGATCGCCTGCGCCTGTCCACCGACTTCGGCTACCAGAAAGAACGCATCAACAATGGTCGCTCGGTGGTGTACCCCAATGGCACCAAAGTGCCGAAGGCGCCTTCGGCCAAGGACAACTATGCGCAGGATTGGAGCTGGTCAGAGCTGGAAGACACCTACGGCATGTTCAATGCCGAGTACGACCTGACTGAAAACTGGACCGCCTATGTCGGCGGCGGTGCCAAGCACACGCGCGAGAATGGCCAGTATTCATCGTTGTACGTGGGCAACGACGGCAGCGGCCGCGTCGGCTTCCTGTACTCACCCCATGATGAAGACAACAAGAGCGCCATGGCCGGCCTCAACGGGCATTTCAACACCGGGCCGGTGACCCATCAGGTCAATCTCGGGCTGTCTGGCATCTGGGGTGAGCAGCGTTCGGCGTTCGAGGCGATCCTGCAGGCCAACCGTCGGCCGGGCAATCTGTACAACCCGACCCAGGTGCCTCGCCCGACCGTCACTTACTTTGGCAGCGACATTCACGACCCGCGTGTCGTCGGCAAGAACCGTATCAAGAGCGCCGCGGTTTCGGACACGCTCGGCTTCATCGACGACCGCGTGCTGTTGACCGTCGGCGTGCGTCGCCAGACCATCGAAGTGGATGGCTGGAACACCACCAGTGGCGCACGCACCGCGAACTATGGCGAGTCCATCACCACGCCGGTGTATGGGCTGGTCGTCAAGCCGTGGGAGCACGTGTCGTTGTATGCCAACCGGATCGAAGGGCTGGCCCAGGGGCCCACGGTGCCGACGGCGGTCGACATCACCAACAGCGGCGACGTGTTCCCGCCGAGTCGCAGCAAACAGACCGAGGCCGGGGTCAAGCTCGATTGGGACAACTACGGTGCGACCCTCGGCGTCTACCGCATCGAACAGCCCAACAGCGCGACCAACAACAACCCCAACAGTGTGACGCCGCAGTTCCCCAACGGCACCCGCACGTTCAATGTCGACGGCGAGCAAATCAACAAAGGCGTGGAGTTGAACGTGTTCGGCGAGCCCATCGACGGCCTGCGCCTGCTGGCGGGTGCCACGTGGATGCACACCGAATTGCAGAACACCTCCAACGGCGCCACCGATGGCAACCGCGCCGCCGGCGTGCCGCGCTTCCAGTTCAACCTGGGTGCCGACTGGGACATCCCGGGCCTCCAGGGCGCCGCCGTCAACGCACGGCTGCTGCGCACCGGCGGGGAATACGTCAACGCCACCAACACCCTGAACATCCCGGCCTGGACCCGCGTCGACCTCGGCGCCCGCTATGGCTTCAAGGCTGACGACAAGTACATCACCCTGCGCGCCAACGTCGAGAACGTGGCGAACAAGGCGTACTGGGCTTCCGCATCGACGGCCAACAACTACCTGACCCAGGGCGAGCCGCGCACGATCAAGCTGTCGGCCACGGTGGACTTCTAAGCGCCCTCTACGGTCCACTGTAGGTGCCGGCCAACCGGCGCCTACAGGAGATCGCCACCGTGAGTACGACCGAACACACGCCGCAGTCCGTCATCGATTTCTGGCAGCACGCCGGCCCCAAGCGCTGGTTCGCCAAGGACGACGGGTTTGACGCAAGCTTTCGCGACACCTTCCACGCCACCCACCTGCAAGCGGCCCGGCGTGAACTGGAAGCCTGGCTGGACACGGCTGACGGCGCGCTGGCGCTGTTGATCCTGCTTGACCAATATCCACGCAATGCGTTTCGCGGTACCGCGCATATGTTCGCTACCGACCCGCTGGCACGCCTGTATGCCCGGCGCATGGTCGATGCCGGCCTCGATCAGCAGGTGGACCCCGCGTTGCGTGCGTTCTGCTACCTGCCGTTTGAGCACTCGGAGGATGCGGCTGACCAGCAACGCTCTGTGGCGCTCAACGCGGCGTTGGACGCCAACACCTACCGCTGGGCCAAGGAACACGCGCGTATCATCGAGCGCTTCGGGCGGTTTCCGCACCGCAACGACGTGTTGGCCAGGGCCACCACACCCGACGAGCGCAGCTTTCTGGAGGAGGGCGGGTTCGCCGGCTGAGCGGCTATTCCCGCGAGGAATGCCCCCATAAAAACAGCGCATTGTCTTTCTCGGCGGACATCTCGTAGCGTGGGTTTTCACCCAAGGAGACCCTGCCATGCACCAGCCCCCGTTGCGCCTCTATGTTGATTCGCTCTACACCAGCCCCTACGCGATGTCGGTGTTCGTCGCCCTGCGCGAAAAGGGCCTGGGCTTCGATGTGGTGACCCTGGACCTGGACGCCGCGCAAAATCGCACCGCCGATTTTGCCCAACTGTCCCTGACCCAGCGCGTGCCCACGTTGGTGCACGGCGATTTTGCGCTGTCGGAGTCGTCGGCGATCACCGAGTACCTGGAGCACCTTTACCCGGACACGCCGGTGTATCCGGTCGAGCCAAGGCAGCGGGCGCGGGCGCGACAGGTGCAGGCGTGGCTGCGCAGTGACTTGCTGCCGATCCGCCAGGAGCGTTCGACGCTGGTGGTGTTCTGCGGGCAGACAATGCCGCCGCTGTCGCCGGCGGCCGAGGTCGCGGCAGGCACGTTGATCAGTGCGGCGCAGGCGCTGCTGGCGGGTAACCCGGAGCACCTGTTCGGCGCGTGGTCGATTGTCGATGTGGACTTGGCGGTGATGCTCAATCGCCTGATTCTCAACGGCGGCAGCGTACCCGCCGGGCTGGTTGATTACGCGCAGCGCCAGTGGGCGCGGCCGTCTGTGCAGGAGTGGGTCAACCTGCCACGCCCTGCGCTTTAAACCACCATTCATCCCCCGTATGCGGTGGCGCCCTTGACAGGCGTCACCCGCGCGGCAAATACTCTCGCCATATTCATATATATGACTAAATAACAAAGTGAATGTGGCCCCATGAATACGCTCTCCAGTGATGCCCGTCTGCCGCTCTATCAACGCCTGCGCGACCATCTGGTCGAACAGATCGCCAACAATCGCTGGCGCCCTGGCGAAGCGATTCCCACCGAAGCGGTGCTGTCCGCCGAATACGAGATCTCCACGGGTACCGTACGCAAGGCGGTGGATGCGCTGGTGAGCGAGGGCATCCTTGAGCGCCAGCAGGGCCGTGGCACGTTCGTACGCCGCCCGCAATTCCAGTCTTCGCTGTTTCGCTTCTTCCGTTTCCAAGGCCCCTCGGGCGAACGCCAGGTGCCCGAGAGCCGCATCCTCTCGGTGGAATCCGTGACAGCACCGTCGGCGGTCAGCGAGGCCCTCGGCCTGGCAGCCGAAGCCCAGGTGATTCGCATCGTGCGTACCCGTCTGCTGGACGTGCAGCCGTTGCTGGCGGAAGAGATCTGGCTGCCGCGCAAGCGCTTCCAGGCGTTGCTCGACATTGACTTGTCCGCGCAGGGCCCGTTGCTCTACCCGGTGTATGAAAGCGTCTGCGGGCAAGTGGTGGCCTCGGCCGAGGAGACCCTTACCGCCGAGTCGGTCAACGAGGTGTACGCGCGGCTGCTGCAGGTGCCGGTCAACAGCCCGGTGGTGGTGATCGAGCGCCTGGCCCGCGATTACGCCGGGCAGCCGCTGGAGTGGCGACGCTCGCGCGGGCACGCCGAGCACTTCCGATACCGCGTGGATATCCGCTGACGCACCACCCGTAGTTTCACGTGTTTGCCAACACTGGCCTTGCAACGGCGCGGTTCGTGCTCGGCTGCCTCGCGTTTGACCTATAAGGATAAAAATCATGTTCAGTTGGTATCGCCAAGTCACTCCTCGGGAGCGCAAAACGTTCTGGGCCTGCTTCGGCGGATGGTCCCTCGATGCATTGGAAGTGCAGATGTTCGGCCTGGCGATCCCGGCCCTGATCGCCGCGTTTGCCTTGAGCAAGGGCGATGCCGGGCTGATCAGCGGGGTCACGCTGGTTACCTCGGCCATCGGTGGTTGGGTCGGCGGCACCTTGTCCGACCGCTACGGCCGGGTGCGCACCCTGCAGTGGATGATCCTGTGGTTCTCGTTCTTCACGTTTATCTCGGCGTTTGTCACCGGCTTCCACCAGTTGCTGATCGTCAAGGCCCTGCAGGGCTTCGGCATCGGCGGTGAGTGGGCGGCGGGCGCGGTGTTGATGGCCGAGACCATCAATCCCAAGTATCGCGGCAAGGTCATGGGCACCGTGCAAAGCGCCTGGGCCGTGGGCTGGGGCGTGGCGGTCGGGGTATTCGCGCTGATCTATTCGTTTGTGCCGCAGGACATGGCCTGGCGTGTGATGTTCGTGGTGGGCCTGCTGCCGTCGTTCCTGATCATCTGGGTGCGCCGCAATGTGGAAGAGCCCGACAGCTTCCAGCGCCTGCAAAAAGAGCAGGTCATCCCGCAGAGCTTCTTCAAGTCGCTGGCCGGGATTTTTCGCCCCGAGCTGATCCGCGTCACGCTGTTTGGCGGCCTGCTGGGCCTGGGCGCCCATGGCGGTTACCACGCGGTGATGACCTGGCTGCCGACCTTCCTCAAGACCGAGCGCAACCTGTCGGTGCTCAACTCGGGTGGCTACCTGGCGGTGATCATTTTTGCGTTCTGGTGTGGCTGCGTGGTCAGTGGTTTGCTGATCGACCGCATCGGCCGGCGCAAGAATATCGTGCTGTTCGCGCTGTGCTGCGTGGTCACTGTGCAGGCCTATGTGTTCCTGCCGCTGACCAACACGCAGATGCTGTTCCTCGGCTTCCCGCTGGGCTTCTTCGCCGCCGGCATTCCGGCCAGCCTGGGGGCGTTGTTCAACGAGCTGTACCCGGCGGATGTGCGCGGTGCCGGCGTGGGCTTTTGCTACAACTTCGGGCGTGTGCTGTCGGCGGTGTTCCCATTCCTGGTGGGGCACATGAGCGACTCGATGTCGCTGGGCTCGGCCATCGGCATTGATGCCGGGATTGCCTACGGGGTCGCCGTGATTGCCGCCCTGTGCCTGCCGGAAACCCGTGGCCGCGTGCTGGAAGCGGCGCCGGTCGACAGCGTCCCCAGCGGCCAGCGCGCGCAGGCCTGAGACCTATTTACGGATGAAAGACGACCACCATGCTCGATAACTGCTCCACGCCCATCACCGGCATCGATGCCCACGCCCATGTGTTCAGCCAGGCGCTGACCCTGGCCGGTGAGCGGCGCTATACCCCTGGGTACGACGCCACGCTGGTGGATTACCTCAGCCACCTGCACGCCAATGGCCTCAGCCATGGCGTGCTGGTACAACCGAGCTTCCTCGGCACCGACAATCAATACCTGCTCGCGGCCTTGCAGCAGGCGCCCGGTCAGTTGCGTGGGGTGGTCGTCGTAGACCCGGACGTCGGTCGCGATACCTTGCAGGCCATGGCCCGCCTGGGCGTCGTGGGGGTACGCTTGAACCTGGTGGGGCGTGCGCTGCCGGATTTTGCCGGGCCGGGTTGGAAAGGGTTTTTCGCGCTGATCGCCGAACTCGGCTGGCACGTGGAATTGCACCGCGAGGTGGATGACATGCCGCAACTGGTTCGGCACTTGATTCCGTTCGGGGTCAAGCTGGTGATTGATCACTTTGGCCGGCCCGATGCCCAGCAAGGGGTGGAGCAACGCGGGTTTGCCGAGTTGCTGGAACTGGGACTCAGCGGCCACCTGTGGCTGAAAGTCTCGGGTATCTACCGCCTGGCCGGCACGCCCGCGCAGAACCTGGCGTTTGCTCGCGAGGCCATGCCGCTGCTGCTGCAAAGTTTCGGTCGGCATCGGCTGGTGTGGGGCAGTGACTGGCCGCACACCCAACATGAAGCGTCCACGGGCTATGCCAGTGTGGTTGAGCAGCGCCAGGCTCTGGGCTGTTCGGCGCAGGTCGAGCAGGCGTTACTGGTCGATACGCCGAGCCGCTTATTCGGCTTCCACCACCCGTAGCCAGGCCTGCTCCACGCGGCGGTCGAGGTCTTCCCAATCCGCCATACCCAGCACCCGTGTGGTGTTCAAGCCGCGCAGATAGCCGCGCAGTTGCTGGGCGCTGGCGTTCACCTGCTCGGCATCGGCGGTGTCGTTCTGCAGCACGGTTTCATAGTCGACCAGGTAATCGGCGACCCGCTCGCGAAACTCCGGCAGTACGGCCTCGCGGATGCGGTCGAAGGTTTTCTGGTGGGGCTTCATGGCGTGGTCCTTATAAGTTTTATGTGCGCACTATCGGTTCAGATAATAGTCACCATCAAGCATCGCAAGTTCTGTTTTTACAGGAAAGGCGGAAAATCGCCTCATCAAGACGCTGCTCAAGGAAATGCGCGATGAGGACATTTATCCAACTGGCTTTGATGGCCCTGATGCTGGGCACTGTCGTCATGAACACGGCGGCAATCGCTGATGAACTGCCCACAGGCCATTTGCTACCTATCGTCGGTAGCGTAGACTCCCTGCAGCGTGCGCAATCGGTGGGTGTGTTGCTGAGCGACAACACCCGCGACAATCTCAGCTACCTTGAACGCTACCACGACATGGCCTTGAATGGCGCCAAGGATGCCCTCGACGGGCGTATCCGCGAGGCGTTCGTCAACAGCTCCGACCCGGAACTGGCCATCGATTGGTTGATGAGCTCGCTGCAAGGCACCTTCCTGTCGGTCACCGTGTACGACAACCTGGATGCCCTGATGCAGGCTCACCCCGATGTGGTGGTGATGCTCGACACCCACAACCAACTGCTGACCCAGCGTAACGACCAGGTCGAGGCGCGTTTTATTGCGCGGTTCTATGACACGAACCTGCAATACATCGCCAAGGCCGAAGGCTCGGTGCACAAACAGCTGCCATCGGTGTGGGTGCACGACAAGGCCGCACCGGAGATTGCTGCGCAGATCGAACAGCAGCGCGATGTACAGCTTGATGCCTTGAAGCAGTTCGATGCATCGCTCAAAGCGTTGATTCGTGCCAGTTGATGTGACCTTTTTTAGTTATTTTCAGGAATTTTTCATGCGCTCTTTTTTCGTCCCGGCCCTGGCCTTTGCTTCCCTGTTACTGGCCGGTTGTGTTTCCGCTCCGAATGCACCCACCCTGACCCTGCAAACCAGCAAGGGCCCAGAAGCCTATGTGCAGTGTGTTGTACCGAAACTCGAAAAACACGGGATCACCTCGACCGTGACGCAAAACTCGCGTCACGCCAAAGTGGTACTCACCAGCAAGATCGCCGCCGATGACGTGCTGGAAGCCTACAAATCGCAGGATGGCGGCAAAGTGTTCTTGTACGAGCGCAAGCCGCTGGCGTCGACGATCACGCCATCGCGTTTGGAGCTTGCCGCGCAGGAATGCAAGTAACTGCCGGCAGCGCATCGCCTGGTGCGGGGATGTGGACGCGCCAACCTTTGAGCGGATTGCACAACCCGGTTCCAACTTGAAATACATCCCCAATGTGGGAGCGGGCTTGCTCGCGAAGGCGGTGGTTCAGTCGATAGTTTCGGTGACTGACACACCGCCTTCGCGGGCAAGCCCGCTCCCACATTTTTAGTCGGTGCAGGACCTAGGGTTTGGCTGCGAGGCTGAAAGTGTTGGCCAGCCCTTGCCCACAGGGGATTGGGATGGGGCCTGAGCCCCCGGGTGTACGCAGATCAAATGTGGGAGCTGGCTTGCCTGCGAAAGCGGTGGATCAGCCGCCGAATGCATCAACTGGCACACCGCCTTCGCGAGCAAGCCCGCTCCCACAGGGGATTAGGGTGGGCTCAGGTACCCGGGCATATGGAGATCAATGTGGGAGCTGGCTTGCCTGCGAAAGCGGTGGATCAGCCGCCGAATGCATCAACTGCCAGGCCGCCTTCGCGGGCAAGCCCGCTCCCACAGGGGATTAGGGTGGGCTCAGGTACCCGGGCATATGGAGATCAATGTGGGAGCTGGCTTGCCTGCGAAAGCGGTGGATCAGCCAGCGAATGCATCAACTGGCACACCGCCTTCGCGAGCAAGCCCGCTCCCACATTTTTAGTCGGTGCAGGACCTAGGGCTTGGCTTCGTTGCTGAAGGTGTTGACTGTCTTGACCAACCCTTGCGCCGCCAATGCCACCAGTTCACCGCCTTTTTCCACGGTCGCCAGCGCGGGGTCGGAGCCCATGCGTCCGTCGGGGAAGCGTGCGCGGAAGTCGAGGGCTTCGCGGATCGGCCCGGTGTTGGCGATTTGCGGCGAGTAGTCGGCGGACTTGATCGATTCCGGGTACGCCCATTGCGTCACGGCAATCTCCGACGGCGTGGCATGGCTGCCATGGCCCACCGGGAATTGGCGGTGAGCCAACTCGTTGACGCCCTCCAGATCCCACCAGTTCACCAGCTTCAGCGCAAACCCGGCGGGGCGACGGCCGAAGCTCGCCTCGGCGTACAGCTCGGAAAACGCCGCTTCAATCGTGGCGATATTGCCGCCATGGCCGTTGAGGAACAGGATCTTTTCGAAACCATGCCCCGCCAGCGAGCGCACCCAGTCGCCGATCGCGGCAATGAAGGTGGATGGGCGCAGCGAAATGGTGCCGGGGAAGCCCAGGTGATGCTGGGCCATGCCGATATTGAAAGTGGGGCCAATCAGGATGTCGGCGTTTTTCTGCGCTTCATGGGCGATGATTTCCGGACACATCCAGTCGGTGCCAAGCAGGCCGGTTGGGCCATGCTGTTCATTGGAGCCGATGGGGATCACCACCGTGCGGCTGCGCTCCAGAAACTGTCCGATCTCGATCCAGGTGGATTTGTGTAGCAGCATGCGATGCTCTCTTTTATCTGTGGGACAGGCTATCCGCCACGGATTGTACGACTACTCGCCACCTGTTGGGGTTTGCAATTGAGGTACGTCGAGGACTTCAGCCAGCGCTGGTCGGGGTACCACGAAAACATGAACTGCCCATCCTTGAGCTTATCCACCACCTGGCGCGCCACCTGCGGGCGCACGGCCGGGCAACCCTGGCTGCGGCCGATACGGCCTTCGCGCTTGCTCCACAAGGGGCTGACGTAGTCGGCGGCATGAATCACCAGGGCGCGGTCGCGGGCCTGGTCGTTGAAGCCCGGCTCCAGGCCGTCCATGCGCAGCGAGTAGCCGTGGGCGCCGAGGTAGCTTTCCTGGGTTCGAAACAGGCCCAGGCTGGATTGGTGGCTGCCTTCCTGGTTGGAAAACTGGGTGGCGAAGTTTTCTCCGGACTTGGCACCATGGGCCACCAGGTCGCGCAATACCAGGGTCTTTTTGCGCAAGTCGAAGATCCACAGCCGACGAGCGGTCGATGGCTGCGAATAGTCAATGACGGCCAGTCGCTCTGAGCGTTCCTCGCCGTTGTTGACCGCGCACTGCACCGCGCTCAGGGCGCTTTTGAGCACAGTGGGATTGAGTTCTGGAGCCGAGCGCGCCAGGCTGCTATACAAGGAAGGAGGATTGCCATTGGCGGCGAGCGCAGTATTGCTCAACGCGGCCAGGCTTACGGCTATCAAACCGAGGCGGCAGAAAAAAGTCAGCATCTACAGTACATCCCCCCACTGTGGATTGGAGCAAAGCCATTGTTCAAAAAACACGCATGTTACTTGAGCATTTGCCTGCTCGTTGCACCATTGGTCGCGACAGCCGATGTGCTGCCGGACGCCGCGTTACCCGTCGCGCCGCCAACGCTGGTCGCCACGGCGCCGGTGCAGCAGGCCTTGGCGCAACTGGCCAGTGTTTGCCCCAGCCTGGCGCCGAAGATCGATGCCGCCGTGCAAGCCCGCCTGCAAGCCTTCTACCAGCAGCAGGGCGATGTGCCTGTGTGGACCGCCGATGAGCGCCGGCAAGCGTTGCACGCTCAGTTGCTGATGCTCGCCGACGACGGCCTGGACCCCACCCACTATAGCCTGCCTGCGGCGGACGCCACGGCTAACGTGCTGTGCAGCGATATCGACAGCAGCCGGCAGTACCTGCAAGCCCTGCAGGATCTGCATTACGGGCGCCTGCAGCAGTCGCGCTTCGAGCCCCTGTGGCACTCGCAGCCGCCGGCCCATGACCCGGATACCGAAGTGCTGGCCTTTGCCGCCGCCGGCCTGCAGGACATGGCCCAGGCCTTCGACCAGGCGCGCCCCAGCGCCGATCTTTATCGCAGCTTGCGCAACGCCTATTCCGCTGTGCGCCAACGACCGTTGCCGCATTGGGACCCGGTCGCCACCGGCCCGCTGCTGCGCCCGGGCATGGAAGACCCGCGCGTGCCCGAACTCGCGCGACGCCTGTACAGCGGCGGCTACCTGGCCAAGGCACCGACCGGCAACAGCAGGCAATATCGCGACGAGTTGGTCAAGGCGGTCAAGGCCTTCCAGCTCAGCCACTCGCTGCAGGCCGACGGCGTGATCGGCACCGGCACCGTGGCCGAACTCAACGTCAGCCCGGCCGTGCGCCGCGAACAACTGCGCATCAACCTCGAGCGTTTTCGCTGGCTGGCCCAGGACCTGGAACCCGAAGGCGTGCTCGTCAACGTGGCGGCCGCGCAACTGAGCGTGTACCAGAGCGGCATCCCGGTGTGGCAAACCCGCCTGCAAGTGGGCCGCGCCGAACGCCAGACGCCGCTGCTCAAGTCACGCATTACCCGCCTGACCCTCAACCCCACCTGGACCATCCCGCCGACCATCATGCGCGAGGACAAGTTGCCCGCGATTCGCCTCAACCCCGAATACCTGCGCCAGCAGAACCTGCAGGTGCTCGACGCCCAAGGCCACCCGCTGGCGCCCGACCAGGTCGACTGGGCGCGCCCCGGCAATATCCTCCTGCGCCAGGAAGCCGGCCCGCGCAATCCGCTGGGCAAGATCGTGATGCGCTTCCCCAATCCCTACTCGGTGTACCTGCATGACACCCCGAGCCAGCCGCTGTTTACCAAAGGACCACGGGCGTTCAGTTCGGGGTGCGTGAGGGTCGAGCAGCCGTTGCTGTTGCGCGACCTGCTGGTGAGCCCGGCCGAACGCGCGCGCACCGACGAACTGCTGGCTACCGGCCTGACCCACGAATTCCGCCTGGCCACGCCGGTACCGGTGTTGTTGGGCTACTGGACCGTGCAGGTCGACGGCCAGGGCGACCTGGTCTACGCGCCGGACATCTACGCGCGTGACCCGGTATTGATGAAGGCGATGGGCAGCGTCCTCTAACCCACCCAAACCCTGGCCCCTGGCCCCTGGGCTCCTTGCCCCGCCCCCTGTGGCGAGCGGGCTTGCCCCGCGTTGGGCTGCGCAGCAGCCCCATCACTCCCCCAACATCCAATCCCGCCTGATGGCTGACGCCGAACACCGTGCTCCCGCAACTGCTCCCGCCCCGACGGCAGCACGTCCAGATGCCCTATCTCAAATAGCAGGCGCTGATCCAGTCTGCCGGCTTGGCCGAGAGCTGCATTGCCACGGGTCGGTAGCGCGAGTCCAGTTGCGCTGCCAGCCAGAACAGGCTTGCGCTGCTCCTGGGCTGCCAGGCGCCGCTGTAGCCAGCCTCGCCAACGCCGGCGCGGTCTTTGTCGAATTGAACATGGGTGTGCACGAACTCCTGATGGCTGCGCTCACCCGTGGCATACGGCACCAGCCAATCGAGAGCGGCACCCAGGGATGCGCCATTGGCGGTGGTGGTCAGCCAATTGCCGCCCACCCCGTAGGGCTTGGCTGCCAGCGCGGCCTGTACCAGCGGCTCAAGGTCGTAGACCACGTAATGCAGGGCGTCGCGGTCGTGGAAGTCGGTCACCGAGCCATCGGGCAGGATATTGTCGGCGACCTGCTGCTGGAACAGGTGAAAGGCCTGCTCAAGCATCACCCGGTCCCCCAGGGCGGCCGCCGCCACGCTGACCAACTTGATGCGGTGGCTCTGCCAGTTATTGGTCTGCGTGCCTTTTTTCGGCGGGTGAAACTGCTCGATACGTGCGATGTAGCCGTTGCCCAGTTGGCTGATCAAGCGGCGACTGGCCTCGCGGGTAGCCGGGTTCAGATGGTCGGCGGTCAGCGCGTAGGCGCTGATCAGCATGTCGAGGTTGGTCTCGTCGATGGGGTTGAAGTCCGGTTGGTACACCCCGGCCCATGCGGCGAGGTAGGCATCGACTTGTTTGAGGTAACGCGCATCGCCGCTCAAGCGCCAGGCCAGTGCCGCCTGGCGCATCACCGGCCAGTCCTGCTCGGCGGCGATGCTCTGCTCGCGAATGCCGTGGTGCGGCAGGGTGCCTTCGGTGTGCACATGCGCCAGGGGCTGGGGCAGGTCACCCAAGTGTCGTTGGGCCGCCGCCAGCAGCGCGGGGGACGCGGGATTTGTCGCGACGGGTTGGCAAAGGCTTGCCGCCGAGGCCGCGTGGGTAAACGCTGCCAGTATGGCAGTCAGGGTCAAGATGGTTTTTTTCATGAAAAGCTCTGCCGGACGCGAACCCCGTCACGCTAGCACGCAGCCTGCGAGCGTTTGATGAAACTCCCGTCAACTCAGTATGCTTGCGCACCCCACCGGTCGATCCCAGGACGCGCCATGACCTTGCCCTTTGTGAAGATGCACGCCCATGGCGACGACTTCATCATCATCGACCGCCGTGGCCTCGATGACCCGATCACCCCCGAAGTCGCCCGCCGCCTCGGCAACCGTCACACCGGCATCGGCTTCAACCAGCTGGCGGTGGTGCTCGATTGCGAAGACGCCGCCGCTCGCATCAAGTTCTGGAACCCCAATGGCACGCCTTTGGCCACGTGTGGCAGCGCCACCCGTGGCGTGGCTGATCGGCTGATGCATGAAACCGGCGCCGATTCGGTGGTGCTGCGCACCGATCGCGGCCTGCTGACGTGCGTGCGCGAGGCGGGGCGGCGAGTGTCGGTGGACATGGGCGCGCCGTCGCTGGACTGGGCCGCGGTGCCGCTCGCCGAGGCCATGGATACGCGCACGTTGCCCATCGAGGGAGGTCCTGCGGCGTGCAGCATGGGTAACCCGCATTGCACGTTTTTTGTGCAGGACATCGCCGCTGTCGACGTCGCGGCGCTGGGGCCGGCGCTGGAAATCCATCCGTTGTTCCCGGCCAAGACCAATGTGCATTTTGTGCAGGTGCTCGATCGCGGGCATATCCGCCTGCGCATCTGGGAGCGCGGTGGCGGCGTGCCGCTGGGGTCCGGCTCGTGCTGCTGCGGGGCGGTGGTCAATGGCATCCGGCGTGGGCTGCTCGACGCCACTGTGCAGGTGCAGTGCGATGGCGGTACGGTCACGGTGCACTGGGACGGGCAGGGCGGTGTCGTGCTGACCGGCAGTGTGGCGCCGGTGATGCAGGGCAGCGCCTACGCGTTCGAGTGTTGATCAGGTAAAGTCGGCGCCTTCAGGAAGAAACTTCAGGTAACAATCATGATGCGGTGGTTGCAGCAATCCGTCTTGAGTCTGCTGGTGTTGATGGCCTGCAGCCTGTTCATCAGCGCCGAGGCCGACACTTCGCCGATCGGCGTGGCCCTCGACCAACGGGTCATCGACCTCACCAACACCCTCGACCCTGGCACCACCACCCGCCTGAAGGAGCAACTTGCCGCCCTTGAACAACGCAAAGGCGCGCAGGTCGCCGTGCTGCTGGTGCCCACCACGGGCGGCAGCAGCATCGAGGATTATGCCAATCAGCTGTTTCGCGCCTGGAAACTGGGGCGCAAGGATGTCAACGACGGCATCCTGCTGGTGGTGGCCAAGGAGGACCGCAAGGTGCGCATCGAGGTCGGCTACGGCCTGGAAGGCACCGTCACCGACTTGCTCGCCCACCGCATCATCGAGGAACACATCACCCCGGCATTTCGCCAGGGCGACTTCGCCGGCGGCGTGGCACTGGGCGTGAACGACCTGGTGGTGCTGGTGGACGGCGGCGACTTGCCCAAGGTCGCCGGCCCCGGCATCAATCCCCAGGCGGTGGCGGTGTTGCTGGCGTTTATCGTCGGCGGCATCGGCGGCGTGCTGATGGCCGCCGGCAAGCTGCCTTGGCGCCAGGCCTTGATGCTCACCGTCGGGGTCACGGTGGCGCTGGCGGCACTGGCCGGTGGGCGGGATTGGCCGATGTACCTGCTGTTGTTGCCATTGACGATCCTGATCGGCGGCGCGACCTTCGGCGCCTTGTGGCTGGCGCGCAGGGTGTTTTACTGCGTGATCGGGTTGCTGGCCTACATCGCGGCCTTGCTGGTGGCGGACCGTTTCGTGGAGGTGAGCTTTGTCCATTGGTTGGCCTTGCCCCTGGGCGCGCTGGCCGTGCTGGGGGCGTACCTGGCGCTCTGGGTGGTCATGAGAGACGCCTGGAAGACCAGCCCCGTGGGGTTTGCCGTGCGGCTGCTGGCGGCGATCGCGGTGTACGTGGCCGCCGGGTTGATCGCCGACGCCGGGCGTGACGGCTGGCTGGTGGCGTTTCCGATTGCTTCGTTCGTGGCGCTGTTCATCTTTGGCAAGACCGCCGCCGGCTCGGGTTCCGGTTCGGGCGGCAGTTCATCCGGTTCAAGCTCCAGCGGTTCCAGCTCCAGCAGCAGTTCGTCCGGTGGCGGCGGCTCCAGTGGCGGCGGCGGGGCTTCAGGGAGCTGGTAAAGCCGCTAGCGCGGCTTGTAGCCGACCCAGCCCTTGAAGCTGAAGCCGGCATAAAACAGCTCCACCCCTTCAAACCCGGCCTCGCGCATCAAGGCTTCATCCGTCTCGGGCGATAGTACCGGCAGCTGCGCGCTGATCGCGGTAATCGCCCGCTCGGCGTCCGCCGCCGGCACCCCCGAATCCACCGCGAACGCCGCATAGCGCTGCAACCAACGGGCCTTGTCTTGCGCGGCCTGCGGGAAGCTGTGGTGCGCCACAATCAACGGTGCCCCTGGCAGCAAGCGCTGCCACAATGCCTTGAGGGTTTGCAGGCGCTGCTCCTGCGGGATGAAGTGCAAGGTCAGCAAGCACGTGGCCCCATCGAACGGCCCCAGCGGCGCCGTGTCGATGTAACCCTCGTGCAAGTCGACGCGCTCATTCAGCGGGCCCAATGTCGCCTGCGCCAGTTTCAACATCTCGGCCGCCGGGTCCACCCCCACAAAGCGCCAACCCGGCTCGGCGTCGGCAAAGCGCTTCAACTCCAGGCCGCCACCCGCGCCGAGTACCAGGACCGTGCCGGTGGACGGCACGCTTTCGCGCAGCAGCAGGGTGGTCATGCGCTGCAGGCCATCGAAGCCCGGCACCAGGCGCACAGGGCCTTCGGCGTAACGGGCGACGGCGTCGGGATCGGAAAAAAAGCTCATGGCAGGGCTCCTGCGGGATTGGCGAGGGCTAAACCCTACTGTGGCAAATCGGCAGTGGCAATCGGTTCAAGAAATCCACGATGATGTCGATAGGATCTCATCGACCACAAGGACCGTTCCCCCCGATGAAACTGCTGAAACTCGCTGCCATCTTGACCCTGCCACTGCTCGGCGCCTGCTCCGACTACCACTACAAGAACTACCAGGGCGACTGGGCGCCGGAAAAACTCCACCCTGTCGACCTCTCCAACAACGCGCCGGACGCGGTGCTGGTGTACTTCGACACCTGGCGCGAACGCGAACTGGGCGTGCCGTTTCACCGCCTGGCACTTGCGGTGGAAGTCGACGGCGTAACGTTGCCGGGGGCGGGTCGCCAGTCGATTCTCAACGTGAGCGGCGAACAGGCCCTCAAGCTCAGCCCAGGCAAACACTCGCTGCGCTGGTGCAACGTGTCGATGAACGCCCTCGGCACCGGCGGTGCGTTCTGCAACGAAGGCGCAGACGACGTGGAGTTCAAGGCCGGCAGGCGCTACCTGGTCAGCTACCGCCTGACCGCCAGCACCCGCGGTGTGGGGCCGAACTACAGCACTCAATACCGTACCTATTCGAGCATCAAGGACCTCGACTCCCAGGAGGTCATCTACCCCAGCGCCGGCACCGGCACGTTGATCTCCAATGATTGATGCCCACGGCCTGTGTGCGCAAACGGCCGGCCATCACGTGTTGGCCCGCCTGCCATGACCTGCCTGATTCGCGATGCGATCCCCCAGGACGCCCTGTGCATCGGCGTGCTGGGCATGCAGGTGTTCCTCGACACCTACGCCACCGAAGGCATCCGCAGCGGCATTGCCAAGGAAGCGCTGCACGCCTTTGCACCGGAATCCATCGCGCAACTGATCGCCGAACCGGGCACGGCATTGATCGTGGCCGAGGTGAATAACCACTTGGTCGGCTTTGCCCAGATCCAACTCGAGGCCGGCCACTCGATGATCGACGCGGCCAACGTCGCCGAACTGCAACGCCTGTACATCCAGGAGCGGTTCACCGGGCGGGGTATCGGCAATCAGTTGCTGCACGCGGCGGAGCAGCGCGCGGCATCGGCGGGTGCTGCGTTGTTGTGGGCGACGGTGTGGGCGGGAAATGCGCGGGCGCTGGGGTTCTATCCTCGGCGCGGCTACGCCGTGCTGGGCGCGCCGACGTACACGTTCCAGGGGGAAACCCATGAGAATCGCTTGTTCGGCAAAGCCCTGGACGCTACAGCCGCTTAGACAGAAATACGCGGCAGCTGCCAGCCGGTTCACACGGGATCTCACCAAAGCGCAGCCAACCATGCCGCTCGTAGAAACCCGGTGCCTGGAAGCTGAGGGTGTAGAGCACCGCATTCGTACAACCGCGCCGCCGTGCTTCGTCTTCGAAGGTGTGCAGCAACTGGCTGCCCAGGCCGCTGCCGCGCAGGGCCTCGGGCAGGTGGAAGAGGTCGAGGAAGGCGGTGCCCAGGGTGGTCTTGCCGGTGATGCCACCGAGGATTTGCCCGCTGGCATCCTTGATCAGCACGTTCAGCGGTCGACGGTCGTTGCTGCCGGTGACGGCCGTATTGAAGACGGCGAGGCCGTTGCCGAGGATGCGCTCGGCGTCGGGGTTGGCGTGGTCGCTGATTTCAATGAGCGGTGGCGTCATCGTCGGGTATCTCAGTCGAGGAGGCAGGCACTTTAGCCTGCATTGCCTCCTCTTCCAATTGCTTCTCCCGGGCCGCCAGGCGCGCTTTGTTGTCGGCCTCTTCACGCGCCTGTTGGTCGCGGTGCATTTGCGCTTCCATGTCCTTCATCTGCTGGCGATTCTGCTCGGCAAACTGACGCATCTGCTCGCGGTTCTGCCGCGCTTGCTCATCGGCCCGTTGGCTGGCTTCGCGCTGAAACTGTGCGAAGGAACCGTTGCGTAGGTGTTCAATGTCCTGGGCCGTGGCGCCGAAGGCCAACGGCACGGTCGAGATCAAGATGGCGGCGAACAACACAGCGGTAACGCGGCTAATCCGATTCCTGGACATCAAGGCACTCCGAGTCAATTCGTGGTGCCTTGTTGGACGTCGCCAAAAGCATAAGTTCCAAGCGTTGCTATTAAAAAGCCATCACCATTTCATGCCACGCCATCCCGCCATGATCCGAAGGCGAAGGGCGCACGTAGGTGTAGCCCATGCGGGTGTACAACGGCACATGCTGTTCCTTGCACATCAAGTGAATCGTCTGCTTGCCCAGCGCCTGCATGCGCTGCAAAAACTCGGTCATCAGCCGCTTGGAATAGCCCTGGCCCTGATGCGCCGGGTCGACCACCACTGACATGATCACCACATTCGGTGCCTCGGCCGAATGGCCCACCAACTCCTTGAACGCTTCGTCCGACATCACCACGTCATAGGCGCAACCCGAGTTGATGAAACCCACCACCTCACCATCGGCTTCCAGAATCAAGAAGCCCTGCGGGTACTGCGCAATGCGCGTGGCGATCTTCTCCAGAGTCGCCGCCTCGTCGCCTTCGTAGGCGGTGATTTCAATCTCGAAGCAACGGGCAGCGTCGGCGGGGAGGGCGTTGCGGAAGGTGAGGGCGGGCATGGGCGTTTCCTGGAGGGTTGAGCGAAAGGCCCCATGATAACGGCGTGCCCCAGCCATCGCCATCGCGGGGGGCTGCGGCGAGCACACAAGCAAAAATGTGGGAGCAACTGTCGAGACCCGGCGAGGTGGCGAAGGCGGCGGCATTGCCGGCATTTTCTTCGGCTGACACACCGCTTTCGCAGCCTCGCTGAAGCTCGGCGGCTCCCACAGGGGATTTGCGTTTCAATCCCACAGGGGATTTGCGGTGTCGGCCTTGTTTTCAATTAGGCACCCTCGGATCACACCTCACTACGTCATCAGCCCCCAGCGGGCGGTCGCACGACACTCAATGCGCGACGTCGCTGAAAAATGAAAAAACCCTCCACACGCCTCGATGCCACGATATGGAGGGTTCCAGACATCACAATCGAATCACTTCAAGTCGTCAGCTCACACCCCTTCCACCAACTTCCCGCCATCCATACGGCGTTTATAGGCACTGTCGCGACTCGCCAACCAGAAATACAACGGCGACGTCACCACCAACCCCACCACCCAGGACAGATCCGCGCCGTTGATGTGTTCGGAAATCGGCCCTACATACAGCGGCGTGTTCATGAACGGAATCTGCACCGCGATCCCGACCGCGTAGGCCAGCAGCGCCTGGGGGTTGTAGCGGCCGTAAATCCCGCCATCGACGCGGAAGATCGAGGCGATGTCGTATTGACCTTTGTGAATCGCGTAGAAGTCGATCAGGTTGATCGCCGTCCACGGCACCAGCACCACGAGCAGCACCAGCACCATGTCGACGAAGTGGCCGATGAAGTCTTTGGAGGCGAACACGGCGGCAATCGCGCAGGCGGCGAGCACCAGGATGGAGATTACCGCGCGGCTTTTGGCCGTGGGGATCCAGCGGTAGGCGAAGGTCTGGACCAGGGTGATGATCGACAGCACGGCGCCGTAGAGGTTGAGGGCGTTGTGGCTGATCACGCTGAGCAAGAACAGCACGAGCATCAGCGGGCCGATGGCGCCGGTGGCGAGTTTGACCGCGTCCATGGTGTCCATGCCCACCGGGGTGGCGAGGACGGCGACCGCGCCGAAGATGAACGACAGGCTGGAGCCCAGGGCGGAGCCAAGGTAGGTGGTCCAGAAGGTCGAGGCCACCGGCACGTCGGCCGGCAGGTAGCGCGAGTAGTCCGACACGTAGGGCGCGAAGGCGATCTGCCACAGTGCTGCGAGGGACACGGTAGCCAGCCAGCCGGAGATATTGAAGCTGCCGCGTGTCAGGAAGTCGGTGGTCTGCACATGCGTGAAGATGTAGCCGAAGCCCAGCACGATGCCGGCGCCGAGCACCCAGGTGCCGATGCGGTTGAGCACATGGATGAAGCGGTAGCCGATGATGCCGATGATCCCGGAGCCAATGGCGCCGATCACGATGCCCACCGGCACGGGCACGGCATCGACCACGCCGTGCAGGGATTTACCCGCGAGCACGATGTTGGAGGCGAAGAAGCCGATGTACATGACGCCGGCGATCACCACCACCAGCAGCGCGCCGAGGGAGCCGAACTGCGCGCGGCTCTGGATCATTTGCGGGATGCCCATTTGCGGGCCTTGGGCCGAGTGCAGCGCCATCAGCACGCCGCCGACCAGGTGGCCGACGAGGATAGCGACGATGCCCCAGATCAGGTTGAGGTGGAACAGTTGCACACCCAGCGCACCGGTGACGATCGGCAACGGCGCGATGTTGCCGCCGAACCACAGGGTGAACAGGTCTCTTACCTTTCCGTGGCGATCTTCCGGGGGCACGTATCCAATCGTGTGTTTTTCGATAAGCGGGGCGGAGGATGTTGCAGTGGTAACCATGACGAGCTCCAAGGCAAGGTGAGTACGTGGACGTACTTCGCTGTGCGCCGCCTGCGCGGCGCTTTGTTGTTGGAGTGATCATCTGCAATGGGCGCAGGGAGGTAAATTAGTAAGTTTGTTGCTATAGACCTTAAAAAATATCGCTCGCGCTTTGCCGCGCTCCGGTATGTTGCCTACACCTGTTTTGCGGGCGAAGTCCCACGTTTCTGGAGGTCCCGATGGCTGCCTACAACTTGCGCCAACTCAGATATTTTGTCACCACGGCCGAGTGCGGCAGCGTCGCCGAGGCGTCGCGCAAGCTGTATATCGCGCAGCCGTCGGTGTCCACTGCGATCAAGCAGCTCGAAGACAGCTTTGGTGTGCAGTTGTTTATCCGCCATCACGCCCAGGGCGTGTCACTCACCCCCAGCGGCGCGCGCTTCTATCGCAAGGCCCTGGAGCTGCTGCGGGTGGCCCATGAATTCGAACAGAACGCCCTGGCCGACAATGACGTGGTCGCGGGGCAGATCGATATCGGCTGCTTTGAAACGGTGGCGCCGCTGTACTTGCCGCGCTTGATCGCCGGTTTCAAGGCGCGCTGGCCGGGCGTGGAAATCCGCATCCGTGACGGCGAGCAGCAAGAACTGGTACAGGCGCTGACGGCGGGCAGTATCGATGTGGCGATGCTCTTCGAACATGACCTGGGCGCGACCATCGAGACCACGCCGCTGATGCCGCCGCAGCAGCCGTACGCGTTGCTGCCGGCGGATCACCGCTTTGCGCAGCAGGCCAAGGTCTCCCTGGCGGACCTGGTGCTGGAGCCGATGATCTTGCTGGACGTGCTGCCGAGCCGCACGTACTTCGTGAGCATCTTTGAAGAGCGCGGGCTGACGCCGAATATCGTGTTCAGCTCGCCGTCGATCGAGATGGTGCGGGGCATGGTGGGACGGGGCTTTGGCTTTTCGATCCTGGTGACCAAGCCATTTACCGAGTACACCTATGATGGACAGAAGGTCGCGTGCGTACCGCTGGCGGAGACGGTGACCGGGTCGGGGTTGTCGGCAGTGTGGTTGCGCCGGGCGCCGCTGACCAAACCGGTGCAGTTGTTTGTGGATTACTGCCGCGAAGAACTGGCGCGCTTGTTGGGGTGAATCTGCACGGTTTTCTGGCAAACACTGGAGATCAATGTGGGAGCCGGGCTTGCCCGCGATGGCGGTGGGTCAGTCGCCCCAGGTGTGGCTGATGTGACGCTATCGCAGGCAAGCCAGCTCCCACAGTAGAGGGGGGGTGCCGGAAAGAACTGGCGCGCTTGCTGGGGTGAATCTGCACGGTTTTCTGGCAAACACTGGAGATCAATGTGGGAGCCGGGCTTGCCCGCGATGGCGGTGGGTCAGTCGCCCCGGATGTGGCTGATGTACCGCTATCGCAGGCAAGCCAGCTCCCACATTGGTAATCTGTGTTGCCTGCAGATAGGCGGTTCACGCACGGATTGAGTCGAGCATCCGCCGCAGCATGGCATCACACCCGGCCAGTTGGTCGACACTCACAAACTCATCCGGCTTATGCCCCTGGTCCATGCTCCCCGGCCCGCATACCACGGTGGGGATGCCCACCGCATCGAACAAGCCACCCTCGGTGCCAAAGGCCACGGTGCCGAACTCACGTGAACCACTGAACGCGGCAATCAACTCCGCGGCCTGGCTGCGTTCGTCGGTGACCAACCCCGGATAGGCCGACAGCTCGGTAAAGTGAATCGCACTCTGCGCGCTGACCGCCTGCATGCGCGGCAGCACCTGCAGCGTGGCATAGGCTTTCAACGCGTCGGCCACTTCGCCTGGGTCCTGCGACGGTAACGCGCGAATCTCGAAGTCGAAGCGGCAATCGGCTGGCACGATATTGAGAGCCTTGCCGCCACTGATCACGCCGGTCTGCACAGTGCTGAACGGCGGATCGAACCGCGCGTCCTGGGTGCCACGCAGCTGTTGCCCGATGCGGCCCAGTTCACCGATCAACTCGGCGGCATGTTCAATCGCATTCACCCCGTACGGCGCGTAGGCCGAATGGCACGCCTCGCCATGCACGTCGCAGCGCATCGCCAACTTGCCCTTGTGGCCCAGCACCGGCTTGAGTTCGGTGGGTTCGCCGATGATGCACAGCATCGGTTTCACCGGGCGTTGCTCCAGCACCTTGAGCAACGAGCGCACGCCGAGGCAGCCGACCTCTTCGTCATACGACAGGGCGATATGCACCGGCATCCGCAACGGCGCCTCGACCAACGCCGGCACCAGCGCCAGCACACAGGCGATATAGCCCTTCATGTCTGCCGTGCCACGCCCAAACAACTTGCCGTCGCGCGCGGTCAATTCGAACGGCGGCACTGTCCAGGGCTGCCCGTCCACCGGCACCACGTCGGTATGCCCGGACAGCACAATGCCGGGCAATTGCACCGGGCCGATGCTGGCAAACAGGTTGGCCTTGCTGCGGTCCTCGTTGTAGATCCGCTCGCTGGCCACGCCGAAGCTCGCCAGGTAATCGTGCACAAACTCGATCAACTGCAGGTTGGATTCGCGGCTGGTGGTGTCGAACCCCACCAGTGTGCGCAGCAACGCCTGGCTCTGGCTCATCGCTCGTCTCCGGCCACGCCGTAGCCGGGCGAACGGTCGGGGGCGAGGGCGCGGTCGATGTAGTCCTGCACTTGCGGGCGGTACGCGTCCCAGAGTTTTTGCAGCGCGCCGATTGGCGCTTCATCCGCCCAATCGACCCGCAGGTTGATGATCGGCCAGGTCAGTTCGCCCACCACCACCAGCGCGGCGGAGTGCACCGGGCCGGCTTCGCCACCGGCGGCGATGGCGGCGTGCATGGCGGCCAGGAGTCGGTCCGCCAACTGCCCTTCGGCCTGTTCAAAGGCGGTGACCATCGCGTCGATCACCGCGCGGTCGGCGAGCATATTGCCGGCTGCCACGCATTGCTCGCCCGACACGGCGTTGTGGGTGCCGAGGGTTTCGCTGCCGCTGAAATGCACGCTGCGGCCCAGGTGATCAATGGCCGTGAGCTGTCGGTACTGGCTGTAGCCATTGCGCGTCAACGCGGTGTCGATGGCCTCGGCAGGGGCGAGGCCTTGTTCGAGCAAATCGAGCACGTCCGGGCCCAGCGCCGGCAGCGTGATGTTCTGGGTCGACACCGCACCCACGCCGGGGCGCAGCCACGGGCAACGGGCACCCACGGCAATGCTTGAGGAACTGATGGCAATGCCCAACTGGCCGGTGTCGGCGCATCGGGCGACGATGGAAAACGTCATGGGCAGCTCCTTATTCGGGAATAACCGCGATTACATCGATTTCCATCAGCCACTGTGGCTGGCCCAGGGCCGAGACGACCAGCCCGGTGGAGATCGGGAACACGCCCTTGAGCCACTTGCCGACTTCCTGGTACACCGGCTCGCGGTAACGCGGGTCGATCAGGTAAGTGGTGGTCTTGACGATATGGCTGAGGTCGCTGCCGGCTTCTTCGAGCAGTTGCTTGACGTTGCGCATGGCCTGTTCGGCCTGGGCGCGCGGGTCGCCGAGCCCGACCAGGTTACCGTCGAAATCGGTGCCGACCTGGCCGCGCACGTACACGGTATTGCCGGCGCGCACGGCCTGGCACAGGTCATTGTCCAGGCTCTGGTTGGGGTAGGTTTCCTTGGTGTTGAACATGCGGATGCGAGTGTGGGTAGGCATCTGGAAAACTCCGAAAAATAAGGGGTCAGGCGCTGACAGGTGTTTTGTGAGCCACCGGGGCGGCGTCGCGGTATTCGAGGTATTGGCGCTGGATGGCGATGTGGTCGGCCACGTACTTGGCGTCGTGCCACACGCCCCAGATAAACGACGAGCCGCGACGTGACTGCCAGGGCAAGCCAAGGAAGTAGATTCCGGCTTCGCTGGACACGCCGCGCTGGTGTTGCGGCTTGCCGGCAGCGTCGAATGCGTCGACTTGCAGCCAGCTGTAATCCACGGCAAACCCGGTGGCCCAGATGATCGAGGTGATGCCGGCCTTGGCCAGGTCCAGTTCCAGGATCGGCTGGCGGATGCAGTCTGCATCGGGGAAGACACGGCGCGCCTCAGGTTCCAGCGGCAGGTCCAGGCCGTTGCGCTCGATATAGGCATCGGCCGCGTCCAGCAGGGCCAGGTAATTCTCGTCACCGCGCGCCAGGTTCTCGACCAGATTGGGCTGGAAGGTGGCGACACTGCCGTCGAAGGCTTGGGTCAAGCCAACCAGGGTCATGCCTTGCTGGGCCAACTCGCGAAAATCGATGGTCTTGCCGCCATGGGCGCCGCTCACCGCGATGGTCACGTGCTCGCGGCCAGGCTTCATCGCCGCCTGGTCCCACTCGCCCAGCACGCCCAGCCACCAGCAGAAATCACGGTTGCGGTAAGCGCGCGGCGGGCGGTCGTGGGCGCCGACCGAGAGGTACACCTGGCGACCGGAGCGCTGCAGTTCATCGGCGATCTGTACACCGGACGAGCCGGCGCCCACCACCAGCACGGCGCCGGCCGGCAGTTGCGCGGGGTTGCGGTAGTCGGCGGAATGCAACTGGTGCAGGGCGGTGTCTTTGGGCGCAATCGCCGGGATCACCGGCTTCTGGAATGGCCCGGTCGCGGCCACCACGCGGTTGGCTTCGATCACGCCTTCGCTGGTGTGCACGGTGAAGCCTGGGCGGCCGACATTGCGCACCACCGAGGTCACGTCCACGCCGGTACGGATCGGCGCGTTGAATTTGCGTGCATAGGCCTCGAAGTAATCCGCCACCCGTTCTTTTGGCGCAAAGCCATCGGCGGCGACGTCATCGAATTCCAGGCCAGGGAAGCGGTCGTGCCAGGCCGGCCCGTTGGCGACCAGCGAATCCCAGCGCCCGGTGCGCCAGCGCTCGGCAATCCGGCTGCGTTCCAGCACCAGGTGGGGCACGCCTTGCTTGCTCAAATGCTCGCTCATGGCCACGCCAGCCTGACCGGCTCCCACCACCAGGGTGTCTATTGTTGTTATCGCTACAGTCATGTGTCTGTCCTTCCGTAATGCAGTTGGATTCAGCTCGGGCATGACTTCAAGGCTAGGGGGAGGGCGGTTATTAATAAAATATTATTAAGCTGGGAAGTGAGCATAAATATCGGATGCAGAGCCGTCGCCCGCGGCGTTACCGGGCCTCCTCCTTTGGATGTGGGAGCGGGCTTGCCTGCGATTGCAATCTGCCCGGCGATAGCGTTCCATCTGACTCACCGACAGCGCGGGCACGCCCGCTTCCACAAGGTTTTCGCCATGCCTGACATTCGCGTCATGACCGCGTCCGACTACGACGCCGTGCTGACCCTCATGCAAAACACCCCCGGCATCTCCCTGCGTGATGCCGACTCCCGCGAGGCCACCGAGCGCTACCTGGCGCGCAACCCCGGGATGAGTTTTGTCGCGCAAATCGAAGGCCAATTGATCGCGTGCGTCATGTGCGGCCACGACGGGCGTCGCGGGTATCTGCAGCACTTGCTGGTGCTGCCGGACTACCGTCGCCAGGGCCTCGCGCAGGCGTTGACCCGGCGCTGCCTTGAGGCGCTGGAACAGTTGGGTATCCACAAATGCCACCTCGACGTGTTCAAGACCAACACCCACGCCGCCCAGTATTGGCAAGGCCAGGGCTGGAAACTGCGTACCGATATCGACCGGTATTCCTTCACGCGCGCGGGCAATGAAAACGCCTAGAACTCGCCGGAATACTTCACCGCTGCCGCTGCCCGCGAGGGTACATCCAAGGTGCGCAGCAGCGACGACACATGGATGCGCACGGTAAACGGCGAGATATCCAGGGCCTTGGCGATTTCCTTGTTGGTCTTGCCCTGGGCGATCAGGCGCAGCACTTCCTGCTGGCGGGTGGTGAGGGTGTGGGTGTCGAGGGGCAACAGGCCGGAGGGCGCGAACTTGACCAGCACCTCGCCTTCGCGGATCGCCAGCAGCGCCTGGCCGATCTCGTCGGGGGCGATGTTCTTGCCGATAAACCCGTCGGCGCCCAGGGCCATCACTTGATCGATCAGCGCCGGGTCATCGACCATCGACACCACGACCAGGGTGGTGCGCCGCAGTCGCTGGCGCAGCTCGACCAGCTGGCTCATGCAGGTCAGGCCGGGAAAGCGCAGGTCGAGGATCAGCGTATCGACGTCGTGGCCGTCGCCGATCAGCGCGAGCACCGTGTCCAGGTCGCCGGCCTCTTGCACCACGGCTTCGGGCAGCAAGCGCTGTACGGTGCGCCGCATGCCTTCACGGAACATCGGATGGTCGTCGGCGATGATGATGCGATCGGTCATGGCGTGCTCCTCCCTGGGCCAAGGTTGTGCGCTGGCATGCTACCTTACCACCGCGCCCAGGGTCTGCCCGGGGTGCATGATGGATTTGTTGACTGCCGCACAAGGACGTACCCCATGAGTCTTGAGACCAACTCCGAACTCGACCAGGCCAACCTGCGCATCGTGGTGGCCGCCATTGCTATCGTGTATATCGGCGCGCTGGGCTTCCTGCCCGGACAGTCGCTGGACACCTACCTGCCGGTAATCCTGTACATCGTGCTGTTCCTGCTGGCCTCCATCGTCTTGCGCCAGGTCATCGCGCGGTGGCCCGGGCATTACCCGGCGCGGCGGATTTTCGGCATGCTCCACGACTACACCGGCACCTCGTTCGGCATGATCATCGGCGGTGAAGCGGCGTTGCCGCTGTATGCGGTGATGGTGTGGGTCAACCTGGGCAACGGCATGCGCTATGGCTCGCGCTACCTGGCGATTGCCACGGCATTGGCGTTGCTGGCGCTGTTGGTGGTGTACCGGCTCACGCCGGTATGGCAGGCGCAGCCCTTCATGGTGCTGATGCTGATGATCACCAGCACGGTGATCCCGGTGTACGCGCATATCCTCCTGGAGCGCACGCGCAAGGCGTCCGAACAAGCCATCGCAGCCAACCTGGAAAAGTCCCGGTTCCTGGCCCAGGCCAGTCATGACCTGCGCCAGCCCATCCACTCCATCGGCCTGTTCACTGCGTGCCTGCGCGAAGCCAGGCTCGGCGATGAAGAGCGGCGGCTGGTGGACAACATCGACCGTTCGCTGCTCAACGTGTCGCAGTTGTTCCGCTCGATCCTCGACCTCTACACCCTCGACAACGGCCGCCTGTTGCCCAAATACCAGGCGATCCACCTGGGTGAATTCCTCGCTGATCTGGTGCGCCAGAACGCCGAGGCGGCGCGTTGGGCCGGCGTGGAATTGCGCCTGCGGCCTTGCGCATACTGGGTGCTGGTCGACCCGGCGCTGTTGGCGACCATGGTGCAGAACGTACTGTCCAACTGCTTCAAATACGGTGCGCACCGTCCCGTGTTGATTGGCGTGCGCATTCGTGACGGTGGCTTGGCGGTGGAGGTGCATGACCGGGGTCGGGGGATTGCCGAGGAGCATCTGTCAAAGGTCTTCGAAGAGTTTTATCGGGTACGCCACCTGCGTGACAAAGACGTCGAAGGCGTCGGCCTTGGGCTATCCATCGTCAAGCGCCTGGGGCAGTTGATGGGGGTACACGTGAGCCTGCGTTCACGGGTTGGCCATGGCACGTCCGTGAGCCTCTACGGCCTGACCCTCGCCACCGCACCGCGTGCACCGGCCGCCCGCGACGAAACACGCCAGGCGGGCCTGCTGACCGGTTTGAAAGTGTGCCTGGTGGAAGATGATCACAACGTCCTGCTCGCCACCCAGGCGCTGCTGGAGCGTTGGGGCTGCGTGGTCCAGGCCGAATCATCGGGACGCGACCTGGTCAGCGATTGCGACATCATCGTCGCCGACTACGACCTGGGGAATCATGCCACCGGCATCGAATGCATCGATGCCCTGCGCGAGCAACGCGGCTGGGCGGTCCCGGCCCTGATTCTCACCGGGCACGATGTGGAGAAAATCCAGGCCGCCTTGCACGACCGTCAGATCGCCATTCTCTCCAAGCCCGTGCGTCCCGCTGAACTGCGCGGCACCCTGCGGGACTTGAGCCAGGAGACGGTTACTGGGTGAACCCTTGCAGTGCGTTGCCGCGTGCGCCCTTGGGCTGGCAGTAAGCGGCGGGCTTCATCAAGCCAAAACTGGCCACCGTGAACAAGCCACCGCTGGCGCCGCTGGGCACCGAGCAGTTGTACTCGCCGGAGGCAGCGCTGGCGATGTAGTAGGTGGTCATCGAATCGCTGCGCACATTGGAAATACGCTTGACCGGTTCGCCCAGGTTGGTTTCCGACAGGGTCTTGAGGTGGTCTTCGCTGGGCTTGACGTTGCTGCAGCCGGCGACGCCGATGATCAGGGCGCCGAGCAGGGTGAGACGGATAATGGGGGCGTGCAGTTTCATGGTGATTCTTCCTTGGGGTTGTTATGGTTTTTCCAACGCACAACGAACCCGCGCGCAATGAATGCGCGGTGCCTGGGGAACGTTGGAAGTGGCGGCGAATATAGCGCCGCCGGGGGAAGCGGTCGATTAGCACAAGTGTGCTAGTGGCACGATGATTTCATGCAGGGAGATGCACATGCTGGAGATACAACGCGCGACCCCGGAGCACGCCCAGGTGGCGTTCGACATCCGCTTGCGGGCCATTCGCAGCCAATGCATCGGCGCCTATACGTGCGAGCAAATGCTGCTGTGGACGCGGGGAAAAGCCGAGGACGGCTACGACGCCCTGATGGATCAACCGTTTTACCTGGGCTGGGTCAACGGCGAGGCGGTAGCCACCGGAATGCTCGACCCGCGCAATAACGAAGTGGGCGCGCTGTTCGTGTTGCCCGATTACACCGGCCACGGTTATGGCAAGGCGATGCTGGCGTTTCTGGAAGACTTGGCACGCGAGCTCGACATGACCGCATTGGTCCTGGACTCGACGTTGAATGCGGCGAGTTTCTATCGGGCGTGTGGGTACGTGGGGGACGAGCAGGCGATTTACCATTCGCCGTCCGGTTTGCAGCTGGCATGTATCCCGATGACCAAACAGCTCAGCCCCTGACACCACACTTTGTCGGGGGCGGCTTGCCGGCAAGCAAGCCGGATGACCGACCGCTATCTATGTCTATTACGTGCCGCGCCAGGTAGGTGCAACGCTGTTTAGTGTGGATTGAGCGCCTGCTTGCGATACACCCCGGCCAATTCCCGCGCCAGCCCGATAAAGTTCTGCAGCGGCGCCGATGGATTGAATGTGCGCCGCACCAGGGTAATCGGCGCCAGCAGCTTCGGCCGCGCGTCCTTGATCCGGCAATACACCACGCTTTCGCGGTGTACGTCGCGCATCGACGCAGGGACTACCGAGATGCCTTCGCCGGCGGCCACCAGGCTGAGGTTGGTGAGCATTCGTTCCACTTCAAAGGCGATTTTCGGTTCGAAGCCGCCGTTCTGGCAGGCCTTGATCAGGTTGGCGTACATGCCGGGCGCGCCGGGGCGGCGCACGAGGATGAAGCGTTCATCCTTGAGCGCGTCGAGCGCGATGTCGGTGCCGGGGGCTTTCAGCAATGGGTGGCCGGTGGGCAGCGCCAGCAGCATTTCTTCGTTGAGCAGGCGGTGGAAAGTCAGGCTTTGGTGAGTGCTGACCGGCGCGCGGAGGATGCCGATGTCGATGCGCTTTTCGACGCTGTCCTCGGTCACTTCCCGGGCGCTGCCTTCGTTGATCGACAGTTCCACGCCGGGGTAGCGCTCGCGGTACGCGCGGATGATCCGGGGGATCAGCGGGTGGGCGGCGGCGGAGCTGGTGAAGCCGATCACCAGCGTGCCCTCGATGCCCTGGGCGGCGCGGGACGCCTTGAGCGAGCCTTGTTCGACACGGGCGAGGATGATCCGCGCTTCATCGAGAAACACCAGGCCACCGGCCGTCAGGTCGACGCCCTTGGGGTGGCGCTTGAACAGGTCGAAGCCCAGCTCTTGCTCGAGCGCGCGGATCTGCTGGCTGAGGGGCGGTTGCTGCATGTTCAGGCGCGCAGCGGCACGGGTGAAATGTCGCTCTTCAGCCACCATGATGAAATAGCGTAAATGGCGAAGTTCCATGGTGGTATATCCCGTGACAAGACTTTATTATTTGCGGCCGGCAGCGGCCAGGCGCCCAATATGCCGAAAGCGGCGCGCAGCGACAATAACAATAAATAAAAACAGGCTGGAGTACCGATGCCGACCCGATACGCCAAGAACGCCACCCTGCCTATTTTGATTGCCATCGCACTTGGCATGACGCTGGGCCTGGTGTCTCCGAGCCTGGCGGTTGAAATGAAAGTGTTGAGTGATGGTTTCATCAAGTGCGTCGGCTTATTGATGCCGTTCCTGTTGTTTGTATTGGTGTCCACCGGTGTTGCCGGCATCAAGCGCGCGCCGCAGCACCGCCATGTCGTAGGGCGCATCATTGTGTATTTCCAGTTGATGTCGTGTGCCGCGCTGATGCTGGGCATGGCCACGGGCTGGGTGTTCAACCTCGAGCCCAGCGCGGTCTCGACGCCGCCGTTACCACCCGAAAGCTTCCTGCATGAACTGTCGCTGCTGTCGGCGTCCTCCACGTTGTACCGCGTGTTTACCCAGAGCCTGGTGCTGCAAGTGATGTTCGCCGCCGTGCTCTGCGGGCTGCTGCTGGGGCGCGGCAGCAGCCTCGGCAATCGCTGCCTGGGCTGGCTGGAGGCGGGCGTCCAAGGGGTGTTTTTCGTACTGCGGATAATCTTGAAGTTTGCCCCGCTGGCGGCGTTTGGGGCGATGGCGTTTGTGGTGGGTAAATATGGGGTTAGTTCGGTCTTGCCGCTGTTGAAGTTCGTCCTGGTTATATACCTGGTGAGTGCGTTATTTGTGGTCGTGGTATTGGCCTTTATTACGCGTTTAGTTGGAATAAAGCTCACACGTTTGATTGGTTATTTGAAAGAAGAGTTATTGCTGGTGACATTCACCGGTTCTTCCGTGGCGGCACTTCCCGGTTGCGTGGATAAACTCGAAGCCCTGGGCTGCGATCGCCAATTAGTGCGCCTGGTGTTGACCACCGGCTACACCTTCAACCTGGCCGGGACCAACCTGTACCTGACTACCGCAATCATGTTCCTGGCGCATATGGCCGGGGTCGAGATTGCCCTGCCGGAGCTGCTCGCGGTGCTGGTGATCTGCCTGGTGACGTCACTGGGTTCCACCAGTGTGGCGGGGTCGGCGCTGTTCACTTTGATCGCCACTTTGAACATCCTGCAACTGGTCCCTCTGGAAGGAGTGGGCCTGCTGTTGGGAGTGGAGCGCTTGATGAAGTGCCGCTCGCTGACCAATGTGCTGGGCAATTGCGTGGCGTGCCTGGCGATTTGCGGGTGGCAGAAGTCGATTGATCGTGAGGTGTTGAAACAGGCACTGCCCACCCAGTAGGAGCCGGCAAGCCGACTCCTGCTGGTGAGGGGTCAGCCTTTGGTATTGGCCAGTTTGTCGAAGGCCTTGTCGAGGTTGCCTTCTGCACTTTGCAGCTTCTCACGCCGCTCCTTCAGCCACTGCTGATCCGCTTCCAGCGTCTTGCGCGCCTCCACCAGCATGCGCTTGACCTCCTGCGGCTGCGGGCCGCCGGTGCCTTTGCGGGTTTGGACCATGGTAGTCGGCGACAACGCCGCGCGAAAACCGGCCTCGTCCAGCGGCAAGGTGTTGGGAGTCCACTTGTACTTGTCCGCCGCCTGGCTATACAGCTTTTGTGCATCGGCGTAGGCGAAGGTCTTCGGCGTGGTGCCGTTGCTGCGTGCTTCGGTGACGATCAGCGAGGCAAAGCTGTGACCAATACGGAACGGCACCTTGTATTGACGCTCCAGGGTGTCGGCCAGCTCCATCGACGTGGTCCACTCCGATTCCAGTTCTTCCAGGGCCCGCTGTGGGTTGATCTGCAGCGCGTCGAGCACTGCGTCCATGGCCTGGAACATCTCCTTGGTCGAGCGGAACACGCCCAGTGAGTCGAACGCGAACTTGTAGTCGGTCATGCCGGTGGTGACGTTATGCGCGCGCAAGGTCACGGCCTGGGCCAGGCCGACCACGTCCGAGGCGGTCTCCCGCGCCCGCATCAGCAAGCCTGGGTTGCGTTTTTGCGGCATGGCGCTGCTGGTATAGGTGGCCTCTTCATCGAGCAGCAGCCACGGGCGGATCTGGTGATACTGGGTGTGGATGTCGCCGATCATGGCGCCGACGCGAATCGCCGAGGAGGACGCCAGGTTGGCTGCTTCGATCGGGATGTCGTAGGTCGACACCTGGCTCGAATCCAGCGAGTTCTCGCGCACGCCATCAAACCCCAGCAGTTCGGCCAGGCGCTCGCGGTTCAGCGGGTAGGCCGAGTTTGCCAACACTGCGGTGCCCATCGGGCTCTTGTTCAAGCGTGCGTACAGTTCGCGGATGCGCTGGCCATCGCGGTCAAACGCGGCTTCGAAGGCCAGCAGGTAGTGGGCATAGCTGATCGGCATGGCCTGCACGCCGTTGGTGTAGGCGGGCACCAGGGTGTCGACGTTCTTGTCGGCAATGTTCAGCAGGCGCAGGCGCGTGGCGTTGAGTGCCTCGCTGTAGGCCAGCACCTGGCTGCGCAACGCGGCCAGGCGGTAGGTAGCGAGCATGTCCTGGCGGCTGCGCCCGGAGTGGATCAGCGAGGCCTCGGGACCGATCTTGTCGGTCATGATCTTTTCCAGTTGCAGCACGTCGCTGGGGCGCGTGCCGCCGGGCTGATCGGCCTGGGCAATGGCGTAGCGCACACCGCCGGCGATCTTCTGGCCCATGTCCGGCTTGACGATGCCTTCTTCGGTGAGCATCACGATCGAGGCTTTGTTGATGCGATTCAGCCAGGCGAATTGCGTCTGGGTCGGATCGGCCTTGGCCTTGTGTTCGGTTTGCGAGCTGTCGGGCGTGGCGCCGACTTTCGCCGCCTGGGCCGCGCATTGTTCGGTGGTGGTACACGGCAATTCGCCGGTGTTGGCCGCCTGGGCGCCGAAGCTGTTGAAGAGGGCGAAGGCCACCGCCAGAGGCAGCAGGCTTTTCAGGGCGCGGGGGGATGTGTTCACAGGAGTACCCGATTTATTTTTGGAATTGGGGGCCAGCCGGGCGCAGGGCACAGGCGGCAGGATCAGGCTATCGGGTCTGTTTGCAGATTGAAAATATATAGTAAGTGTTGAAGGCAGAGGTTTTAGGTATGGCGTTGCGAGGGTTTGCGGGGAATGAAGGGGGGTTGTTGTGGTGAATGAGGTTGTTGTAGGGAGAGGGCTGCTGTGTTGAATAAGATTGTTGTGGTGAGTGGGGGGCTGTTGTGTTGAATAAGATCGTTGTGGTGAGCGGGGGCTATTGTGGTGAGCGGGCTTGCCCCGCGTTGGGGCGCGCAGCGGCCCCAGGCATGCACTGCGGTTCTTCAGGTGGATTTGGGTTGTCAGGTTTCAGGGCTGCTGCGCAACCCAACGCGGGGCAAGCCCGCTCGCCACAAAAACCTGGTGCTGTCCAGAAATCCCAGCGGCAACAGATCAATGCATCTTGCTATGGTCCATCCCATCCAGGCCGCGTGCGGTGGCCTTGACTTCAATGGCTTGTTTCTCACCCTTGGCGTTTTTCACCGTGAGGGTCAGCGGCACCTGGTCGCCTTCCTTGATCTGGCTGGTCAGGCCCATCAGCATCACGTGATAACCATCCGGATCGAGCTTGACGGCCTTGCCCGCCGGCAGGGCGACGGAATCCACCGGGCCCATGCGCATCACGTCATCCTTCATGCTCATTTCATGGATCTGCACGTCCTTGGCCGCAGGCGTTGCGACGCTCAGCAACTGGCTGTCGCTGTCGGCGGTCAGGGTCATGAACGCGCCGCTGGACGGCTGGCCCGGCACCGAGGCGCGTACCCATGCGTCGGTGACCAGTACCTGGGCGCTGGCGTGCGCTGCGAGGCCCAGCAGGGACAGGCCGATCAGGGTGCGCTTGAGGTGTTGAACGGCAGTCATTAGCAGACCTCCATGACGGTGAGCAGGTCTTCTGCGCACTCTTTAGCGTTAAGGGATGCCTGCAGGCCCAGGCGCAGGTTGCCGCGTGTGTCGAACACGAAACTGGTGGCCGTGTGAGACAGCGTGTAGGTGTCGCCGGCGGGGATCTTTTCATAAAAGATCCCGAACTCCTTGGCGGCCACGGCGATTTCTTCCGGAGTGCCATACAGCGCTTCGAAGCTGGGGTCGAAGGCTTTTACGTACTTGTCGAGAATCTCCGGGGTGTCGCGCTCCGGGTCCAGGGTGATAAAGATCACCTGCATGATCTCGCCGTCGCGGCCCATCAGCTTCTTGGCCTGGGCGGCGCGGGCGAGGGTGGTCGGGCACACGGCCGGGCACTGGGTGAAGCCGAAGAACACCACCGGCATCAGGCCACGGTAGGAGCTGAGGGTGACGGTGTCGCCCTCGGTGTTCTTGAGCTTGAAGGTGCGGCCCATGATCTTGTCGCTCAAGTCCTTGCCGTACTTGAAGTTCAACCTGGGGCTGTTGTCACAACCGGCCAGCAGGCCCAGACCCAGCAGGCCCATGCCGGTCAGGACCTTGCGGCGGGTAAATAACGTACTCATCAACTGTGCATCCTGTGAAACGCCTGCATTGCTCTGGATCTACACATCAGGCTTTGAGGGCGCCAAGTCTACCAACCCTGGGAAGCGCACGTAATCTGCGACGTTCTGCCACAGGGGCATGCCGTGCTTCATCCTTGTGCGGCTCTGATGGTAGAGTCGCCGCCATGAAATCGAGCCATCCCGCCCGTCCGCTGATCGTCTGGACCCTGTACTTCTGCGTGCTGATGAACCTGTTCGCGTGCGGTTTGGGGCATGGCCAGATGCTCGGCCAGCAACTCAACGGGATCGGCGGGGCGTTCTGTTCGGTGGACGGTAGCCAGGCGCCACTTTCCGACAAAGGGTTGGGCAGCCCGTCTTCCAGCAACATCTCGAACTACTTTGCCTGCCCGGTGTGCAACGCCGTCACCGTTGCGCTGGTGTTCCTGATCGGTCTCGCCTGGCTGTTGGGCCTGGCGCAAACCCCGCGTCCGGCGCATGAGCGGCGCAACAAGGCGCCACCGCGTTATTCCTGGCCCTCGGCCAACCCCCGCGCTTCCCCGACTTTCTGACGTGTGCCTTGGGCTCCCTGCAACCAGGGGGCGTTCTATCGTCACGACTGAGAGTGCGTTTCATGAACCACCTGTTGCCTGCCGGCGCCAGCCGCCTGGTGCGCAAGGCGTCGCGTCGCCTGCGCGCGGAACCTGTGCAGCCTGACTACCCGAGCAATTCCCGTTGTTTCGTACACCTGGATGCGCGCCTGTTGCCGTATTGGCACAGCGTGTTCGACATCTGCCCGGCGCTGCTCAAGCTCGACCCACCCGAGGGCCTGAACCTGTTTCGCAGCTTCATGACCTGGGCTTACCGCAACCAGCCGGCGCAGGACTGGACCTATCACCTGAACATCGGTCGCTGGCTGCTGGGCTCGCCGTATCGCACGCAGATCGACGATGAGCCGATCGAAGCCTTCATGGCCGCCGCCGCAGCGCGCTGGATCAATACCGACGACAGCCCGGCACAGGGTGTGATCCTGGCCTGGCAAGGTTCGACCGTACTGGAGTGGAAGGGCACCCCGCGAGCGACCGTCGAGCCACCGCGCACGCCGGAGCCGGCGGGGGACTTTGTCTGGGGCTCATTGGGCACGCGGGGCGAATTCAGCGGCTGGTTGCCGGTGCCGTAAGGTGCTGGCGAATCCACGCGTCGACGTCGGTCACGGCGATGCCGTGCCGGGCGTTGAACGTGACGGCGGGGTCCCAGGCCACGCCGTTGCCCTGGGCGAACACCGCGCGGTACTTCTTCAGGTTGTCGTCGGGGCTGCTGGCGAGGTCGGCCAGTAGCGCCGACACCGACCAGGGTTCGCGCTGGAGCTGGATGCCCAAGGCGGCGTCGACGGTGTCGGCCAACTGCCCGTAAGTCAGGGTGTCGCCAGCGGTGTACACCACCTGGTTGGCGATGGCGGGTTCAGCGAGCACGATCTGCGCCGTCAACCGGCCGATGTCCTCGGGCGTGGTGACGGTGACGGCTGTGTCCCAGTCGCCCAGGGCATGCACGGTGTTTTGCGTGAGGTCGACCACGCCAAACGACGGCTCGAACAGAAAGCTGGTGAACATCCCGGTGGAGATGATCAGCCACTGGGTGGTCTGTTGGGCGCGCAGCAGATCGCGCACGTCCAGTTGCTCGTCGAACAGGTCCTGCGGGCTGCCACGGCCGATCACGTCGTAGTCCACGCCAAATTGCCACGGCACATAGCGCTTGACCCCACTGCGGATCGCCGCCTGTGCCAACTTGCGTTGGGTGCCTGGGCCTGCGGCAAATCCGATGCAACTGATCACCGTGTCGAACGGCGCGAACAGCGCGGCGAGCGTGTCCTGGCTATCGTTCTGCAGATCGCCGGCCAATGGCTCGACGCCCAGCTCACTCAAGCCATTCGCGGTAGCCGACTGCGCACGCAACAGCACGGCGATGCGGGTGCCCTGCGGCGCCAGGGCGACCAGTTCGCGCAGCACGGCCATGCCCAGTTCACCGGCACCGAGCACCAGGATGGAAGGGGAAGTCATAGGGTTCTCCGTCAACAGTGAAAGTCGTGGCATGCTTGCAGAATTAAACGCCGCGCATAAGAAGGCACACGCGTGATACCGAGAGCCCCCCATGGATAACGACGAAATCATCCGCCGCTCGCAGGCCGCCTGCGACGCCCTCAGCGCCGACGATGACGGCCTCAAGCGCGAGGTGTTGAGCCACGCCGGCAACCGCTGGTCATTGGGCATCGTGCACGTGCTCGGTGTGTCCGGTCGCCTGCGCCATGCCGAGATCGGTCGACGTATGACGGGCGTCACCCAGCGCATGTTGACTCGCACCTTGCGCCAGTTGGAACGCGACGGCCTGGTGCTGCGCCATGACTTTCAGGAAGTGCCGCCAAGGGTCGAATACGCGCTGTCGCCCCTCGGCACGCAGTTGTTGGTGCACATGATTCCGCTGTGGACCTGGGTGGTGGAAAACGGCGAGGCGTTTCGCCAGGCGCGGGAGCAGTTTGATCAGGCTTGATCGGGAAACAGCCGGGCAGACGCGAGCGGAGGCAGGCCTGGATTGTTACGCAAACTGAAAAAGTGATTGGCGATTTTGGCGGCTGTTTCTGTGCCGCTCAACTCTATACCGTGCGCGCTCCCGTGGAATGCGGCACCGACCCGACTGACAAAGAACAGGGTTGGGCCGTGACGGGGTCGCCTCAATCACTTCTCGGAGCCTTCATGAAGCACACCACTTGCCTGGCGCTCGCCGTGTCCATCGGCGCGGCGCAGCAGGCGGCTGCCGCCGGTTTTATCGATGACAGCAAAGCCAGCCTCGACCTGCGCAATTTCTATTACAACCAGGACACCCGCAATGCCAGGGGCGCCTCGGACAAGGAGTGGGGCCAGGCCTTCATGTTCAACTACCAGTCCGGCTTCACCGAGGGCGTGGTCGGCCTGGGCCTGGACCTGCAACAATGGTATGGCCTGCGCCTGGATGCGTCGGGCCGCGCCGGCAAGGCCGGTGCAGACAACACCCCTGGCAGCGTTTTCCCCCTGGACGACGGCAAGGCTGCACATGACTTCAGCAAGACTGGCGTCACCGGCAAAATGCGCATCGCCCAGACTCAACTGAAAGTCGGCAGCCTGATGCCCAAGCTGCCGGTGCTGACCACCGAAGACGGGCGCCTGCTGCCCCAGACCTTTCGTGGCTATCAGCTGGATTCCAAGGACTTCAAGGATTTCAACCTGGTGGCCGGCAAGCTTGAGCAGGTTGTCGACCGCAATTCCAGCAACGGCCAGGGCATGTCGATTGCCGGCGCCAATGACCCAATCAAAGGCAAGTCCAGCAACCAGTTCTATTACGGCGGGGTTGATTACAGCGTCACCAAGCAGCTGCAGCTGCAGTACTACTACGCCAACCTGGAGAATTTCTACCAGCAGCACTTCCTCGGCCTGGTGCACAACTGGCAGTTGCCGGTGGGGCAGTTCAAGAGCGACCTGCGCTATTTCTACAGCACCGCTGATGGCAAGAATGGCAGCGCGGCGGGGCGCAACGAAGGGTATGTCAGCTCGGGTTACTACGCGCCGGGCATCAACACAGGCAAGGTCGACAACCGCTTGTGGAGCGCACTGTTCACCTATGGTCTGAGCGGGCACGCGTTGAGCCTTGGCTACCAGAAAACCACGGGCGAAAGTGACTTCCCGCATATCAACCAAGGTCAGGGCCGCTCGCTCTACCTGATCACCAATTCGCAGTCACTCAAGTTCGTGAATGCCGGCGAGCAGGCGACGGTGGGCAGCTATGCCTATGACTTTGCCGGCCTGGGCATTCCTGGCCTGCGTTCCAGCGTGACCTATATTCACGGCAGCCATATCCGTACCGCAGGCCGCGATAACAGCGAATGGGAACGCGACCTGCGCCTGGATTATGTGATTCCCAACGGCACGTTGAAGGGCTTGGGGTTTACCTGGCGCAGTGCGGTGCTGCGCGGGAATGACACCGCAGACAAAGATGAAACGCGCCTGATTGTCAGCTACAGCATCCCGCTGATGTAAAGCGTCAACTGCCGGTATGCGCGGTTTTCTTTTTCGTCGCCTTGCTGCTGGGCTGTTTGTGCGGCGCAGGGCTCGGCGAGGCTTTTTCCTTGGGAGCAGTCTCAGTTTTTTTGTCGCTGTCTGAGGGGCTGCTGGGGTAGGTGCCCGGAGGCAGGGCGGAGCCGGCGGCGCTGCTGTCGCTCAGCGTATTCGGTGATGGCGCGGTGTCATCGCCGAAGGCGGCGAAGGCCGGACTGACCAGCAGGGCCGACAGGCCGACGATAAGCAAAATCCTTTGGGACATTCTGGTCTTCATGACGCGATCCCCTTGTTGCTCTGATCATGACTGAAGCCCGAAAAATCCGGGCTCCAGTACTGCTTCAATCAAGACTTCTTGCCGCCGCCGGAGCTGTGCGCCCCGCCTTTTTTGCCGGCTTCAGAAGCCTTTTCGCGGTCATTGGCAAAGTTGCCGCCCGAACCTTGACCGCCGCTTTTTTTCTGCGTGTCGTGCTTGGCTTTGCCGCCTGCACCCGTGGTGGTTTTTCCGCTGGTAGCCATTTTCAAATCCCTCATCAATGAGTGAATCAATGGTGTCGCTTAATTGGGAATACTCAACCGAAAGCAAAGTTTGAAAAAGTTCGCCGCCATGCGACGAATGGACGTCACGCCGCGAGCGGCTTGGCGCCCATGGATTTCTTGTGCGCCGCTTTCATCGCTTCCATTTCAGCGCCGAGTTCTTCCAGCACTGCCTTGCCCAGCAGCTTTCTGGCCTGGGGGAACATCTCGGTTTCCTCTTCTTCGATGTGGTGTTCCAGCAGTTCCTTGACCACTTTGACGCGCCCGGAGAACTCGGTGGTGGATGGCTCGGTCTGCTTCAGGTCGGGCAGCACCAGGGCGTCGACCGTGCGGTGCTCTTCCTTGGCTTCGTGGTACATGATGTCTTGTTCCTTGCCGCCGGCTTTGCGGAAGGCCGGGTAGAGGATCTCTTCCTCGAGCTTGGTGTGCAGGCTGATCTCCATCTCGAGTTTGGCCAGCAGCTCGGTGCGCTTCTTGACGCCGCGTTCGGTGGACTCGCTCAGTTGGGTCAGCAACGTCTTGACGCGTTCATGGTCAGCCTTGAGAAGGTCGATGGCATTCATGGTGGAACCTCACGGATAGCAAGCGGGCGCGTCGAAGTGCGCGCCTCGTCCGGTAGGTAGTGCATCAGTTATACCAACTTGAACGTATTTATAAATACGTTATTAATCAGTCGTTTATGTCATGAGCGTGAGTATGGCGGTCGTGCAGCTTGCATGGTCGTGCAAGGTTTGGGTTGCATTACGCCGTCCCTAGCCGCCGCTGACTTTCCAATGCTTGATGTCTTCAGCGAACACCACCTGCTTGACCTCATGGGCAATTCTGTAGGCGAGCGATTCGTGCGCGGCAATGACCTTTTCCTCGGCTGACAGGCACTTGAAGATATCCAGCTGGGTGTCGGCCTGGGACGTCTCCAGTTCATAGATTTTCACGTAGCGGGCGAGGTCGTTATCCAGGCTCGACAGGTACTCGCGCAGCCGTTGGTGGTCCACCGAACTCTGGCTGAAGTACCAGTTCATCGGATGGATCAGAAAGCGTGAATGCGGCGTGGTGATACGCCGGTTCGCTGCCAGGAACATGATGATGCCCATGGATTCGATATTGCCCGCGTTGATCGCGCAGAGCGGCACCGGCAGCGCCTTGAGGAAGGTGTAGAGGGTAAACCCGAAGTTGGTGCTGCCGCCGGTGGTCGACAGGTTCAGCAGCAGCGAACTGGCGCCTTCGTCGATCGCATCCAGGCAGCAGTCGCGAAAACGCTCGGTGGTGCCCTGGTCGATCTGGCAATGAAAGTGGATAACATGCTCGGTCATCCTGAACCTCCGGAATTCAGTGCAAGAGGGGTGACTGAGGTTGAGTCTAGAAGGTTGCTCGCGATGTGCCCGGGTGCAAATCGGATGGAACCCTCGGGCCAGATGCTTGACCTAATGCATAGACCTCAGGAGGTGAACCATGCAAATAGAATATATCTGGATCGCGTTGGCGGTGATTTTGCTGCTGTTGGAATTGTGGGCGATCAACGTCGTATTGCGCAGCACCGGTGGCTGGGAGACCAAGGGGCTGTGGGTGGTAGTGCTGATTTTCGTGCCGCTGTTGGGGCTGATTGCCTGGGCGATGTTTGGTCCCAAGCGAGAGATGGCGCAGCAGCGCAGAAGCTAAGGTCCATAGGTAAAAAAAACAGGCGCCGAGAGGCGCCTGTTTGCGTTTCAGCCAATCGCTATCAACCCGCCAGGGCCTTGGCGATGGCTTGGTTGAATGCCGGCAAGTCATCCGGTGTACGCGAGGTAATCAAGGTCCAGCCATTGGCCTTGCACTCCTTGACCTCGGCATCCACCCAGCCGGCCGCACCGGCGTTTTCCAGGTCGATGCGCACGCTTTTGTAGGAGGTCAGCGTCTTGCCCTTGATCACGCCGGCGTCGATCAGCGCCCATGGGCCGTGACAGATCGCGGCCACGGTCTTGCCGGCCTTGACGAAGTCGTTGATCACCCGCAGCGCCGCTGCATCCTGGCGCAGGGTGTCGGCGTTGACGGTGCCGCCGGGGATGACCAGCGCATCGAATTCGCTGCTGGCCACGTCCGACAGTTGCACGTCGGATTCCACCGTCTTGTCTTTCTCGGTATCGCCGACAAACGTCTGGGTAGTGCCGCCCTTGCTGGATGCATGGGTTACGGTGGCGCCGAACCCGCGCAGCGCTTCCAGCGGCTTGACCAGCTCGTCGCGCTCGATGCCGGTGTTGGAGGTGATGATCAGGATGTGCTTGCCGTTGAGTTGCGCGCTCATGGTCGAGTGTCTCCTTGGGTCAGGGGTAGATTAATGGTCGTGTTTGGCTTGCAGTTCCTTGGCCATTTTCAAATGGGCTTCAAGGGTCGGCAGGGTCTTGGTGGCGAAGGCTTTCAGCTCGGCGTTGTCCGAGGAAGCGGCTTCTTTCTGGAACAGTTCGACAGTTTTTTCATGGGCCGCCACCTGGTTGTTGGCGTAGGCCTTGTCGAACGATTCATCGCGCAGTTCGAGGATGGCTTTCTTGGCCTTGTCGGTCAGCGCGGCATCGTCCGGCACTTCGATATCGAGTTTTTTCGCCAGGGCTGCCAGTTCCTGGTTGGCCTTGGTGTGGTCGGTGACCATGTGCTGGGCAAAGGTTTTCACATCGGCCGAGCTGCTTTTTTCGAGGGCGAGTTTTCCGGCCTCGACTTCAGTGATGCCGCCTTGTGCCGCGTCTTCTACGAAGCTGTTGGACGTCGCGGCCATGGCCGTGGAAATCGAGCCGGCAACCAGCACGAAAGTCAGGCCCATTTGTTTGATCAGTTGCGTGGTCATGGTGGATCTCCTTGAACATGGCGGGATGCCGTTACCTGAGTGTTGAGCCGGCCCGACTGCAAAAGGTTTAAATTAATTCGCGCTTTTCTCACCAGCGGGCATGGCCGGCAAATTCCTTGAACTATCGAAATCCGTTGGCCTCTGCTGCACAGGTGCGTGCGATTTTCTTGCACGCCTTCAACTGCCAGGAGAGACACCGTGACCGATCACAAGACCGCCGATAAAACCCCTGAACCCATCAGCTCCGAACAGGCGCAGAAAGGTGCTGGCACCGCCGCCAAGGGCGAGACGCTGGAGCGCCCGAATCCCAAGACTGAAACCGTCGATAAGGTGCTCACGCCGACCTCGATCAAGGACACCGAGCGTCAGACCGATGCGATCAACGAGCAGGCCGCCAAGGCCGAGCGCAAGCTGGGCCACTGAAAATGGCCAAGGCAATTTCCGCGTCGGAACTGGGGATTGATCTCAAGCCTGCGGATGACGCCAGCTTGTTCAAATGGTTTGTCGCCAGTTTCCTGATGGGCAAGCGCATCCAGGCGCCCATCGCGGCACAGGCCTATAAGGTGATCGTCGAAGAGCAGGGCCGCGACACGCCTCGCAAGTTGCAGCACTGCACATCGCGTGAGCTGGTCTCGATGCTCGGGCGTGCGCATTACGTGCGTTATGACGAGAGCACCGCGCAGCGCCTGCTCGACCTCAGTGCCAAGCTCAACGCCGAATACGCTGGCAAGATCACCCACATGCGCAGTGCCAGCAAAGACCGCCAGGCGTTCGAAAAACGCCTGGGGGAATTTGACGGCGTGGGGCCCAAGACCATTGAGATTTTCATGCGCGATGCGGCTGCGGTGCTGTTTTGACCCTGCTTTTTAATTGCAGCATGGGGCTGCTGTGACAGATGTGCTGCGGCCTTTTTGTGGTGACTTTTTTGTGGCAAGCCGGCTTTTTGTGGTGAGCGGGCTTGCCCCGCGTTGGGGCGCGAAGCGGCCCTGATCCAGCCAGCGCATTTCTTTCAGGTAAAACGCAGTTGCAGGTTTTGGGACTGCTGCGCAGCCCAACGCGGGGCAAGCCCGCTCACCACAAGGGGCCTCGATTGTTACCTCCTCAGCACTTCGCGGCCTATGAGTTTTCGCGGCGAGCGACCTGTGTTGGCAAGCAGTTTGATTGTGGCAAGCCCGCTCTAGTGGCAAGCAAATTAGTTGTGGAAGGCCCGCTTTTTGTGGTGAGCGGGCTTGCCCCGCGTTGGGGCGCGAAGCGGCCCTGACCCAGCCAGCGCATTCTTTCAGGTAAAACGCGGTTGCAGGTTTTGGGGCTGCTGCGCAGCCCAACGCGGGGCAAGCCCGCTCACCACAAGGGGGCCTCGATTGTTACCTCTTCAGCACTTCGCGGCCTATGAGTTTTCGCGGCGAGCGATCTTTGTTGGCAAACCCGCTCACCCCCAAAAGCTGTTCGCCACAGGTCACTCGACCTCCACCTGCAGCACTTCCAGGCCTAACCGTTGGTACGCTTCGACGCTCGGCACGTGCCACTCGGTGATCAATGTGTGGATACGCTCACACGGCCCCACCACAAACGGCTCCACCGCACCGAGCTTGTCGGCCATGGTCACCGCGACCACGTGCGAGGCGCTGTCGAGCAGGGCTTGTTTGACCGCCACTTCATCAAAATGCAGCGAGCTGATACCCACCTGTGGATGCAGTGCGCATACGCCGGTGAACAGCAGGTCGGCCTTGACGCTCTGGATCAGGCGTACGGCGTCCTGGCCCGTGGTGGACAAGGTCGCCGGGTTGAGTTGGCCACCGGCCAGGATCACCTTCACTTCGGGATGATCGGCCAGCGCGATGGCGATCATCGGCGACGGCGTGACTACGGTCAGGCGGATCGAGCGCGGCAACGACTGGGCAATCTGCAGTGTGGTGGAGCCGGAATCGAACAACACGATCTGGCCGTCTTCCACCAGGTTGGCGGCCCGGTGAGCAAGGTGACGCTTGGCGTCGTTGGTCTCGCCGACCCGGGTGAAGAAGTCCTTGCCGGTGTCCTTGGGACGGGGCAGGGCGCCACCGTGCACGCGTTGCAGAAGGCCAGCAGCCGCGAGTTCGCCGAGGTCGCGGCGGATGGTGTCCTGGGACACGGCGAAATGCTCCACCAGGTCGGCGGCGGTGACTTTGCCATCGCGCTCGAGCAGCAACAGGATCTTTTGTTTGCGCAACGAAGGCAGGTCAATGGCTTGATGAGTGGTGTGCATGTTTTTGCGCTTTTCTGCGGGTTTATGCGAGATTAGTCTTCTGCCGATGTAAACACAATGGCTGGTTGCGCAGCCGATGGGCGGTTACTCTCTGTGTTCAGTTCAGGGAGAGGTGACCTAGATGTCGTTGATTACAACCATCGAAGATTTACGCAAGCTGGCGCAAAAACGTGTCCCACGGATGTTCTACGATTACGCCGATTCCGGCTCCTGGACTGAGAGCACCTACCGGGCGAATGAAAGCGATTTTGCGCGGATCAAATTCCGCCAGCGGGTCGCGCGCAATATTGATGAGCGCTCGATCCGCGCCCGCATGATCGGCCAGGACATGGCCATGCCGGTCGCCCTCGCACCCACCGGCCTGGCCGGTATGCAGCATGCCGATGGCGAGATTCTCACCGCTCGCGCCGCCGCCGCGTTTGGCCTGCGCTACACCTTGTCGACCATGAGCATCTGCTCGCTGGAAGATATCGCCGAACACGTCGGCCAGCCATTCTGGTTCCAACTGTATGTGATGCGTGATCGCGCGTTTGTCGAGCAATTGATCGAGCGCGCCAAGGCCGCTGGCGTGGATGCGCTGGTGCTGACCCTGGACCTGCAGATCCTCGGCCAACGCCACAAGGATTTGATCAACGGACTGTCGGCGCCGCCCAAGCTGACCCTGCCGAATATCCTCAACATGGCGACCAAACCGCGCTGGGTAATGGGCATGCTCGGCACCCAGCGGCGCGGCTTCGGCAATATTGTCGGGCATGTGAAGGGTGTGGCGGACATGAGTTCGTTGTCGTCGTGGACCGCCCAGCAATTCGACCCGCGCCTGAGCTGGGACGATGTGGAGTGGATCAAGAAGTGCTGGGGCGGCAAGCTGATCATCAAGGGCATCCTCGATGTGGAGGATGCGCGCCTGGCGGCGAATTCCGGTGCCGATGCACTGGTGGTGAGCAACCACGGTGGCCGTCAGCTGGACGGTGCGCCGTCGAGCATCAGCCAGTTGCCGGCGATTGTCGACGCGGTAGGCGAGCGCATCGAAGTGTGGCTCGACGGCGGCATTCGCTCCGGCCAGGACGTGCTCAAGGCGATGGCATTGGGCGCCAAGGGCACCATGATCGGTCGCCCGCACTTGTATGGCCTGGGCGCGATGGGCGAGGCGGGCGTGACCAAGGCACTCCAGATCATTGCGCGTGAGCTGGACGTGTCGATGGCGTTGTGCGGCTATAACGATATACGCGATGTGAATCGCGAGATTTTGTTGCCCGGTACATTTCCCGAAAACGTTTACTGAGCAAAAAAATCGTAAAAAAATAAAAAGAGTTGTCCACGAAAACCGTGGGTATCTCTGTGGATAACTTTGCGAAGGCCCGGCAGGGTTGGTGATTTAACCCTCGGTTAATATTTGATCAACTTTCGACGCGGGCCAGTATGGGCAGGGTTTGCGCTTGACACGCAAGCGCGAACCCAGTGCCGAAAAGCGCTTTTATGAGTCGCCGTTGCGCGCTGTGGAGTGGGTGACAACCTGCGGCGGCATCTTCGCTTGCATCAGGCTGTCGAGAGCCTGGCCATAATTGCGACCGGCCAGGCTCATGCTGTTGTTGTGCGTGGCGCCGGGCACCAGCAACAGCCGTTTGGGTTCCTGGGCGGCTTCGAACAACTGCTGGCTGAAACGCGGCGGCACGTATTGATCGGCCAGCCCGTGGACCACCAGCAGGGGCATATGGATAGCGGCGATCTTGTCGATGGAATCGAACTTCTGCGACAGCAGCCAGCGTACCGGCAACGAGGTATTCGCCACCGCCGTGGCCACATCCGCCAGGGAGGTGAAGGTCGATTCAATCACCAGCCCGCGCACCGGCAACGGCGTTTGCTTGCCCAGTTCGGTGGCCAGGTCGATGGCCACCGCGCCGCCCAGGGAATGTCCGTAGATCAGGCGTTTGCTGGGGTCCGGTTGCAGCACCTGGAAACGTTCCCACGCGATACGGGCATCTTCGTACACGGTGGTTTCCGATGGCAGCTCGCCGTGGCTTTGGCCAAACCCGCGATAGTCGATGGCCAGCACCGAATAGCCGAGGGCGTGCAACTGCTCAATGCGAAACAGCTGCCCGGTCAGGTTCCAGCGTACGCCGTGCAGGTAGAGGATCGCCGGCGCGTCGGCCTTGGCCGCCGGGTACCACCAACCATGGATGTTCTGCCCGGACTTGAAACTGGCGGGTTTGAGTTCGAACTCCTGCACTGCCTTGGGCAAACCGCTGTACCAGCTGGCAGTCCCCGGCTCTATGCGAAACACCAGCTCGCGCTCCTTGTGTTGCAGCACGGCGCACCCCACCGGCAGGCCGACGATCAGCAGCGCCATGCACAGCAGGGGAAACCAGCGCAGGCCCAGGCGAGACAGAAAACGAGAAGACATGAAGGTTCCAGGACAAAGGTGAAGCACGGGTTTTACCAGATGGCCCGCGCAGGCAGGAATTAATTCGACAGCCGTCCACGGCGATTGCTTGCAAAGTGTTACAGCATTGAATTACCCCTGCACCGGTTGGTAGGGTGGGCGGCTACACAGGAGAGCAAGCACATGGATTTCACAGGCAAAACCGCGATTGTCACCGGCGGCGCCCGCGGGTTGGGGCTCAGTTATGCACGGGCGCTGGCCTTAGGCGGGGCGCGGGTGGTGATCAGCGACATTGGTGCCGACCCGGTAGGCGCCGGCAACGACGTCACGGTGGTCGAGGCGGCGGCCAGGACCTTGCAGGCCGAAGGCTTGCAGGTGATCGGTCACGCGGGTGACCTGTCCACCGAAGAAGGCAGCCGGCAACTGATCGCCTCGGCCATCGAGGCGTTCGGGCAGCTCGATATCCTCATCCACAATGCCGGTTGGGTCGGTTACCAGAACATTGCCGACCTGGATGCCGCGTTCCTGCAGCGCGCCATGGACATCAACCTCTACGCGCCGCTGTGGCTGTGCAAGCACGCGTGGCCACACCTGCTGCGATCCGCCGCGCCGCGCATCATCCTCACCACGTCCGACCGCGCGATGTATGCGCAGTACGAGCAGACCGGCCTGGTGGCCTACAGCGCCGGCAAGATGGCGCAACTGGGGATCATGAACGCGTTGAGCCATGAGGGCGCCGAGGCCGGGATCCGCGTCAACGCGATTTCGCCGGTGGCCAAGACGCGCATGTGGGGTGTCACCGAGGAGCCTGACGAACTCAAGCCGGAGTGGGTGACGCCGGGCGTGGTCTTCCTGGCCTCCGCGCAGTGCGAGGACACGGGCTACATCCTGCGTGCCAGCAATGGCCAATTCACTGCCACGCGCTTCACTGAAAACCCCGGCGTGGAGTACCCGCGCAATCTCGCCCGGATCAAGGCGGACAGCGCCGAAGCTGTCGCCGCCGCGTGGCCTCGCATCAAACAGGCGTGAACCCGATGACTCCCTTGAGCAAAGACCTGACCATGGACAACAGCCCCGTTCGCATCACGGCCGAAGAGACCCTTTCGGACAACTGGTACATCCTGAAGAAATACAGCTTCGACCTGCGTCGCCGTGATGGCAGCTGGCAGGCCCAGACCCGTGAGGTGTATGACCGGGGCAATGGCGCGACGATCCTGCTGTACAACCGCGAACAGCGCACGGTGCTGCTGATTCGCCAGTTCCGCATGCCGACGTTCGTCAACGATTACCCCGGCTACTTGATCGAGACGGCGGCCGGGCTGCTGGACAATGCCAGCCCCGAGGAGCGCATTCGGCTGGAAGCGGAGGAAGAGACCGGCTACCGCGTGGGGCAGGTGGAGAAGGTCTATGCGGCGTTCATGAGCCCAGGGTCGGTGACTGAGCGGATTCACTTCTTTATCGGCGAATATCAGCCGGGTGACCGGATGGGGGATGGCGGCGGGCTGGAAGAAGAGGGCGAGGATATCGAAGTGTTAGAGCTGGTATTCGAACAGGCGCTGGCGATGGTGCAGGCCGGGGAGATTGTGGATGGGAAGACCATCCTGCTACTGCAGCACCTGGAGTTGCGGATGTTGAAAGAGGGCTGGTGAGGCGGTGAGCTTTCCACTTCTTCAGTAACATGGCGGTCGTGGAATTGTTCGGTGTTGCCTGTCGAACTCGGTTGAAACTGTGGGAGCGGGCTTGCTCGCGAAAGCGGTGGGTCAGTTGCTGGAGAGGGTGGCTGGTCTGGCGCCTTCGCGGGCAAGCCCGCTCCCACATTTGGGGTGTATTCCAAGGTTGGAATCGGGTTGTGCCGTCCGCTCAAATGCCGGTGCAGCCCCCCGAATCCCAGCCCGAACAGCGATCAAAACTGTGGGAGCGGGCTTGCTCGCGAAAGCGGTGGGTCAGTTGCTGGAGAAGGTGGCTGGTCTGGCGAATTCGCGAGCAAGCCCGCTCCCACATTTGGGGTGTATTCCAAGGTTAGAGTCGGGTTGTGTCGCCTGCTCAAATGCCGGTGCAGCACCCCAGATTTCAGCCCAAACAGCAATCAAAACTGTGGGAGCGGGCTTGCCCGCGAAAGCGGTGGGTCAGTCGCTGGAGTGGGTGACTGATCCGGCGCCTTCTCGAACAATCCCACCTTCAGACTGGCGGCTATTGTCAGAAAATTCCCACAGGAGTACAAATGTACTCCATGACGACTCTCACTCCCCGCCGTACCGCCATCCTGACCTTTATCCGCGACCGTATCGCGCAGCAAGGCCAGCCTCCGAGCCTCGCCGAGATCGCCGAGGCGTTTGGCTTCGCCTCTCGCAGCGTGGCGCGTAAACACGTGCTGGCCCTGACCGAAGCCGGTTTTATCGAGGTCAACCCCAACCAGGCCCGTGGTATTCGCCTGCTCAACCAACCGGCACGCCCCGAGTGGCTGGACATTCCGGTCCTCGGTCGAGTCGCCGCGGGCTCGCCCATCGGTGCCGATGCCGACGTGCACAGCCGCCTGCAACTCGACCCCGCCACCTTCGCGAAAACCCCGGACTATCTGTTGCGGGTGCAGGGCGACTCGATGATCGAGGATGGCATTCTCGACGGTGACCTGGTGGGCGTACGGCGCAGTGCCGAGGCCTTGAATGGGCAGATTGTGGTGGCGCGCCTGGACGGCGAAGTCACCATCAAGCGCTTCGAACGTCACGGCGAGCATGTGCGCTTGCTGCCGCGCAATCCTGCGTATCAACCTATCGTGGTCGGGCCCGATCAGGACCTGGCCATCGAAGGGGTGTTTTGCGGCCTGGTGAGGCAAGGCTGATGGGCGCCGTGGTTGCGTTGGATACGCTGTTCAATGGCGGCCGTGTCTGGAAGGGCCGACCTGCCGCGCCTCCGGCCAGCGTGCAGCCCACCGGGCTGGCGGCGTTGGATGCGGTGTTGCCGACGGGCGGCTGGCCGGAGTCGGCCTTGAGCGAAATCCTCATGGCCAAGGAAGGTGTGGGCGAGCTGCAGCTGGTGCTGCCGACCCTGGCGCGGCTGTCGGCGGCGGGCGAGCGCATTGTGCTGGTGGCGCCGCCCTACACGCCGTATCCGCATGCCTGGCAGAACGCCGGAGTGGATTTGCGTCAGCTCTCGGTGATCCAGGCCGAGGAACGCGATGCCCTGTGGGCCGTGGAGCAATGCCTGCGCTCCGGCAGTTGCGGCGCGGTGCTGTGCTGGCCGCGCAAGGCAGATGATCGCGCGCTGCGCCGCTTGCAGGTGGCGGCGGAAACCGGGCAGACCCTGGCATTTGCCTGGCGTGCCTTGAGTGAGGCGGTCAACGCCTCGCCCGCCGCCTTGCGCCTGGTCGTCGAAGCCAGGCCGGCGCAGGTGCGGGTGCTCAAATGCCGGGGCGGCCTGGCCCACCCGGCACCGATTGCACTGGCGGGGCACTGAGGTTGCCATGCGCTGGGTGTGTATTGTCTTCCCGCAATTGGCGCTGGACGGGGTGCAGCGCCTGTATCCCGAACCGGATCAACCGCTGGCGCTGCTGGCCGGCACGCCGCAGCGTCGCGTGCTGCAGACCGTCAATGACGCTGCGCGCGCCTTGGGCCTGCGCCCGGGCCAATCCCTGACGGCCGCGCATGCGCTGGCCAAGACCTTCACCTGCGCCGAATACGACCCGGCTGAAATAGAACGCTGGCAACAGTTCCTCGCCGCCTGGGCCTACCGCTTCAGCTCCCAGGTCAGTGTGTATTACCCACGCGCCTTGCTGTTCGAGATCGAGTCGAGCCTGGGGCTGTTCGGGCCGTGGGCGCAGTTCGAGGCACGCTTGCGCACGGAACTGACCGAGCTGGGTTTTCGCCACCGTATCGTCGCTGCGCCCAACCCGGCGGCGGCGCGGGTGCTGGCGAATATCTACGATGGCCTGGCCGTCAACGATGAGGGGTTGATGCAGGCCCTGGCGCCGCTGCCCATCGACCGCGCCGGCTTCGACCCTGCGGCGGCCACCGCCTTGTCGCGCATGGGCCTGCGCAGCCTGGCCCAGGTGCAGGCGCTGCCCCGGCATACCCTGGCGCGGCGCTTTGACGCCAGCCTGCTCAAGCACCTGGATGCGTTGAGCGGGCAGCGGCCCTTGGCGCTGGCGTTCTATCAGCCGCCGGACCAGTTCGATGTGCGCATCGAGTTGAATTTCGACGTGCAATCCCACCAGGCCTTGCTATTTCCATTGCGCCGCTTGACCGGCGACCTGTCCGCCTTCCTTTGCGGCCGCGACAGTGGCGTGCAGCGCTTCGACCTGCACCTGGAACATGCCCAGGCGCCCGACAGTGTGATCAAGGTCGGCCTGCTGAGTGCCGAGCGCGAGCCGGCGATGCTCTTCGAGCTGGCCCGCGGGCGCCTGGAGCAAGTGCAAGTGACGTCACCGGTGCGCGGTTTTCGCCTGGTGGCCCAGGATTTGCCGGTCTTCGTCCCGCAACGCCAGGACCTGTTCGATGACCGTCCGCAGCAGACCTTGCCGTGGGAGCAACTGCGCGAACGCTTGCGTGCGCGCCTGGGGGATGACGCGGTGCAAGGCCTGCGTTTTCACGCCGATCATCGCCCCGAGTGCGCCTGGCAAGCAGCGGCTGACAGTCGCGCATGCCCGACCTTGAGCAAGGTGCAACGCCCGGGCTGGCTGCTCAACGAACCGACGTTGCTGGCTGAGCAGGCGGTGCACATCCTGATGGGCCCGGAACGCATCGAGTCCGGCTGGTGGGATGGCGCCGATATTCGCCGCGATTACTACCTGATCCAGACCCGTGCCGGCCAGCAAGGCTGGGCCTATCGCACCGTGGGACAAAGCGATGGGTTGTGGCTGCAAGGCTGGTTCGCATGAGTTACGCCGAGCTGCATTGCCTGTCCAACTTCAGCTTCCAGCGCGGTGCCTCCAGTGCGCTGGAGTTGTTCGAGCGGGCCAAGCGCGAGGGCTACAGCGCCCTGGCGATTACCGACGAGTGCACCTTGTCGGGCATCGTGCGCGCCTGGCAGGCGGCCAAGGCGGTGGAGTTGCCGCTGATCATCGGCAGCGAGATGCGCATCGAGAACGGCCCGAAACTGGTGTTGCTGGTGGAAGACCTCAGCGGCTACCAGCACCTGTGCCGGCTGATTACCCTGGCGCGGCGCCGGGCCGAAAAGGGCCAGTACCGACTTCTGCTGGAAGACTTCGAACAACCGCTGCCCGGCCTGCTGGCGCTGTGGGTCGCCGACGACCAGGACACCCAGGCCTCGGTCCAATGGCTGCGCCGCACCTTTGCCGAGCGCCTGTGGCTGGCGGTGCACCTGCACTGCGGCCAGGACGATGCACGCCACCTGGAGCAACGCCTGCAACTGGCTGCCAGCCTGCAGATCCCGGCAGTGGCCTGCGGCGATGTGCACATGCATGCGCGCGGTCGCCGCGCCCTGCAGGACACCATGACCGCCATCCGCCATCACGTGCCGGTGGCCGAAGCCGGCACGCGCCTGCACCCTAACGGCGAGCGGCATTTGCGCAGCCTCGATGCCCTGGCCGCGCTGTACCCGCCAGCGCTGCGCGATGAAACCCTGAACATCGCGCGCCGCTGCACCTTTGACTTGAGCCAGCTGCGCTATCACTACCCGCGCGAGCTGGTGCCCGAGGGCCATGACGCCAGGTCCTGGTTGCGCAGCGTGACCGAAGAAGGCATCGCCCAGCGCTGGCCGCACGGGGTGGACGCCAAGACCTTGCAGCAGATCAATCACGAGCTGCAATTGATCAGCGACCTGGGCTACGAAAGTTACTTCCTCACGGTGCACGATATCGTGCGCTTCGCCCGCAGCCGTTCGATCCTGTGCCAGGGCCGGGGCTCGGCGGCCAACTCGGCGGTGTGTTTTGCCCTGGGCATCACCGAGATCGACCCGAGCCTGACCGACATGCTGTTCGAGCGTTTCCTGTCCAAGGAGCGCAACGAGCCGCCGGACATCGACGTCGACTTCGAACACGAACGCCGCGAAGAAGTGCTGCAGTACGTGTTCCAGCGCTACGGTCGCACTCGCGCGGCGCTGACGGCGGTGGTCAGCAGTTACCACGCGGCCGGCGCGGTGCGCGATGTGGCCAAGGCCCTGGGCTTGCCGCCGGACCAGATCAACGCCCTGGCCGAATGCTGCGGGCGCTGGAGCGATGACGCGCCGCCACTGGAGCGCCTGCGCGAAGGTGGTTTCGACCCGCACAGCCCGATCCTGCGCCGCGTGCTCACCCTCACGCAGCAACTGATCGGCTTCCCCCGGCACTTGTCCCAGCACCCTGGCGGCTTCGTGATTTCCGAGTACCCGCTGGACACCCTGGTACCGGTGGAAAACGCCGCCATGGCCGAGCGCACCATCATCCAGTGGGACAAGGACGACCTCGACGCCGTCGGCCTGCTCAAGGTGGATATCCTGGCGCTGGGCATGCTCAGCGCGATCCGCCGCTGTTTCGATCTGCTGCGCCGTCATCGCAATCGCGACCTGGCCCTGGCGACGATCCCCAAGGAAGACCCGGCCACCTACGCGATGATCAGCAAGGCCGACACCATCGGCGTGTTCCAGATCGAGTCGCGGGCGCAGATGTCGATGTTGCCAAGGCTCAAGCCAAAGACCTTTTATGACCTGGTGATCGAAGTCGCGATTGTGCGACCGGGGCCGATCCAGGGCGGTATGGTGCATCCGTACCTGCGGCGGCGAAACAAGGAAGAGCCGGAAACCTACCCGTCGCCGCAGCTGGAAGCGGTGCTCAAACGCACCCTGGGCATCCCGTTGTTCCAGGAGCAGGTGATGCAGATTGCCATGGTCGCCGCCGACTACGGCCCCGGCGAGGCCGACCAGCTACGCCGTTCGATGGCCGCCTGGAAACGCCACGGCGGCCTGGAACCGCATCAGCAGCGCCTGCGTACCGGCATGCTCAAGAATGGCTACAGCGAGGCGTTTGCCGCGCAGATTTTCGAGCAGATCAAGGGCTTTGGCAGCTATGGCTTTCCCGAGTCCCATGCGGCCAGTTTTGCCTTGCTGACCTACGCCAGTTGCTGGCTCAAATGCCATGAGCCGGCGGCCTTCGCCTGCGCGCTGATCAACAGCTGGCCGATGGGTTTCTACAGCCCGGACCAGATCCTGCAGGACGCGCGACGCCATCGCTTGCAGGTCCGTGCGGTGGACGTGCTGGCCAGTGACTGGGATTGCAGCCTGGAGCCGAGCGACGGCGAACAGCCGGCGATTCGCCTGGGCTTGCGCATGATCTCGGGGTTTCGCGAAGAGGATGCGCGGCGCATCGAGGCGGCGCGCCAGCGTCGGGCCTTCAGTGACATCGCCGACCTGGACGATCGCGCCGGGCTGGATCCCCGCGCCCAGGCCTTGCTGGCGGATTCCGGGGCCTTGCGCGCCCTGGCCGGCAACCGGCACAAGGCGCGCTGGGACGTGGCCGGGGTGCATAAACAGTTGGGGTTGTTCGCCGGTTTGCCGAGCCCCGACGAGGCGCAGGTGGAGCTGCCAGCACCCACGGTGGGCGAGGACCTGCACGCCGATTACGCCACCGTCGGCACGACTCTCGGCCCGCATCCCTTGGCGCTGCTGCGCGCGGAGCTGCGTAGACGACGCTGTCGCAGCTCGCAGGAATTGCTTGCGGTGGAGCATGGACGCAACGTCAGCATCGCCGGGCTGGTCACCGGTCGCCAGCGTCCTGGCACCGCCAGTGGCGTCACATTCGTCACCCTGGAAGATGAGTTCGGCAACCTCAATGTGGTGGTCTGGCGCGACCTGGCCGAGCGCCAGCGCCAGGCCCTGGTCGGCTCGCGGCTGCTCAAGGTGGACGGGCGCTGGGAAGCGGTGGGCGAAGTCCGGCACCTGATTGCCGGGCGCCTGACCGACCTGACGCCGCTGCTGGAGGGGATCACGGTGCGGAGCCGGGATTTTCACTGAGGGGGAGTTGCCGCCGCCGCTGCGGATACGTTATATGCAATGAAACGTTTCACGGCTGCCGGGCTCCAAGGTTTTATCACGGCTATCGCCCCACCCATTCACCCATCCGTTCGCCAAGAGCCCACCATGCAGTTTTTATCCAATACCCACGGTTGTGAAGGTTGGGGCGGTGAAATGGCCCAGCGGATCCGCGCCTTCGACTGGTCTTCGACCGAGCTTGGGCCGATTGAGAAATGGCCTTGCAGCCTGAGCAGCAGCGTGCAGATGCTGCTGGCCTCGCCCATGCCGATGGTGATGCTGTGGGGAGCGGCGGGCTACATGATTTACAACGACAGCTATTCGGTGTTTGCCGGCGGCCGGCATCCCTACCTGCTGGGCACGGCGGTGGAACTGGGCTGGCCTGAGGTCGCCGATTTCAACCGGCATGTGCTGGATACGTGCCTGGCGGGCGGCACCTTGTCCTACCGCAATTTTCCGTTGGAGTTGCTGCGTAACGGCGTGCCGGAAGAGGTCTGGATGGACCTGACCTACAGCCCCATCGCCGATGACCACCAGCAACCTGCCGGGGTCCTGGTGATCGTGAACGAGACCACCGAGCACGTGAAATCCGAACGAGTGCGCCAGGAACTCACGCATAACCTGGAGCAACGCGTCGCCGCCGAAGTGCAGGCGCGTTCCGCCGCCGAAGAGCAACTGCGCCAAGCGCAAAAGCTCGAAGCCATCGGCGGACTGACCGGCGGCGTCGCCCACGACTTCAACAACCTTTTGCAAGTGATCGCCGGCAACCTGCACCTGCTGGCCCGTCATGAGCCGGACAATCCCCAGGTACAGCGCCGCGTCACGGCGGCCATTGCGGCGGTGGAGCGGGGCGCCAAGCTGTCCTCGCAACTGCTCGCCTTCGCGCGGCGCCAACCGTTGTCGCCGGCGGTGTACAACCCGCAGCGCATCTACGCAGGCCTGGGCGAGCTGCTGCAGCGCGCGCTGGGCGAGACCATCCATATCGACGTGCAATTGCCCCAGGATTCCTGGTGCATCAATGTCGACCGCAACCAGTTGGAAAACGCGCTGCTCAACCTGGCGATCAATGCCCGTGATGCCATGCAGGGCGAGGGCGTGATTCGCATCACCGGCGAAAATATCATTCTCAACCCTGCCGAGTGCGTGGGTAAAAGCATCAAGCCGGGCGAGTATGTGCGCCTGGCGGTCACGGATATCGGCGTGGGCATGCCGCCGGCGATCCTGGCGCGGGTGTTCGAACCGTTCTTCACCACCAAGCGCAGTGGCCACGGCACCGGCCTTGGCTTGAGCATGGTGTTCGGCTTCGTGCGCCAGAGCGGCGGGCATGTCGACGTGTGGAGCGAAGAGGGCAAGGGCACCGTGGTGCAGATGTATTTCCCGCGCAACCTGGGTGAAGAGAGCCAGGACACCCACGCCGAACCGGTGCTGCCGGCCAACGGGCATGAGACGGTGCTGGTGGTCGAAGACAACGAAGACGTGCGCGTGACGGTCGTCGAGCTGCTCGAGCAGGCGGGCTACACCGTACTCACCGCCGAAGACGGCGACCAGGCGATGCACATGCTGCAGTCGGGCGTGCTGCCCGATCTGATCTTCACCGATGTCGTGATGCCCGGCCGGGTCAAGAGCACCGACCTGGCCAACTGGGCCCGCGCCCAGGAGCCACCGATCGCGGTGCTGTTCACCTCCGGGCACACCCGCGACATTCTTTCCGGGAATCACCTGCTGAGCCCCGACATTCATCTGCTGAGCAAGCCCTACAGCCCCGAAGCCCTGGCGCAACGGGTGCGCAGCGTGCTCACCGCTCGATAAGGTTGACCATGACTTCACAGCGCGACATCCCCGCCCTCACTGCCCAGCGACCAGGCTTCGTCCGGGTGCGCGGCGCCCGCGAACACAACCTGCAGAACGTCGATGTGGACATCCCGCGCGATGCCTTGGTGGTGTTCACCGGCGTGTCCGGCTCGGGCAAGTCGTCGCTGGCGTTTTCCACGGTGTATGCCGAGGCCCAGCGGCGTTATTTCGAATCGGTGGCGCCGTATGCGCGGCGACTGATCGATCAGGTCGGCGTGCCGGATGTGGACTCCATCGAAGGCCTGCCTCCGGCCGTGGCCCTGCAACAGCAGCGCGGCACGCCGAGCGCGCGGTCCTCGGTGGGCAGCGTCACGACCTTGTCGAGCCTGATCCGCATGCTGTACTCGCGCGCCGGCAGCTATCCGGCGGGCCAGGCGATGCTGTATGCCGAGGATTTCTCACCGAATCTGCCGCAGGGCGCGTGCCCGCAATGCCATGGCCTGGGTCGGGTGTACGAGGTAACCGAGGCGCTGATGGTGCCGGACCCTTCGTTGACCATCCGCCAGCGCGCCGTGGCGTCGTGGCCGCTGGCGTGGCAGGGCCAGAACCTGCGCGACATCCTGGTGACCCTCGGCTATGACGTCGACATTCCATGGCGCGACCTGCCGAAAAAGCAGCGCGACTGGATCCTCTTCACCGAAGAAACCCCCACCGTGCCGGTGTACGCCGGCTTCACCCCACAGCAGACCCGCGAGGCGTTGAAACGCAAACTGGAGCCGAGTTACCAGGGCACGTTCAGCGGCGCGCGGCGCTATATCCTGCACACCTTCACCCATACCCAAAGCGCGCTGATGAAAAAACGCGTGTCACAGTTCATGCAGGGCAGTGCCTGCCCGCTGTGCGAAGGCAAGCGCCTGACCAAGGCCGCGCTGTCGGTGAAGTTTGCCGGGCTGGATATCGGTGAATTGTCGCAACGTTCGCTGACCCAGCTGGCCGAAGTGCTGCGCCCGGTAGCGGCGGGGCAGGACACGATGAAGCTGTCGGTGGAAAAGCGCCTGGCCGCCCAGCGCATTGCCCAGGATTTGCTCGAACGCGTGAGTACCTTGACCGACTTGGGGCTGGGTTATCTGTCCCTGGAGCGCAGCACGCCGACGTTGTCGTCCGGCGAGTTGCAGCGCCTGCGCCTGGCCACGCAACTGGGCTCGCAGTTGTTCGGTGTGATCTATGTGCTGGACGAACCCTCGGCGGGCTTGCACCCGGCGGATGGCGAAGCACTGTTCACTGCGCTGGATCGCTTGAAGGCGGCGGGCAATTCGCTGTTTGTGGTGGAACACGACCTGGAAACCATGCGCCGCGCCGACTGGCTGATCGACGTCGGCCCGGCGGCCGGCGAGCATGGCGGCCACGTGCTGTACAGCGGGCCACCGGCGGGTTTGGCCAAGGTCGAGGCCTCGCAGACCCGTGACTACCTGTTCGCCGCACGGCGCCCGTCGAGCGCAGCGCAACGCCAGCCCAGCGGCTGGTTGCAGCTTGAAGGCGTGACGCGCAATAACCTCAAGGACCTGGCGGTGGAGTTTCCGCTGGGCTGTTTCACGGCGGTGACGGGCATCTCCGGCTCGGGCAAATCCAGCCTGGTCAGCCAGGCATTGCTGGAGCTGGTGAGTGGCGGCCTCGGCAGCCGGGTGGAGACCGACGAGGAGCCAAGCCTGGAAGACGATGCACCGCAAACCAGCGGCGGGCGCATCAGTGCCGGGCTGGAGCAGATCCGCCGCCTGGTGCAGGTCGACCAGAAACCCATCGGCCGCACGCCGCGTTCCAACCTGGCGACCTACACCGGATTGTTCGACCACGTGCGCAAACTGTTCGCGGCCACTCCGGCGGCGAAGAAACGCCATTACGATGCCGGGCAGTTCTCCTTCAATGTCGCCAAGGGCCGTTGCCCGAACTGCGAAGGCGAGGGTTTTGTCAGCGTTGAATTGCTGTTCATGCCCAGCGTGTACGCGCCATGCCCGACCTGCCACGGCGCGCGCTACAACCCCGAGACCTTGGCGATCGAATGGCAAGGCCTGAGCATCGCCCAGGTGCTGGGGCTCACGGTAGAACAGGCGGTAGAGGTGTTTGCCGAGGAGCCTGGCGTACTGCGCTCATTGCAAGTACTGCGCGATATCGGCCTGGGCTACCTGCGCCTGGGCCAGCCGGCGACCGAGCTGTCGGGGGGTGAAGCGCAGCGCATCAAGCTAGCCACCGAGCTGCAACGCAATGCGCGCGGCGCCACGTTATATGTGCTGGATGAGCCGACAACCGGCTTGCACCCACGGGATGTCGACCGCCTGCTGAGCCAGTTGAACCATCTGGTGGACGCGGGGCATACGGTGGTCGTGGTGGAGCATGAAATGCGCGTGGTGGCCCAGAGTGACTGGGTGATTGATATCGGGCCCGGGGCCGGGGATTTGGGCGGCAAGGTGGTTGCCAGCGGCACGCCGCAGAAGGTCGCGAAAAGCAGGAAAAGCCGCACCGCCGCCTTCCTTGCCAAGGAGCTCTGACCCCCTGTAGGCGCCCGGCAAGCCGGGCGCCTTGCGTGTCAGGCTTGCTGGATCTGTTGCTTGGCCTGCTTCACCACATTCTCCACGGTAAAGCCAAACTTCTCCTGCAGCTTCGCCAACGGCGCCGACGCGCCGAAGCTGTTCATCACTACCTTGGCGCCGGTCTGGCCGACATAGCGGTCCCAACCCAGCGGGCCTGCCTGTTCGACCACGACGCGTGCTTTCACGGCGGGCGGCAATACACTGTCGCGGTAGGCCTGGTCCTGCTCTTCAAACAGTTCCCAGCTCGGCATCGAGACCACTTGCGCGGCGATCCCCTCAGCCTTGAGCTGCTCATAGGCCGCCACCGCCAGGCTGACTTCGCTGCCCGTCGCCAACAGCAGGACTTTGGGCTGCTCAGCCCCGGCCAGCACATACGCGCCCTTGGCCGCTCCGGATGCAGGCGCGTACTTTGACCGATCCAGCGTCGGCAGCGGCTGGCGCGACAACACCACGCAACTCGGACGATGGGTTTGTGCCAGGGCGACTTTCCACAGTTCGAGGGTTTCATTCGCATCGCCTGGGCGCAGGGTGAGCAACCCCGGTGTGGCGCGCAGTTGGGTCAAATGCTCGATGGGCTGGTGCGTCGGCCCGTCCTCGCCGACGCCAATCGAGTCGTGGGTGAACACGAACACCACCGGTAGCTCCATGATCGCTGCCAGGCGGATCGGCGGTTTCATGTAGTCACTGAACACCAGGAACGTCGAGGTGTACGGCCGCAGATAAGACAGCGCCATGCCATTGGCAATCGCGCCCATCGCATGCTCGCGGATGCCGAAATGCAGGTTGCGCCCGCTGTAGTCGTCGGCGCTGAAACGTCCGGCACCGTCGAAGGTGAGGTTGGTCTTGGTCGAGGGCGACAAGTCCGCCGAGCCACCGAGCAACCACGGGATCTGCTGGGCGAACGCGTTCAGCACTTCACCACCGGCGGCGCGGCTGGCTACTCCCTTGGCATCGGTGTCGAAGCTGGGCAAGCCGTCCTGCCAATGCTCGGGCATTTCACCGGCGCGCATGCGCTGCAGTTCATCGGCCAGCTCCGGCTCATATTGCTCCAGGTGCGTCAGGTGCTGCTTCCAGGCGTCATACAGTGGCCGGCTGCGCTCCAGCAGCGCATCACGCAGCACTGTGCGCGCTTCATCGGGCACCAGGAAACTGGAATCCTGCGGCCAGCCGTACGCGGCCTTGGTCAGGCGGATTTCCTCGTCGCCCAACGGCTCGCCATGCGCGGCGGCAGTGTTGTGCTTGTGGGGCGAGCCGTAGCCGATCACGCTGTCGACCACGATCAGGGTCGGTGCGCCGGTGTTGGCCTTGAAGGTCTCCAGGGCGGTGCTCAAGGCCTGCAAGTCATTTGCGTCGGTCACGTGCAAGGTGTGCCAGCCATAGGCCTGGAAGCGCTTGATCACGTCTTCGCTGAAGGCCAGTTCGGTATGGCCTTCGATGCTGATGGTGTTGTTGTCGTAGATCCAGCACAGGTTATCCAGCTTCAAGTGCCCGGCCATCGAGGCGGCTTCGCTGCTGATGCCTTCCATCATGTCGCCGTCACCGCACAGGGTGTAGACGTTGTAGTCGAACAACACCTTGCCATCGCGGTTGAAGCGTTGGCCCAGCCAGCGTTCGGCCATGGCCATGCCGACACTGTTGGCGCAGCCCTGGCCGAGGGGGCCGGTGGTGGTTTCCACGCCGGTGGTCATGCGGTACTCGGGATGGCCCGGGGTCTTGGAGCTCATTTGCCGGAACTGCTTGATGTCGTCCAGGCTGATCGCCGGTTGCCCCGAGCGCTTGCCATGCGCATCGATCTCGACCACGCCGGCCAGGTGCAACAGCGAATACAGCAGCATCGACGCATGCCCCACCGATAGCACGAAGCGGTCGCGGTTGGGCCAGTCGGGATGGTCCGGGTGGTAGCGCAGGAAGCGGCTCCACAACGTATACCCCACCGGCGCCAGGCCCATGGGCGTCCCCGGATGGCCGGAATTGGCCTTCTGCACAGCGTCCATGGCCAGGGTGCGAATAGTATTGATGCATTGGGTGTCGACAGCAGTGGCAGCGTGAGTCATGAAACCGGTCTCCCTCAGGGTGCGATCTACAGTGGAGGGCAGGGCACGGCAAAGGTTTGATCGCATCGCCGGCGTTGCGACGAACGGGGATGGTTTGACCCCGGACATGACAAGACCCCTTGGAATGGGCTAGCTTCAAGGCTGTAGCCATTGATCAACTTGCGGAGGTACGCCATGCCAGTGAAACACGACCTATACCAGGACTTGGGTTTTACCAAGGAAGTCGTTCACGAACGCAGGGCCAGCGACAAACGCCTGGACTCGCTGTTCAGTCAATACGACGCAGCCGACGCCGCGGTGCTGAAGGCGGAGTCTGCCAGTGCCAGCGATGAGGACGTGGAGAAGCTGAAGAAGAAACGCTTGTTGGTCAAAGATGAGATCGTGGGGCGGCTGGGATAAGCCGTGCGCTTGCAACGAAACGGTAATTTTTGTTCAGAATTGTCTGAGGGACATCTTCCACTTCGCTGCTTATGATGCCGACCGCCCACCCGGCTCTGGGGACTGTTGCGGCGCCAGGACGGCGCTGGTGAGCCGGGTGGGCACTCGGTCTTTTTATCCCAGCAGCGCGCGGGTGCAGTCATCGATAGAGCGCTTCTGCGTCTCGCCGTACAGCTGCAATTCATCGATTGTCTGGCGCCCCAGCGCCTTCTCGAACTCGGCCTTGTTCGAATTGGCTGCGTAGTGGCTCTGCGCCGCGTCCCCCAGGTTTGACTGAAATATCCCCGCCGCACTCACTGGCAGGAAATCCTCGTACACCAACGGTTCCACGTCCACATGACCGGCCGCGATCAGCGCTGGCAGCGTACGCGGCTGATCAGCGTGGCCGCGTGCCGCCAGGCCCTTGTCCGTGGCGAAGTAGCGGAAGTACGCCAGGTCGTGTTCGCGCATCTGCGCGTGGTCATCCGGGAAGGCCTGGAAGTGTTGCTCCATCAATTGCATATAGCGTGCGGCGTTGCCCTCATTGGGGAAAGCGCCGAGTGCGTCGCGAGCGGCGTTCAGCAGTTGGTCGTACAGCGCACGGCCCTTGGGGGTGAGGGCGACGCCGCGTTGTTCGATTTCACCGAAGCGCGCGCTGTGACTGCCTTGGGCGTCGGTGAAGGCGATGGGTTCGTCGAGGGCCTTGAAGCTGGTCTGGCGCAGCAGGATCGGGCAACGGCGGCGGGGTGGGCCTTCGATCACGGCCTTGGGGGTGATGCCCTTGCCGGGCATGGCGGCCTGCACCTGGTCGATGTCCAGCGTGCGCGGGGTCAGGTGGTTGATGTGCGGGCCCTTGAAGGCCACTACGTCGGCGATCAGGCGGTGCTGGTCGCTGAGTTGCTGGTACTGCGCGGCGGTGACGGTGGCGGTGTGGTGCCAGCGAAAGGTCTCCAGGGCCTGGCGGATGAAGGCCTGCGCATCGTTGGCGTCGAGGCCGCCGTCCTGCTCCGCTTGTTCGATCAGTGCGAGGGCGCCGGGGGTAAAGATCGCCCGCTTGGCCAGGGCCGCTTCGGCGAAGGCGCGCAGCTCAGGACTTTCGATCAGCTCCAGGCGCAGCAGCGAGGTGAATACGCGAAACGGGCTGGTTTGCAGCGCGCTTTCATGTACCGCGCGAAACGCCGTGGAATGCACCGGCACGCCGGCGGGCGTCAGGTCGTAGTAGCCCACCGGTTGCATGCCCATCACCGCAAACAGGCGGCTGATGGTCGCCAGCTCCGCAGCAGTGCCCAGGCGGATGGCGCCGTGACGCTCCTGGTCCAGGCGCTGGATTTCCCCGGTGCGCTGCAGCTGTTGCGCCAGGGCCGGTTCGCGCTCGAATACGCGGGTATTGGTCTCGGCCACCAGCTCCATCAGCGCCCCATACAGCGGAACTTCATCTCGGTACATATCGGACATGGCCTTGGAAAAGCCCTTGCGGATCTCGTCGGGGCTGACATGTGCGCTGGTGTGCATAGAAAAATTCCTGATGGCTTTGCCGATGAAGGTGACCGTTCGCTGGATTTTGTTGAGCTGCAGGTGAGGTTGCAAACGAAGATTCCTCTGGACTTCATTCTGCAAATGAATGAGATGACGCGAATATGACAAAAAACGGCCGGCTGGAAATTTCATTTTTCCGAGCCTTTCCTAACTAATTCTTCACGGAGTCAGCCCCGTCCGCCATGAAAGAATCGTCACGTTTGCAAGGATGAAAACGTCGTTTCGCACATCGCACACATAAAAATATGTTTAGGGGCCGTCGTTAATGAAAATTTCTACACTGGCGTTATCCATCACCGCCGCCGTTCTTGCACAACACGCATTGGCTGATGATTTCGGGCTCGGTTCGCTGGGCACGGGCAACGGTCACAGCGGCTTTCTCGAAGACAGCCACGCCGCCGTCAGTTCGCGGACCATGTACTACAGCGCGGATAACCGCTCGGGGACCAACAACGATCTGCGTGAAGCCGCGACATTGCTGCGCTTTGACTATAAATCCGGCTACACCCAAGGCACCCTGGGTGTCGGTTTCGACGTCATGGCCTTCGGCGCGCTGCGCCTGGACGGCGGCGATGGCCACACCGCAGGCCCTGGCCTGTCGGGTAATGGCAACAGTTTCTTCCCGACCAAGAACAACGGCACCGAGCCGGCCGATTCCTTTGGTCGTGCGGCCGGTAACGTGAAGTTCCGCATTTCCCAGACCGAGTTGCACGTCGGGGGTGGCTTGGCGCCGGTGTTGCCGATCCTGGTCTCCAACGACAGCCGCGTGGCACCGCAGACCTTTGACGGTGGCATCCTCACCTCCAGCGACATTCCCAACGTGACGTTCACCGGTGGTGAATTGAACCGCGCCGAAGGCCGTGCCTCCAGCAACTCCACAGGCTTGAGCGTTGCCGGTGGCCAGCGCGACAGCGACAGCTTCAAGTTCGGTGGGTTGGACTACAAGCCGTTTGGTTCTTCCGACAACGTCGTCGCGAAAAACCTGACGTTGCAGTACTACTACGCCCAACTGCAAGACTTCTACAAACAGAACTACTTCGGCCTGGTCCACGTGCTGCCGCTGGGCAATGACCAGTCGTTCAAGACCGACCTGCGCTACTTCGACAGCACCAGCGACGGCAAGAACGGCGAGAGCGGCTACCAGTTCAACAACAACGGCGGTTACGCCAAGCACGCCAACGAAGTCGACAACAAAACCTACAGTGCCGCCTTCACCTACCAGTTGGGCGGCAGCAGCCTGATGCTGGGCCACATTGGCGTGGGTGACGATGGCGGTTTTGTCTGGGTCAACCAGGGCAGCATCGCCGACCCGCACGCGCAAGGCGCCGGCGGCAGCGACTTCTACCTGTTCACCGACGCCGTGGTCGGCCAGTTCTCGCGTGCCGGCGAGCAGGTCAACTTCGGTCAGTACTCGTATGACTTCAAGGCTTATGTACCGGGCCTGAAGGCGTCCGTGGCGTACCTGGACGGCTCGGACATCAAGTCGAAGGTGGCCGGTGGTCCGGACCAGAAAGAAAACGAAACCGACTTCCGCCTGGACTACGTTGTGCAGGCCGGTCCTCTGAAAGGCTTCGGTACCACCTTCCGTACCGGTACCTACCACGGCAAAAACACCGGCACCGCCGGCCAGGACCAGACGCGCCTGATCTTCAACTACACGTACGCGATCTTCTAAGTCTTCATGTGCACCCGGGCGTCATTGGGTTCTACACTGCTCCTCACCTGGTAGGCGATGGAGGACCCAATGACGGCCACACCCAACACCCGAATACTGGACACGATTGAAGGCCAACGCCAGGCGACGCCGGATGCCGAACGTTGGCGCGAGTGGGGCCCCTATCTGAGCGAACGCCAATGGGGCACGGTGCGCGAAGACTACAGCGCCGATGGCGATGCCTGGACCTACTTCCCCCATGAACATGCACGCAGCCGCGCCTACCGCTGGGGCGAAGATGGGCTTGCCGGCTTCAGTGACAAGGCGCAACGCTGGTGCCTGGGCCTGGCCTTGTGGAACGAGCGCGACACGATCCTCAAGGAACGCCTGTTCGGCCTGAATAACGCCGAGGGCAACCACGGTGAAGACGTCAAGGAACTGTACTTTTTCGTCGATGGCGTACCGAGCCATGCCTACATGCGCATGCTCTACAAATACCCGCACGCAGCCTTTCCCTACGCTGACCTGACCGCCGAGAACGGGCGCCGCGGGTTGGACGATGCCGAGTATGAAATCCTCGATACCGGCGTGTTCGAAGACAACCGTTACTGCGACATCAGCGTCGAATACGCCAAGCACGCGCCCGACGACATCTTCATGCGCGTCACCGTCCACAACCGCTCCGAACAGCCAACCCGCTTGCAGGTATTGCCGCAACTGTGGGCGCGCAATGACTGGAGCTGGACCTTCGACGCGCCCAAGCCAGCGTTGACGCTGGACACTGATCGGGTACTGGCCCGGCATCACGAACTCGACGATCGCCATCTCAGCGCCTGGGGCCAGGAGGGGGTGGAATGGCTGTTCTGCGAAAACCAGACCAACTTTCCCAAGCTCGACGGGCAACCGACTGCGGGGCCGTTCAAGGATGGCATCAACGATTACGTGGTGGACGGCGTTGCCACGGCGATTCGCCGCGACGCCGGCACCAAGGTCGCCGCGCGGTTTAGCCTCGAACTCGCAGGCCTTGAGCATAAAACCCTGTACCTGCGTTTTGCCCCGACGGACGCGCCCGAGGTCAATGCGCGCAAGCTGTTCGACTTGCGCCGCCAGGAGACGGATGAGTTCTACGCCGCCTTGCAGCACGGCATCGCCGATGACGACGCGCGCAATGTGCAGCGCCAGGCGCTGGCCGGATTGCTGTGGTCCAAGCAGCTGTACTATTTTGATGTGAACCAGTGGCTCGACGGAGACCCGGCCCAGCCTGCGCCGCCGCCCGAACGCCTGCATTTTCGCAATACCCATTGGCGGCACCTGTCCAACTTCGACATTCTCTCCATGCCCGACACCTGGGAATACCCGTGGTACGCCTCCTGGGACCAGGGCTTCCAGGCCGTGGCCTTTGCGCTGATTGATCCCGGGTATGCCAAGCAACAATTGCTGCTGCTGGTAAAAGACCGGTTCATGCACCCCAATGGCCAGCTGCCGGCCTATGAGTGGCGGTTCGATGATGCCAATCCGCCGGTGCATGCCTGGGCCAGTTGGCGTGTGTATCAGCAGGACAAGGCGCTGACCGGCGTCGGCGATATGGATTTCCTCGAGCGAATCTTCCACAAGCTGCTGCTGAATTTTTCCTGGTGGGTCAACCGCAAGGACGCCGAGGGGCGCAACCTGTTCCAGGGCGGTTTCCTCGGCCTGGACAATATCGCCTTGTTCGACCGCTCGGCCGCGTTGCCGCCGGGCTATCAACTGGACCAGGCCGACGGTACGGCGTGGGTCGCAGCATATGCACTGGACCTGATGCGCATCGGGCTGGAGTTGGCCAAGCGCAACGTCGTCTATGTCGATATCGCGGTGAAGTTCTTCGAGCATTTCCTCTATATCGCCGGCGCGATCAACCGGGTCGATGACAGCGCCGAAGGGCTGTGGGACGAGCAGGACCGGTTTTTCTACGACGTGCTGCACCGTCCCGATGGCCAGAGCGAGCCGGTACGCCTGCGTTCGATTGTCGGCCTGATGCCTTTGTTCGCGGTGCTGGTGCTGGAGCAGCGCGAGCATGAGGGCCTTGAAGGTCTGCGCGAGCGCCTGCTGGGCTTCATGCACCACCGACCGGACCTGGCCAAGCTGGTGTCGCGCTGGAACGAACCGGGGCAGGGCAATCGCCTGTTGCTGGCTTTGTTGCGGGGCGAGCGCACCAAGGACTTGCTGCGGCGCATGCTCGATGACAACGAGTTTCTCTCGGCGTTTGGTGTGCGCTCCTTGTCCAAGGCCTTCGCCGAGCAGCCGCTGGGGCTGAAGATGAATGGCGACACCTTGTGCGCGCGCTACCAGCCTGGCGAATCCGATTCGCGCCTTTACGGCGGCAACTCCAACTGGCGCGGGCCGCTGTGGATGCCGGTGAACTACATGCTGATCGAATCGCTGCGCGAGTTTCACCGCTACTACGCGGATAACTTCTCCGTGGAGTACCCGACGGGCAGCGGTTATCTGGCGTCCCTTGAAGAAGTGGCCGACAGCCTCAGTCAACGTCTCACGCGCTTGTTTTTGCGCGATGAAGATGGCCTGCGCCCTTCGATGGCGGGCTATGCGCAATTGGAAGCAGACCCGGCCAGTCGCGACCTGGTGTTGTTCCATGAGTATTTCCATGGCGAAACCGGGCGGGGGTTGGGGGCGTCGCACCAGACGGGGTGGAGTGCGTTGGTGGCGTTGCTGCTGCAGCCGAAAATCTAGGCTGCGCCACTGATCTGCTTTTCTGTGGGAGCTGGCTTGCCTGCGATGGCGTCGGCACTGCCTGCATCAAGGTTGTCGGGTCCACCGCTTCCGCAGGCCAGCCAGTGCCCACATTGAAACTCCATGGCTTGCGAAATGGCAGGCAAAAATCCCGCCACCGAAAGGTCTGAATCAGGTAAATTCGCCACCCCTTCAGACAAGGATGTAGACGATGGCGAATGTTATCGCGCGGGTTTGCAGTGCAGGCCTATTGGGGGCACTGCTGATCACCTGCGCAATGTTGATCACTTCACTGTATCCCCGGGAAAGCGCTGCGGCGCCGCTGATGATGCATTGCCGCGATTGCGAGAAAGGTGACGACACCTTCGATGCGACAAAATGGTTCAGCAGCGGCATGTACCGCCTTGAAACGGATATTGTTCCCAACCCGATGCGGACGATGACTCGCACTCATCCGGTGGTCTTCAAAGCCAAGGACAATGACCAACTGGTCGAGGCCGCGCTGCGTGGAATCGGCGATGTGCTCCCATCCTTCGATCCCCGCGCGTTTGAAGCACAGTGGCCCGTGTTAACCAAGCGCGTACGTTACAGCTACAGCTTTTTTATGCTGCCCGATGAACCCCGGGACCTCTATGACATGTACTTGCAAGTGGGCAAATACAAGCTGGTGATCGTGGTTGGGCTTGACGTGAATACCGGTGAAATCACCGCCGAGTATGAAGGGCGTGTGATTCGTGAAAACGATGGTAATGACCCTGCGTACATGGACACGTTCGAAGAAATGGATGACGCCAACACCCGCTGACCGGGAGGCTGGCTGAACGAAAAATCCCGCCGAAAGGCGGGATTTTTTTGAGCGCGGGCTTATCAGGCCGGGAACAGCTCGCTCAGTTTCATGGCCAGCATCATGTCGCCTTCGGTGCGCAGCTTGCCGCTCATGAAGGCCTGCATGCCGTCGGTGTCGCCGCTGACGATGCCTTCCATGGTTTCGCCGTCGGTGACCAGGGTCACTTGGGCGTCAGGGTTTTCGCCTTCCAGCAGTTCGCAGGTTTTGTTCTTGACCACCAGCGAGAAGTTCTGGGTGTCGTCGATACGGAAACCGAACACCAGGTCCAGGCCGTCAGCAGCGGCTGGGTTGAATTTGGCTTTCATTGCTTCTACAGCTTTGGCTACGTCAGTCATGGTTTCGATCCTTTAGGGTAGAGTCCAGTGACCTTGGGGTCACGGTTGGCCGCAGTTCATCGGAACGTGATGAGCTGCGGCGCCTTCAACAGTTGCAAGTGGGTATGACTGTTGAAGGAAGCCAGTGCCACCTCGCGACCACGGAATTTCAGCTGGTTGAGCGAGGTGTTAACAATTTGCCAGTTCAGTTCGAAGGCCTGGGCCGCCGGCATTCGGGTTATCAGGTGGAGCAGGGCGGTGATGGTGCCGCCGGAGGTGAACACTGCAATCTTCTGTGCGTTGTCCGCCGCTTCCAGAATGCGTTGCAGGCCACCCTGGACCCGTTCGACGAAGCCCAGCCAGCTTTCCAGGCCCGGCGGATCATAGGTGCCGGCCAGCCAGCGCTCGATGATCAGGGCGAAGATGCGCTGGAATTCGCTGCGGTTCTGCGCGGCGTTGCGCAGGATCTCCAGGGCTTCGGGTTCGGTGGTGAGCAGGTCGGGAAGCAGGGCGCGGATAATCGCGTCGGCGTCGAATTCGTTGAAGGCGCTGTCGATTTCCAGAGCCGGTACCGGCAGGCCGAGGGCGCTGTACTGATCGAAGGCGGCCGTGGCGGTGTGCTGCTGGCGGCGCAGGTCGCCCGCCACGCAGCGGTCGAACACCAGGCCCAGGTCCGCCAGGTGGCGCCCGAGCACTTGCGCTTGTTCCACGCCGACGGGCGACAGGACGTCATAGTCGTCTGCACCGAAGGAGGCCTGGCCATGTCGAATCAGATAGATGCTGCCCACGTCCGTTTTCCCGGTACGTTGAAAGTCTGGCGAGGTTATGAGGATGCCAGGGAGCTGTCAATGAAAAAACATACGCTTGTTTTAAAAGCTCGTTAGAGGCCGCTTACTGGCGGTTTGATCACTGGCCCGAACGCGGTGCCGCCGGTATGCTGGGGCAATCCGCGCCTGGCGCACTGCACTTGTAAGGAGTCACATGGATTTTTTGGCCGAATACGCGAGTTTCCTGGCGAAGACCGTCACCCTGGTGGTCGCTATTCTGGTGGTATTGATCAGCTTCGCGGCGCTGCGCAGCAAAGGCCGTCGCAAATCCGCCGGACAGCTGCAGGTCAGCAAACTGAATGATTTCTACAAGGGCCTGCGCGAGCGCCTGGAGTCGAGCCTGCTCGACAAGGACCAGCTCAAGGCCCTGCGCAAGTCCGAGAGCAAGACCGAAAAGAAGAAAGGCAAGAAGAAACCCGAGGCCAAGCCACGGGTGTTCGTGCTGGATTTCGACGGCGACATCAAGGCCTCGGCCACCGAGAGCCTGCGCCACGAAATCACTGCCTTGCTGAGCCTGGCCACCCCGAAGGACGAAGTGGTGCTGCGCCTGGAAAGCGGCGGCGGCATGGTCCACAGCTATGGCCTGGCGTCGTCGCAACTGGCGCGTATCCGTCAGGCGGGCGTGCCATTGACCGTGTGCATCGACAAGGTCGCGGCCAGCGGCGGCTACATGATGGCGTGCATCGGCGAGAAGATCATCAGCGCACCGTTCGCGATCCTCGGCTCCATCGGCGTGGTGGCGCAGTTGCCCAACGTCAATCGCCTGCTGAAGAAACACGACATCGACTTTGAAGTACTGACCGCCGGTGAGTACAAGCGCACCCTCACGGTGTTTGGCGAAAACACCGAGAAGGGCCGCGAGAAGTTCCAGGAAGATCTGGACATCACCCATCAACTGTTCAAGAACTTCGTCTCGCGCTATCGCCCGCAATTGGCGATTGATGAGGTGGCGACCGGAGAAGTGTGGCTGGGTGTTGCAGCGTTGGACAAGCAACTGGTCGACGAGCTGCAGACCAGCGACGAATACCTGGCTACCAAGGCCAAGACCGCCGAGGTATTCCACCTGCACTACGCCGAGCGCAAGAGCCTGCAAGAGCGAGTGGGCCTGGCGGCAAGCGGCTCGGTGGACCGTGTGCTGCTGACCTGGTGGAGCCGGTTGACCCAGCAGCGTTTCTGGTAACGCCGAAATTTGGGTAATTCCCCTGTGGGAGCGGGCTTGCCCGCGATAGCGATGTACCAGTCGATACCTCTACCGACTGAACTGGCGCCATCGCGGGCAAGCCCGCTCCCACATTCAGTTCTGCGTTAGCACGCGGGCCTGTTGCACCACAGGAATCGGCTTTCGCATCAGCATCCCCACCACCAACGCGCCCAGCAGGCCCAACAACCCTGCCACCCACAGCACCGCGCCGAACCCGCCGACAAACGCCTGCCGCGCCAGTGGTTGTGCCACCGCCCGTGCCGTCTGCGGCAACAAGCCCATCGCCGCCGGCATGTCCCCGGCCACCACCCGCGAGGCAATTCCCGCTAGCTGCGCCTGCCACTGGCTGTCGAGACTCGCACGCAGCAGTTGCTCGCTGTGGCTGCTCAGCAATGCCCCGTACACGCCAATCGCCAGCATGATCGCGCTGAAACGCATGGTAGTGCTCATGCCCGAGGCCATGCCGGCACGGTCTCGTGGCACGCAGGCCATGATGTTTTTTTGCGTGTCGCCATTCAGCAGGCCCGCTCCGGCGCCCGTGACCGCAATGGCCAGGGCGAAGGGCAGGTAACCACCGATGTTCACCGCCCAGGCGCTCAGCAAATTGCCGCTGCCGACCAACGCGAGTCCCGTCGCCATCATCGTCGACGGGGTAAAACGGCTGGCCAGGCGTGCGCCAATCCTTGGGCAGATCAACATCGTCAGGGCAAAGGGCAGCATGCCCAGCCCTGAAGCAATCGCGGAAAAGCCCAGGCCGTTCTGCAGGTAGAACGGCAGCAGCGTCATCATCACCTGGGCGCAGCCGGCATAGGCAAACATCCCCAGCAGCGCGCCGATGAAGCGCGGATGCCGGAACAGTTGCAGGTCGACCATCGGCCGTTGTTGCAGGCGTTCGACGAGGACAAATGCAGCCAGCAAGGCTGCGCCGCCCAGTAGCCGCGCATAGGTCAGCGGGTTGTCCCAGCCGATGCGGTTGGCCTCGATCAGGCCCCAGATCAAACACAGCAAGCTTGCGCTGAAGGTCAGGCTGCCCCACGGGTCGAGGCGTGCAGACTGTGTGTCACGCGACTCTGGAATGGCGCGCAGCACCAGGCTCATCAACACCAGGCCCACGGGCAGGTTGAGGTAGAAGATCCAGCGCCAGCCCAGGTATTCGGTGATCAGGCCGCCCAGCGTCGGCGCGGCGGTCATCGCCACGCCCATGCAGGCGCCCCAGAAGGCCCAGGCCTTGGCGCGCTCGACCTCGTCGTGGAAGGTGTGGCCGATGGAGGCCAGCGCCGAGGTCAACAGCAGGGCTGCGCCGACACCTTTGACGGCCCGCGCGATATCCAGCCACAGCGCAGTGGGCGCCGCGCCGCAGCCGAGAGAGGCCAGGATGAAAATCCCCAGGCCCCAGACCAGGGTCTTCTTGCGACCAAAGCGGTCGGCGATGCTGCCGGCTGGCAACAGCAGGGCGGCGAACGCGAGCATGTAGGCGCTGACCACCCATTCGATATCGGCAAAGTTCGCCCCCAGGTCGCGGGCGATGCTCGGCAGGGTCACGGCGACGATGTTGGTGTCGAGCACAATCAGCGAACAGACCCCGGAGGCGGTCAGCAAGGTAAACCGTGGGCTGGCGGTGCTCATGGCTGCACCGCCGCCAGCGCCGCCTGGGCAATCTGTTCATCGTGGGCCGGGGTGTCGGCGCTGATGCCGAGGGCGCCCACGACCTGGCCTTCGAGGATGATCGGCAGCGCGCCTTTCATCATCAGCAGGCCGGCTGTGACGGCCGCCGGGCGCCCACCGTTGATGGCATTTTCGAGGTCGGCCGAAGGCCGTTTGAACAGCGCCGAGGTGCGCGCCTTGCCTTGGGCCAACTCGATCCCGGCGACTACCGGCGCACCGTCCATGCGCGTGGTGAGAATCGGCCAGCCGCCGTCGTCGACAATTGCCAGCGCGCAGGGCCAACCGTTATCCGCGGCGACTTTACGTGCCTGCGCCGCAATCTGCTGGGCCGTGGCCAGGGGCAGTGTTGCCTTGTGGGCAACGCTGGCGGGTGGTTCGTTCGCCATCGCCGCGGGGGCGAGGCTCAGGCCGGTCAATACCAGTACCAGCGATTTGACTAACATAAGCGGGTCTCTCTACTGTGAGCGTGCGCCTAGCTTATCTTCGGTCCACCGTAGCTTTATTAGGTGCCAGTGTGATCTTCATTACCTTTGAGCTAATCCTGCGATGGAAATACGTCATTTCCGCTATTTCCTGGCGGTTGCCCGGCACCGAAACTTCACCCGCGCGGCGGAGCAGTTGGGCATTGCACCGCCGACGCTGAGTCGGCAAATCCAGGACATGGAGGCGACCCTGGGCACGCGCCTGTTTGTCCGCCAGCAACGCGAAGTCAGCCTCACCGAGGCGGGTGCGGCGCTGTTGATCGAGGCCGAGGCGACCGTGCGCCAGTTCGAGTTCGCCCAGCGCAATGCCCAGCGCGCCGGCCGTGGCGAGATCGGTCATATCGAATTGGGCTATGTGGCGTCGGCGGTGTATTCGGGCCTGTTGCAGCGGCAAATCCAGGCGTTCAGCCAGGTATTTCCGGATGTCAGCGTGAACGTGCGCGAATGTGCGATGGCGTCGTTGCCTGGCGCGGTAGCGGATGGACGTGTCGATATCGGCTATATCCGCTCGCCCATGACCCTGCCGGAGGGTGTCGAGGCGGTACGCCTGGACAGTGAAGGGTTTGTATTGGCGCTGCCGCAGGACTCCTGGCTGCTGGGGCTGAAGGCCATCGGTTGCGAGCACCTGCAAAACGAGACGTTCATCTTGCCGGAGCAAATCAGCGGTACCTTGCAGGTGGCGGCGCAAGGCGGCTATGCACTGCGCCTCGGGCCGCAGCCCGGCGGATTGGTGGCGGTGGTGGCGCTGGTGTCACTCGGGCAGGGCGTGGCGGTGGTGCCGGCGTCAATGGTCGGGCATGTGAGTTTGCCAGGCGTGGTGTACCGCAGCATCCAGGGCAGTGACGCGTCGTCGTGGCTGTCGCTGATTCACCGGCGCTTCGAAAAAGCGCCGGCGGTGGCGCGGTACATCCAGCAGGTCAAGCAGACAGTCGCGGCTGTACCGAATCGGCCAGGCGCGTAAGGATCAGGCAGCACGACACGGCCCCGGCATCCAGCACGCCGAGGGAGCGTTCGCCCAGGCGACTGGCGCGGCCGATCTTCGCCACCAGGTCCTTGGTCGAATCGCGGCCCTGTGATGCGGCGGCTTTCATCGCGTCCAGTGCGTCGCTGAAGGCGGCCCCCGAGGCATGCGCCCGCTCAAAGGCTTCGACGGCCGGGATCAAGGTATCCATCAGGCACTTGTCGCCCACACCCGCTTCGGTAATGTCCTGCAACGAGGTCAAGCCGCCGCGCAGCAAATGAGCAAAGGTTGCGGCGTCGATGTCGTCGCTGTTGCGCACTTCATCGGCCATGCCAATGAACAGGCTGCCGTACAGTGGGCCCATGGAGCCGCCGATGCCTTCCATCAGGCTGAGGGTCAGTTCGTCGAGTGCTTCGGCCAGGGTCAGTTGGCGGCCTTCGATGGTGCGCCCGCAATGGGCGAACCCCTTGGCCATGTTGATGCCATGGTCGCCATCGCCAATGGCACCGTCGACTTCGCTGAGGTATTCGCGGTTGGCCACGATCACGCTGACCAGGTCGGCGACGATGGCGCTGCCGTCACGGGTGGAAAAATGCTGGCTCATGGTTCACTCCGCCTGGGTCATGCCGATGGAACGGCAGGGTTGGTCGATCAGGGTTTTCAACTCGGCGTCGAGGCCGAGCAAGGTCAGGGTCACGCCCATCATCTCAAGGGACGTGAAGTAGTTGCCGACATAGCAGCGGTGAATCTTCAAGCCTTTGGCCTTGAGCTGTTTTTCGACCTCGGCATAGAAAATATACAACTCCATGACCGGCGTGGCGCCCAGGCCCGAGACCAGCACCACCACGCTGTCGTCCTGGCTGAAGTCACGGTCGGCGAGGATCGGCGCGAGCATGCGTTCGGCCATGGCTGCGGCCGGTTCGATCGGAACCACTTCGATACCCGGTTCGCCATGATGGCCGATGCCCAGTTCCATCTGGCCGTCGGGGATCTGGAAGTTCGGCTTGCCCACTGCGGCAATGGTGCACGGTGTGAGGCCGATACCAATCGAGCGGCAGTGGTCGACGGTTTTCTGCGCGACCCGGATCACCCCGTCCAGGTCGTAGTGCTGGGCCGCAGCGGCGCCGCCGATCTTCCACATGAAGATCTCCCCGGCCACGCCACGGCGCTTGGCAATGTCGGCCTTGGGCGCGGATGCCACGTCATCGTTGGCGACCACGGTGCGGATACGCATGTCTTTGCTGGCGGCCATTTTCATCGCCAGCTTCACGTTCATGTTATCGCCGGCATAGTTGCCGTAGAGGCAGGCTACGCCGGCGCCCTGGTCAGCGGCGCGGAACGCGTCGAAAAAACTCTTGGCGGTGGGCGAGGAGAAGATCTCGCCGACGGCTACCGCATCCACCAGGCCTGGGCCGACATAACCGAGAAAGGCCGGTTCATGCCCCGAGCCGCCGCCGGTGACAATGCCGACGCTGCCTTGGGCCGAAGGCCTGGCCTTGACGATGACCCGAGGGTTGGCCTCGTATTGGCGCAGTTCGGGGTGCGCGACCAGAATACCGCGCAGCATGTCCTCGACCACTTGGTCCGGATCGTTGATGACTCGATTCATAACGCGGGTTCCTGTGCTCTTGTTCTAGTGGGCAACATGGATCAACACCAGGGCGTGTTCGCCTGTGGGTCAGGGTTCCAGGACTACCTTCAGCGATTTGTCGCCGCGCTCCATCACTGCGAACGCTTCCTTGAAGTCTGCCAGCGCAAACTTGTGGGTCACCACGTCGCGCATGTCGATCTTGCGGTTGCCGATGAAGTCGATGGCGCGCGGGTACATGTACGGGCCCAGGTGCGAGCCCAGCACGTCCAGTTCCTTGCGGTCGCCAATGATCGACCAGTCCACCGTGGCTTCGTCATTGAACACGCTGAACTCGACGAAACGCCCCAGCTTGCGCAGCATCGCCAGGCCCTGGTTCACGGCCTTGTGGTGCCCGGTGGCCTCGATGTAAATGTCGCAACCGTAGCCCTCGGTGATCTCGCGGATCTTCGCCAGTACATCGACCTCGGCCGGGTTCCACACCTCGTCGGCGCCCATGCGCAAGGCAAGGGCAGCGCGTTCGGGCTTCATGTCCAGCACGATGAGCTTTTTCGGATTGCGCATGCGCACCGCGCCGATGATCCCCAGGCCCAGGGTGCCCGCACCTGCGACCACCACCACATCGTCGAAATCCACATTCGCGCGTTCCGCCGCGTGCAGCGAACACGCCAACGGTTCGATCAGTATTGCTTCGTCGGGGGCGATGGAGTCTGGCACTTTGTGGATGATGCCTTCCTTGGTAAAGATCATGTACTGGGCCATGGCGCCCTGCACATTGTTCTGGAAGCCATAGAGGTCATGCTTCTGGCACATCCAGTATTGGCCGTGGTTGCAGAAGCGACAGCCCCAGCACGGCACGATCTGCTCGGAGATCACCCGGTCGCCGACCGCCACGCCACGTTTCTCCGCGCCAGGGCCCAGGGCAACCACACGGCAGACGAATTCATGGCCGGGAATCATCGGCGGTTTCACATAGCGGGGTTGCTCGGCGTCACCCCAGAACGAGGGGGCGCCGCGATAGGTCTTGATATCGCCCATGCAGATGCCGCACAGCTCGACTTTGGTAAGAATCTCGTCGGGGCCGGGCGTGGGCACGTCGACGGTTTCCAGGCGGTAATCTTCAGGGCCGTGACAGACCACGGCCTGCATGGTTTTCGGGATGACCGGTGACAGTTGTTCGGGGGTGCGTTCGGTGACGGTGGACATGACAAAACCTCACGACAAAAAATGAATTACTGAATGCTGTAGCCGCCGTCGATCACCATGTTGGCGCCGGTGACCATCTGCGCGGCGTCGCTGAGCAGGTACAACGCCAGCCCGGCGATTTCCTCCGGCTGGGCAAAACGGCCCGCCGGGATCTGCAATTTGGCTTTTTCGCCGACTTCACCGGCCCAGGCTTTTTTGCCCAGCGCGGTCTCGACGATGGTCGGGGAGATGGCGTTGACGTTGATGTGCGGCGCCCATTCCATCGCCAATACCTTGGTCATGCCGACAATGGCCGCTTTGCTCGCGCAGTAGGCGACGTGGCGGTCCAGGCCAATCACGGCAGCCTGCGAAGCAAGGTTGACGATGCGCCCGCCGCCGTTGGCGAGCATGTGCTTGGCGCAGGCCTGGGCGACAAAAAAGCTCGCCTTGAGGTTGATGTCCAGGGTGGTGTCCCACGCGCTTTCGCTGACATCAATAGCCTTGTCCAGGAGCGCCACGCCGGCGCTGTTGATCAGGTAATCAAGGCGTTGGAAGTGTTCGAATACGCTATCGACGGTGGTTTGTATCTGGCCGATCTGGCTGAGATCAACGGCAATGCCCAAGTGCCCGGCGCCTAGGCTGGCGGCCACTTCAGCCACGGCGGGGGCGCGGTCGAGCAACGCCACGCGGGCGCCGCGTTCCGCCAGCAGGGTGGCGCAGGCCAGGCCGATCCCGGCGGCGCCACCGGTGATCACTGCGCACCGGCCGGTGAGGTCGAAGGCTTGGTTCCAGAATCCAGACATGCATGACTCCTCTATCGAAAGCGCTGGAGATCCAATGTGGGAGCTGGGGTGGCGGGGGTGGGGGGGGGTGCGGGTCCGGTGTTGT